>DAIPJJ010000057.1:0-22423 GCA_036770325.1 Terriglobales bacterium
CAGACACTCCCGATGTCCCCTGAAATTGAGCATTTAATCTCACTCCAGCGTACCGACCGCGAAATTCAGCGGCTGAAGGCCGAAATCGCCGAACTCCCCAGGCGGGTGGCCGTAATCGAAGAAAAATTGGCGGGAACCAAAGCCGTCCTCGAAAAGGCGAAAGCTGCGATCAAGGGCGACGAAGCATCACGGCGCAAGTACGAAACCGCGATTAACGATCTGCGAGGGAAAATCTCCAAATATCGCGACCAGTCGCTCGACGTTAAAACCAACGAGCAATACAAAGCTCTGCTGCATGAAATTCAGTTTGCCGAGCAGGAGATTGGCGCGAACGAAGACAAGATTCTCGAGCTGATGGTTAACGCCGAGTCTCGCGAAAAGGAAGTGAAAGCCGCCGAAGCCGACCTCAAGGCCGAAACTGCCGAGATCGAAAAAGAGAAGAACGTTGCACGCGAGCAGACCGCAAAAGACGAAAAGGAACTCGCCGAGTGGACTGCAAAGCGCAACTCCGCGCGCGCGGCGGTCGATCCTGATCTCTTGCAGCACTACGAGCGGGTTTCGAAATTTCGCGGATCGGGCATCGCCGAGGTTCGCGACCAGAAATGCAGTGGATGTTCGGTTGTTCTGCGCCCCCAGATTTACAATGAAGTCCGCGGCGGCAAGCTGATCTACTGTGACTCCTGCCAGCGGATTCTCTACTTTGATCCTTCGAAGGAAGCCCCCACGGAGCAGCGCGTTGAAAAGGCCGGCCGCAAGCGCGCGCATCCCAAGATCGACGCCAGTCTGGCCTGGTACTATCGCGGCGAATTCGGCGACCAGGGCGAAGTTTTTCTCAGCTATGTGAATTCGAACGGCGCAGCGGCAAGAAGGATCTACGACGCCGCAACCGGCCGCAAGCTCGGCGATACGCTGATCCGCGAAGGCGGGTATCGGCAGGCATTCCCAGAAGACCTCGACGACACTATCCGCCTGAACGGCCACTGGAGTGATGCGGAGCAGGACGAGTGGGAAGAAGAGCTGCCCAGCAATGTGCTCGACACTTTGCAACGTGATTTAGATCTCGCTCGTGCGGAGGCGGCGAGTCATCCGCACAAGGAAGCAGTGAGCGCGCCGTCCAGCGTTGCGAGCTAGTTGTACTTTCTCCTACATTCTTGGTACAGCCTTCTCGGCCAGCGTTTTTTCTGCTGCTTCTGTCTTAGTCTCGGTCTCTTCACCGGCTGCCGCGTCTGCCGGATTCTTAAAAACTATAACCGTCAAGATGCCGTGGTCAGTGAGCACGTGCAGCACATGCCGGGCGAAATATGCGTCTTTGCCTAAGCCGGGCACCTGCCGGATGCGCCCGCGTTTCGGCTGCATCCGCTCGCCTTCGATACGCCTGTCTTCCTTGTATTTGGCCCAATTGAAATTCGGCGATTCCACGCGGATGGTCACATTTTTCGCCGACATCGAATCGGGCGACCCATACCGGCAAATTGTGCCACCGGCTGTAGAAGCCGGGCCTGATTCTGGATCTTTCAACTTCTCGCCCATGACCGCCTCAGCTTCAGCTTTGGTCACGAGCTTACATGCATCAATGTCATTCGCGGCGGCAATCGAGGAGTAAAAGGCCAGAGTAGTAAGAATTCCAGCCAGATAACAGCAAATTCTGCGCATGAATATCCTGCTCCGATGTGAAATGGGTGTTCATGTTAGCACGCAATGGCAGCGCCGCATTCAGTAAATACAATAGAAGGCGCTATTTAGCTTGCAATTACTTCCGTAAGCCTCCGCATCCGCTTTTGACGCCTTCCGAACTCAAGCGATGACCATAATTAAAGACTGCCTTTTTGGCAGATTGACTATGAAAGCCTGTTTCCATCTGCTCTTGCTGGCTGTAATATGCGTGTGCCTTAGCGCGGCCCAGCAGTCCGACCCGATTCCCGGTAGCCTGGCGAACTCCACCAGCAGTCAGGACACTCAAGATTCCAGCGTGAGCCTGGCCGATCAGGCCCGCAAGCTCCGCAAAGACCACTCCGAAGAAGTGCAGATGACGGAGGCGGACGCCAGCAAGCTTTTCGCCGCGGTCGATCGCATCACGAAATTCGCTTCGGAAGATACCGGCTTCCCGCTGCATTCGCCGGTAAAGCGCCGCATGATCAACCCCGACGAACTTGAGCAATCCGCGCGCGAGAATCTATCGAAAAAGGACTACGCCGACCGCTTCGGGCGCTCGGAACTCACAATGAAGAAGTTCGGTCTGCTGCCGCGAGATTTCGACCTCAAAGAATTTCTGGTAAGAGCCCAGCGCAAAGACATCGCCGCTTATTACGACGACGATACCAAAACAATTTCCATGCTCAACACAATTCCAGTGGAGCAACAGGAAGCAATTTTGGCCCACGAACTCACTCATGCGCTGCAGGACCAAAACTATGACCTCCGCAACTGGCTGCGAGAAGCGGGCGGTACCGACGAAAATGACGCGACGCGGCGCGCGGTAGTTGAGGGCCAGGCCACGATTGTTTTTATTGATTACTTGCTTGCTCGCGTGGGGCGCAGTGTCGAGAACACGCCTGGGATCGTTTATCGCATGGAGGATCCGGCGGTGAAATACGCGGTCGATTCGCAATTGATGCACGACGCGCCGATGATCCTGCGCGAATGGGGCACGTTTCCATATCGCGAAGGTCTGATGTTCGAAAATGAACTGCTGCAATCCGGTGGAAAGAAGCTGGCCTTCAGCGAAGTGTTCACTCATCCTCCAACTTCGACTCACGACATTATTCAGCCGAAGGCATACCTCGAAGGCCAGAATGTCGCGCCGTTGCTCGTGCCAAGTGTGAAGTCGATTCTCGGCGATGGCTATGAAGAATACGACTCAGGGAGCATGGGGGAACTCGATGTGCGCGCCTTGCTCTGGCAACTGGGCACCCGAACTTTGGCCGACGATCTCTCGAAGAGCTGGCGGGGCGGAAGCTATATTGCGGTGCGGCCGAAATCCAATGCTCCGGCGAACGTTCCGCAGCTCAAACTGCTTTATGTTTCACGTTGGAGCACGGCGGAGGCCGCCCGGCGGTTTGCTCGTTTTTACGCAAACGGCACTTTGCGACGCTATCAGTCCGCGAGCTTTGATGGCAACCTTGGCTGCTCTACGTCGGATTGCCCTATCTCCTCGGTTCTGGTAACGACCGAAGAAGGGCCAGTGATGGTCGATTTGTGGAAGGACAACACCGTGCTCGTCTCTGAGAGTTTCGACCAGGACACCGCTGCGAAGTTGATCAGCGCCACGCGCGACATGGAGCAGAAATCTGCCGTGCTCGCCCCGGCTCAACCGGAACTGGGCGTACGCTTCTATGATGAGCCGGCTTTCCGCGCGCTTCAGCAAAACGCTGGAGAGGAAATTCTGGACCGCTTGATTCTCAAGAATTCCGGCAACTAGAATTCAGTCCGTTCCGCCAGGCGTTGCCGCTAGCGCGGCTTCGCTCGCCTTATTCGCCTGCTCCAGCAGCTTCCAATCGCTTTGAACCTGCCTGGCGGAAATATGGGCCGGCTTTGACGGCTTCAGTTCCTGCTCCAGACGGGCGAACATGAGATCCTGAATCAACTGCGGTTGCGCGATCATGCGCATTGCATTTTCGCGACAAATCCCGATTTGTGAGCCTTCGTCTTCCGAGTTGACCTGCAGGATCGGAAGTCCGGCAGCGTCAAGTTGCGGCTGAGTACGAGCGGCGAATTTCTTCCAGTTCGGCAGCGGCTCGGACTCAACCGTCTCCTTTTTCATCGCAACCAGCGATTTCTCATACCAGCGGCGCTCGTCCGGAGTGAGCGGTTTTTCAAGCCCATAGACCGGATCAAAAATCAACGCCCCCTTCGCGGGATTGAAGCGCCAGCCGGCCCAATACGCAGCCTCCACTGTCCCGACCACAAATGGATGGAAGAGCAGAACTGGCGTGACATATTTCTTTGCGAGCACGAGGGATTCGATCACGCCGTGCACTGGCTTGCTCGGCTTCAGGCCGGGCACCTGCGGAATAATGAATGCCGTGAGCTGCATCTCCGGATGGTGCTTAGCCGAGTGCACCAGGGTCTTCGCAGTCTGCTTAGGAGTCGTCACGCCGAGGTCGGCAATAATGCTGCGGTGAACGGCGTGGGGATAATAAAAGTTGATGATCTGCTTCACGAAATCGGCGCAGTTGCGCTTGAGCAGTTGGTATGAATCGCTGTTGTCCTCAGCGTTCAACCAGGCAATGAGTCTGTCATCCTGCTCGGGAGTGGTCTCGACGCGAAATCCGTAGCTCGTGCGGTCATAGGAAGAACCTGCTAGCTGGTAGGCGTCGGTGTCGGTGATTCCGATTTTCTCTAGATATCTGTGGCGTAGAAACGCGACCAATTTCGCGTCCGCATAAAGCGGAATTTCGCCAGGGGTTTCGACCGCGTACAAATAAGGAAGCAGCGGAACGGCTATCCAATCGTGCCCGGCAACGTGATGATAGCGGCTGATGACAACGCCCGTTTCTCCCGAATTGCACCGGCGAAGCAGCGTCGGTGTTTCCGCACATACGCGGGATAGGTACACCGCGGCATGTCCGGTTCCCGCGAAGGTGCCGTCGTAGCTGTATGGTTCCTCGAGCAAAAGAGTGGCTTGTGCGTGCGAGATCCCGCACCCAAAGCCGAGGACTACGGCAGTAAAGAAAACAAAGGACTTGATTCGTTGGAACTGCAACTTCATATCATTCAATTCTATTCAACACTGCTTCAGAACAGTTGTTCCGGAAGCCAGGTGATTATGGGACTTTCGTAACAGCGGAGGGGTTGCAAGTCTGTGCAGCAGTTCGACTTACTTGAACTGGCCTGCGAACTCGGCAAGCTGGCGGCGCAACTCATCAACTTCCGACTTGAGCGAAGCTACACTCGCCTCGAGTTCGGCGATTCGCTGCTCATCAGTTCCCCTCGGAAGGTCAGATGGGGAACTCACCTGCGCAGTTGTCGTGTCAGGAATGTAGTCGCCGGAGAATAAGTGTGTATATCGCGATTCCTTGGTTCCCGGCTGGCGTGGCAGAACTCGCACCAGCGGAGGCTGGCGATCCATGAGTTTCTGCAGTCCCGATTGCACGTCGTCCAGGGTTTCAAATCGATACATGCGCTCGGCGCGCCCGCGAAGCTCTCCCGGGGTTTGCGGACCACGTAAAAGAAGCACGCACACCAGCGCAATCTCCCGCCGATCGAAATTGAAGACTTCCTGGAGGCGATGCTCGTATTTCGTAACCCGGCTATCGGCGCCGCTGGCCGGACCCGCCATCCGTTTTTCCTGTAGTGAACTAAGCGCGTCCCGGACGGAACCCTCGTCGAGGGTCATCACCGGCTCGCGATTGTTTTTCTGATTGCATGCGTTCACCAGTGCATTTAACGAAAGCGGATAGTAGTCCGGCGTGGTAATGTCCTTCTCAATCAGCGATCCGAGCACCCGCATTTCGATTGGAGTGAGTTGAAGCGACGAAGAAATCATTCAGGTGTGGGGACGGGCAATGTGCCTTGACCAAAAGCCGAAACGCCGACGCCCGTCAAACTCTACTCACAGAAGTTTAACAGCGCGAAGGTGCTCTGGTGTCAGATCTCCGGCGTATACTTGCCGCGTATTCTCTCTGTGTAAGGTCTCTGTGTAACCCTGTGTTCTTTGTGGTAAAGGCCTTTTGAAAGATGACTACAGAAGGCACAGGGTTACAAAAGGAACCTCGCACAGAGCAAACTCAGCTAGCGAAGGAGGCTCCCATGAGACGTAGAGAGTTCATCAGCACGGCTGCATACGGAGTTGGCGCCGCCTGGCTTGGGATGGAAACCACAGCTTCCGTTTTCGCCGCAGAGCTGCCACAAAAATTCAGCGCCTCTGACACCGTCACCCTCGGCAGCACCGGAATTCGCACCAGCCGCCTGGCGATGGGGACAGGCACCGTCGGCAGCGGACACCACTCGCATCAGACTTCGCTAGGCGTAAAGGGTCTCTCTGATCTGCTGCTCAACGGCTACGACAATGGCCTGCGCTTCTTCGACTCTGCCGATGCCTATGGCAGCCATCTTCATGTCGCTGAAGCGCTCAAGCACGTGAAGCGCGATCAAGTCACAGTGCTGACGAAGTCATGGTCACGCGATCCCGCCGAAATGCGCGCCGATCTCGATCGTTTCCGCAAAGAGCTCGGGACCGACTACATCGATGTCTTCCTCATGCATTGCCTTACCGAAGGCGATTGGACCGAACGCTACAAAGGCGTGATGGACGTGCTCTCCGAAGCCAAGCAGAAGGGGATCATCCGTGCCCACGGCTGCTCCTGCCATTCGATTGAAGCTCTGCGTGCGGCTGCTGCATCGCCGTGGGTGGAAGTCGATCTCGCGCGCATCAATCCGATCGGCTCGCACATGGACGCGGACCCGGCGACCGTCATCTCTGTGTTGAAACAGATGAAAGCCTCGGGTAAGGCCGTAATCGGAATGAAAATTCTCGGCCAAGGCGATATGCGCAATCGGCAGGACGAAGCCATTCGCTACGCGCTATCACTCGGCGTGCTTGACGCATTCACCATCGGTGCCGAGAGCCGCACCGAACAGGAAGACTTGATCAAAAGAATCGCGGCAGCGTAAGGCTTTCGCCTGAGAGGCCAAATATTCGTTGACACCCATCCAGAGTTGCTGGAAGATGTGCGCGATGAAGTACTCTCCTCGCTGTGCGCTTCTCGCGTTTCTTCTGCTCTCTTGTAGCTTTCTTCTCTCCGAAGAAAAACCGTGGACTGAAGTTCGCAGCCAGCACTTTCGCCTGATGACGAATGGCAGTGAGCGTGACGGCCGACACGTGGTCCGGGAATTTGAGCTGATGCGCGCCGTGTTCGCGTCTCAATTCCCGAATTTCAAACTTGATGCTCCTGCTCCTCTGCTAATACTTGCCCCGAAAGATGAATACACCGCAAAGAAACTACTCCCTGAATTGTGGGCGCATCCTGGGCCGCGAATAGCCGGGATGTTTGAGCATGGGTGGGAGCGGGAATACGCGCTCGTTCGGCTGGATGTCATTAATTCGGACCGCATTGATCCTGACACCTATCACGTGGTCTATCACGAATATATACACAGCCTGCTTCACATCAATTTCCAGTGGCTTCCGAACTGGCTGGATGAAGGTTTGGCCGAGTTTTATGGCTACACGCGATTTGAAAAAGACAAGATGTTTATTGGAGCACCACCCAAGCTGGCGCAGAAGGTATCGTTCCTGCAGGACAGAACCTCGATACCCCTGGCCAAGTTTATTTCTACTTCCGTATTTTCCCGTGACCAGGAGAAGACGCAGCTTTCTTATATGCAGGCGTGGGCCCTAACTCATTTTCTGACCTTCGGACCAGGCATGCAGAATGGCCAGCTTCTGACCCGCTTCTTCAATCAGATACAACATGGAGTAGAGCAGAAGAAAGCTTTTGTCGAAACCTTCGGCGCGTTTGATGACGTTCAGAACCGCTACGACCTGTACATCCAGAAGTTTGCCTTCACTTCAGGTGTACTTCCCGAACCGCAACGGTTGGAGGAGCGCGACTTCACATCCCGCGCAATGACTCAAGCCGAAACCCACGCGGAGTTGGCAGCATGGCACATCCGATTTCATCATTGGGAGCAGGCGCGCGAGGAAATCGAATTGGCCCTCAAGGACGACCCGAAGCTCTCATTGGCACACGAAGACAATGGTTTTTTGCAATTCAATAATGGCAAAGACAGCGAAGCCTTGAAGGAGTTCACAACCGCAGTCGAGCTGGACCCAAAGAACTACATTGCTCTGTTTGCCGAAACCATGAGTTCGCCGAGCTCCCAATCGGCAGCCGCCGCCGACCAAGAAGCAAAATCGAAGGCTCTGGAACAAGTGCTTCAGTCGAAGCCGGACTTTGCGCCCGCTTACATCGAACTGGCCAAGATATCGGTTGCGAAAGGCGACCTGCAGCTTGCACTGGGGTTGAGCCGCAAGGCGGAGCAGCTTGAGCCGTTTCGCGCCGGCTATCATATTCTGACCGGCCGGATCATGCTGCGCATGAATCATCCCGCGGACGCTGCGACGGAAGCGGCATACGTAGCTAGCCGCTGGGGAGCACCCGACCGCGATGAGGCTCTCGAGTTGTGGAATAGAGTGCCGGCCGCGCAACGGAACACTGAGCTGCTGACTGTTGATCTCTCTTCCCAAAAGGGCGAGGTGGCAGAAGGAATTGTGAAATCAGTGAACTGCGCGCCGGGTTCTTTTGCGATCACATTGGACGTGAATGGAAAATCAGAAACCTTCAAGAGTCCGGGCTTCAGAGGCGGATTTTCGGACACGCTCTGGGTGGGAAGCGACCACTTCTCGCCTTGCTTCCACGTTCAGGGCCTACGTGCCAATATCCACTACACTGCTGCCAAAGATACGTCGTACACCGGCGATCTAATCTATGCTGGGTACCGCGATGACCTCGGGCCGCAACCTCCGGCACCCACAACCACTCAGGCCAGTAACCACTGAAAGTTAGAATTCGGCTGTGATCGGTGCATTGCCATATCGCGGCCGTCTTGCCCCTTCTCCCACTGGATACCTGCACCTCGGCCATGCCCGTACCTTTCTGATTGCTGCTGAACGGGCTAAACAATTCGGCGGCACGCTGGTCTTGCGCAACGAAGACGTCGATCCCGACCGATGCCGCCCGGAGTTCGTCGCCGCCATGTTTGAAGACCTGCGCTGGTTGGGAAGTGAATGGAGCGAAGGCCCGGATTGCGGCGGGAAGTACGCTCCTTACTCGCAAAGCGAGCGGCAGAAGTTCTATTTGAGCGCGTGGAAAAAGCTTCGCGACTCCGGAACGATCTATCCCTGCTCCTGTTCGCGCAAAGAGCTGGCTGTGTCCGCGACTGCGCCGAACGGCGCTGATGATGAGCCCATCTATCCGGGCAAGTGCCGCGGGCGAACCGATGCCGCAAAATTCGACAAACCGGCGGGAGTGAATTGGCGATTTCGAGTTCCGGATGGCGAGGAGATCGCGTTTCACGATCAGCATCTCGGTTTGCAAAGCTACACGGCAGGCCGCGACTTCGGTGATTTCGTCATTTGGCGCAGAGACGATGTTCCCGCGTACCAGTTCGCGGTGGTTGTTGATGATGACGCAATGAAAATTTCCGAAGTAGTGCGCGGAGCCGACCTGCTGAAATCCACCGCGCGGCAGCTTCTGCTCTATCGCGCCTTGGGTTGGACGCCTCCAAAGTTTTATCATTGCGATCTGGTGCGCGATGACTCCGGCCAGCGACTGGCAAAACGTCACGACGCGCTAAGCATCCGCACCCTACGCGAGAGCGGCTGGACTGCGGAGCAGGTCAGAGCGAGAGCATTCGCTGAATAAGTGGCTTGCCGTTTGAAGGTCTTCATGTCCCTCGTGCATAATTCTTCGCCGGAGAAAATATGAAGAACATCTTGCTTGCCGCTTTTCTTTTCATCATTTCAGTCTTTGCGCAGGCGCAGAGCGGTACTCCCACAGTCGCCGAAGCCGAGCAGTTCATGAACAAAGCCGAGGCGCAACTCGCCGAGCTCAGCGTGAAAGGCAATCAGGCGAACTGGGTCCACGACAACTTCATCACCGATGACACGGAAGCCCTCGCCGCCGACGTGAATGACGAAATCACCGCAGTGACTACCGACCTCGTTGAGCAGGCCAAGCGCTTTCAAGGACTAAACCTCCCGCCGGAACTGGCGCGAAAATTCCTGCTGCTTAAGCTTTCTCTCGTCGCGCCGGGCCCGAAAGATTCGGAGCTTCGAAAGCAAATGAGCCAGATCGCGGCATCGCTCGAATCCGACTACGGAAAGGGCAAGTTCTGCCCGGCCGACGGCAAGTGCGTGGACATCACTGCCATCGAAAAAATCATGGGCGAGAACCGCGATCCAGAAGAATTGAAAAAAGTCTGGGTAGGGTGGCACGCGGTCGGCGCTCCCATGCGCAAGCGGTACGCGCATTTTGTCGAGTTATCGAACCTCGGCGCTCGCGACCTCGGCTACAAAGACACCGGCGTTCTCTGGCGTGCCGGATACGACATGTCTCCTGAGCAATTCAGCGCCATGGTGGACCATCTCTGGGAGCAGGTGCGTCCGCTTTACTTATCGCTATACACGTTCGTTCGAACGCGGCTGTCGCAGAAATATGGGCCGCAAGTAGTTCCTCCGGGCGGTCCGATTCGCGCCGATTTGCTTGGCAATCCTTGGGCGCAGGAATGGGGAAACGTTTTTCCGATTCTCGGCCTTTCCGGCAATGGCGGCTATGACCTGACCGCGCTCTTGCAGGCGAAAAATCTCGACGCCAAAGGGATGGTGAAATATGGCGAGAATTTCTACAAGTCACTGGGCTTTGCGCCACTCCCGCAGACCTTCTGGGAGCGGTCGCTATTCGTGAAACCCGCAGACCGTGACGTCGTCTGCCACGCCAGCGCCTGGGACATCGACAGCAAGGACGATGTGCGCATAAAAATGTGCATTCAGGTCCGCGATGTGGACTTTGTCACCATCCATCACGAGCTCGGCCACAATTTTTATCAGCGCGCCTATAAAGACCAGCCTTATCTTTTTGAGAACGGCGCCAATGATGGCTTTCATGAAGCTATCGGCGATACCATCGCGCTCGCGATCACGCCGGAATACCTGAAGCAAATCGGCCTGCTCGAAAATATTCCTCCCGCCGATGCGGATATTCCAATCCTGCTGCGGCGCGCACTCGACAAAGTAGCGTTTCTTCCCTTCGGATTGTTGATCGACAAATGGCGATGGCAGGTTTTTTCGGGCGCGATCAAACCCACTGACTACAACCAGGCCTGGTGGGACTTGCGACTGAAGTATCAGGGCGTTGTGCCGCCGGTTGCGCGGAGTGAGAATGACTTCGATCCCGGAGCGAAGTATCACGTCGCCGGCAACGTTCCGTATATTCGCTACTTTCTCGCGGACATCTACGAATTTCAGTTTTATCGTGCGCTGTGCCGCCAATCGGGATATAAAGGCCCGCTGAATCGCTGTACGTTCTTCGGATCAAAGGCGGCCGGTGAGAAGCTCAACAAAATGCTCGAGATGGGCCAAAGCAAACCCTGGCAGGACGAAATGGAAGTTCTGACGGGCCAGCGAGACGCTGACGCCAGCGCAATCCTGGAATACTTCGCTCCGCTCAAGGCCTGGCTCGACGAACAGAACAAAGGCATGAAGGTCGGCTGGTAGTTTAATGACAAGCGGAATCGTGTAGGGGCGTCGCTCCAGGTCCGCCCCTCGTCCGCGACCGCCGCGCAATCCTGCTACTATTCACCCGCTCGCTTCATCTCATCTGCAATGCACATCGTTGCCATCGTCGCCGGAGTTGCGATCATCATTGCAGTGCTGCTCGATGCATTCGAGAACGTGGTCCTGCCTCGGCGAGTTCGGCGTCATTTTCGCATTACCAGTTGGTATTACCGATATATGTGGGTGCCGTATGCGCGGCTGGCGAGCAAAATCCAGTCACAAACACGGCGCGAAAACCTGCTGGGCTATTTCGGCCCGGTCTCGATGATTGCGTTACTCGTATTGTGGGCGTGCGGCCTCATATTTAGTTTTGCGCTCCTGCAATACGGTGCCGGAGAGCATCTCGCGCTGACTGGGCAGTCGATTACATTTCGCTTGCTGCTCTATCACAGCGGCGAGACATTCTTCACCCTCGGATATGGCGACATTACTCCGGCTTCGACTTATTCACGCATACTCTCAGTCTTCGAAGCGGGCATGGGCTTCGGTTTTCTCGCGGTTGTGATCGGATATCTGCCCACGATTTATTCGGCATTTTCTCGCCGTGAGATCGAGATTTCGCTTCTCGACGCCCGCGCGGGGTCGCCTCCGAGCGCCGCCGAGCTTCTTGCGCGAACCATTGACGGCAACGACAGCGCCACACTCGACCGACTGTTCCAGGATTGGGAACGTTGGGCCGCTGAGGTGCTCGAAAGCCACCTCTCGTATCCGGTGCTGAGCTTTTACCGCTCGCAACACAGTAATCAATCGTGGCTGGCGGCGCTGACCGTCATCCTCGACGCGAGTGCTTTGGTAATCGCCGGCATCGACGGAGTAAGCAGAGATCAGGCGCTTTGGACGTTTAAGATGGCGAGGCATGCCGTGGTCGATCTCGCACAAGTGGTGAATGCTCGTTACGAGCCGGCCGAAACGGAAAGGCTTACATCCGAAGACCTGGCACAACTACGCGCACAACTGGTTTCGAAAGGTCTGAAGTTCGGCGCTAGTGCCGAAGCTGAACAGAAGCTGCACGATCTTCGTCTGAAATACGAGCCTTACGTTCTGGGGATTGCACGGACTCTATACATCCCGCTACCGCCCTGGATCCGGCGCGACCTCATCCGCGACAACTGGCAGGCGGGGCCGTGGGACAGAATGATTCAAGCGCAGGCGTTGGGACGCATTGAACGCGAGCGGCGTGCCACTGCCGTGGACGACCACTTCTGATGAACCTGGCCCCGGTCAGTGAAGTCCCCACTCAGGTTGTTCGCCAATGTGGGGCCGCTCTGTGGGCATTTCTCTGTGCAACGCGGCGGTCTCTGTGGTGAAGATTTTGAATTTCGTTCCGTGAAATCACAGGGAAGCTTTTAACCGCAGGGCACGCCGAGCATACGGCCGGATCGCGGAGAAAAGTGCGGCTTCGAATTTCGCCAAATTCAGGCGGCTTTGATCAACATGCATGTAATGTCATCATGCTGCGGCGTTGGGCCGACAAAATTGTTTACATCGGCAATGATTTGTTGCAAGAGGAGTTCAGGTGTCGTGCCCGCACCGGAATGCAAGATTGAAAGCAGGCGAGTCTCGCCGTATTCTTCCGCCCGTTCGTTCTCTGCTTCGACCAGTCCATCAGTGAAGATGGCCAGCCAATCGCCCGATTCCAAACGCACGGTGGCCGTGGCATAACTCGCATCTGGCTGGATTCCGAGAGGCAGTCCGCCAACATCAAGCCGCTCTACCGATCCCGAACTCCGCCGCAAGATGGGATTGTTGTGCCCGGCGTTGACGTAGCTGAGCACGCGGGTTTCTGCGTTGAACTCGGCAATCAATGCCGTCGTGAATCGAAGCCCACCCTGGCTGTTGCAACACGCATATCGATTCATTCCGGCAACTAGTTCAAGCACCGAGCATGGAGTTGAAGAAAGAGTTTTTAGACTGGCCTGGAATGTGGCCATTAGCAGCGCTGCCGGAATACTTTTCCCAGCAACATCAGCCACCGCCAACAAAAAATGATTCTCTGCAGAATTCGTGGGGTTGCGCGGAAAAATATCGTAGAAATCTCCCGCCACTGTGTTCGCCGGCCGGGTTGCAAAAGCCATCGTCAAACCGGGCACATTGGGCGGTCTTGCAGGCAACAACCAACTCTGAATATCCCGCGCAATTTCCAGGTCCCGCTTCATCACCACGCGGTCAGCAACTTCGAGCATGAGCAGCGCGAAAAGCAGCACGGCGCTCCAGAACTGAAAACCGGGCGTGCTGATCTGAATAGGGTGGCCGTTCGGGCCAGGAAAACGAAAAGTCTCGCTTGGCAAGATGAGAAAGATCAGCGCGATCAAAAGCAGGACGCGCCGGGCCGGGCTGAGCTTGCCAAGAATGGCCCAGACCATCTCCTGCACAGTCTGCAACCAGTTTTCCCAGCGTCGTTGATTCGGAAGCGAGCCCGAATCGAAGTCACGGCGGTAAAGTTCGAAGCTGCTCCGTGCATCGCGCTTGAACTGCGTCATCAACTGCTGTACGGCGAGTCCGTCGGTTACACGTTGCCAGAAGCGCCTCACTTCATCTGTGAAACCTGGTCTGCGAGGCGGCGGTGGAACAGACTGCGTCGGATTGGCTGCGGAACTTGGCATCTGGCGGCGGAATTGGGTGGATTATAGTGCAGCCTGATAGCCGAGTATTGGGAATGACCAACGCAGCCACGGATTGACACAGATCAGCACTGATTGGTTTTCAATCCGTGTGGTCTGCGTGAATCCGTGGCGAATGAACTTTACTGTAATTTAGCGGCTTGCAGCAGTTGCCTGCTCGCGATCGACATCTTTCAGCCGTGCGGCTTTGCCGCGCAGATTGCGAAGGTAATACAGCTTCGCGCGGCGCACTTTTGATGACCGTACCAGCTCGACCTTGTCCACAACACGCGAGCTCTCCGGAAAAATTCGCTCTACGCCCTGGCCGAAGCTGATCTTGCGCACTGTGAAGCTGGCCTGAGGCCCACGTGTCCTTGCCAGCACCACTCCTTCAAACGCCTGCAGGCGTTCTTTTTCGCCTTCCTTAATCTTCACCTGCACGCGGACAGTGTCGCCAGGAACAAAGTCAGGGAGGTCAGTCCGCTTGGTCTTGGCAAGAAGTTTTTCAATGATTAGGTTCGACATGATCTTGGTCCTCTCAGGGCTACCGCGCCCTATGAAATTGTCATTCCGAAGGACTTCAGTCCTCAGGAATCTGCTCTTCAGCAGTGAGCGATGAGCATTGAGCTGTGAGCAAGCAATATCTGGTTGCTCGCAGCTCACCGCTCATGGCTCGCCGCTTCACTCAGCAACTCTCTATCTTTTTCACTCAACCGAACCTGATCGAGCAGATCCGGACGGTTCGCGACTGTTTTCTCCAGCGCCGAGCGTCTTCGCCAACGCTTGATCTCTTCGTGGTTGCCGTTAACTAAAACCTCCGGCACTTTCATCCCGCGAAAATCTGCCGGCCGCGTGTAGTGCGGATAGTCCAACAATCCACCCGAGCCGCAAGTCGAATCCGGCATTCCTGCAGGGGGTGTGGCTCGGACATTCTTGTCCGAGCGATCCTTGTCAGCAAACTCCATCCCAGCCACGAACGATTCCTGCCGAGTCGAAGCTTCGTTCCCGACCGCGCCTGGAATCAGCCGAGTCACCGTATCCACAATGACCGCCGCTCCCAATTCCCCGCCGCTCAGAACGTAGTCGCCAATCGAAATTTCACGGTCGGCAAGATACATTCCTACACGCTCGTCCACGCCTTCGTAGCGGCCGCAGATCAGAACAATTCGCTCAAGCTCTGCTAACTCAGATGCCTGCTTTTGATCGAACCGCTCGCCTTGGGCGGACAGCAGTGCAACGGACTGCTTTGCCGCCACACGTTGATCCCGCGACGCAACCTTCAGCGACTCCACACATTCAAAGATCGGTTCCGGCTTGAGCACCATGCCCTCGCCGCCGCCAAATGGGCGGTCATCCACCGTGCGATGCCGGTCGCGGGTAAACGCCCGCAGGTCGTGGATTGCAACCTTCACCAGCCCGGTTTCGCGAGCCCGGCGAACAATTCCGTAGTCGAGCGGCCCGCGAAAAAAATCCGGGAAAATCGTGACAATGTCAATCTGCACGGCAGCTTCTAGCCATTAGCTTTTAGCTCTTAGCTTGTCGCACTCCGGTTCGGCTAAAGCTAAGAGCTAATGGCTAAGAGCTACGTTGTTGCTGCTTCTTTTCTTCTTCCGTCAGCGGAGCGTTCACTTCGAGCAGGCCTTCTGGCAAGTTCATCTCGATCCGTTTCTGCTCAAGATCAACTTGCACCAGAAAGTCCTGCGCGTAAGGAATCTCAAGCTCCCGCTTGCCCTCGCCGATTACGAGCAGCGGCGCTTCGCCTGCTCCGAACCGGACATCACTGACGAGGCCCAGTTCGCGGCCATGATCAAACAACGCGCAACCAACGAGATCACTCACGAAAGCCGCGCCCGGTTCCAGCTTCGCGCGCTCACTCAGCGGAACCTGCAACTCGCTTCCCACCAGCGACTCCGCATCCGAGATCGAATCGACGCCAGCGAACTTCAGCACCAGCCAATCTTTGTGCGGCCGCGCGTCTTCGATTTGTAGCTCGAGGCGGCTGTCGTTCTCGGTCAACCCAAAAACTCTAACTCCCGCACGCAGCCGATCCGGAATGCCGCTGTGGACCTCGACAGCAACTTCGCCGTGACGGCCCTGGGTTTTCACCACGCGGGCCAAGGTGACAAAACCTGAATTCAAATCCGCCACGGATTTACACGGATCATCACGGATTCTGAATAGCTCTTAGCCATTAGCTCTTAGCTGGTGTCGCATTGGGTTTGGCTAAAAGCTAAGGGCTAAAAGCTGGAATCCGTGTTCATCCCCGTTCATCGAACTGAAGTTACTCCAGAATCTCCAACTCGTAGCGCTTACCGTCTTTCTCGCCTACCGCATGCAGCAGATTGCGCAGCGCCCGCGCGATCTTTCCCGACTTGCCGATCACACGGCCCATATCGTCTTCGGCGACTTCGAGTTCGATGACGACCTCGCCATCTTCCGGTACTTCCTCGACAAACACCCGCTCGGGCAACGTAACCAAGGCCTTGGCTACGTGCTCGATCAGTGCCTTCGGATTTGGTGCTTGCTCAGTCATTTGACTTCATTCGCCGCAGATTCACGCGGATGAACACGGATCAGAACAAAATCTTTAACCGCCGAGCACGCCGAGTTCGCAGAGAAAAGTACACAACCAGTAGTTCTAGCTCCTGTAAATTCTCGGCGTACTCTGCGATCTCTGCGGTTAAAGCTTTTGAGCTTAGGCTGCAGGCGTTGGCGCAGCGGTCTCCGCAAAACCCAGAATCTTAGCCATGCGGGCCGAGAGCTGGGCTCCCTTCGAGCGCCAATAATCAATGCGCTCGCGCTTGAGCTCCACACTGGCCGGTGTTGTGCGAGGATTGTACGTCCCCACAATCTCCACCGGACGCCCGTTGCGCGCCCGCTCTTTTTCAATCACCACCACACGGTAATGCGGCTGCTTGCGCGCACCTACGCGCGCCAGACGAATCATTAACACTGAACTGGTTTCCTTTCTTGTAATGTCTTGTCATCCCGAGCCGCCCTCTTTTGGCGGCGAGGGACCTAGGCGCGCCGTGCGAATGCCTCGCGTTCTTTGCGAGGCTCAGAAACGCACGTTTGGCGCGCTCCTTGCGAAAGGAGGCCGAGGGTCAGGCTCTGCTGACACCGGCGGGGACAAGACAAGTAATTATTATGCCGTAGGTTAGCAGGATGGGCAAGCGTGAGGGTGCCCCGTCCTTGTCTCGCGGTTTGCGCGAGACAGAGCCTGCCCTGAGCGAAGTCGGAGGGGCGGGGGTTTTGATTTTTAATCCGTCAACGAAGACCTAACCAACAGAGTCAAATTCCCGTCGATTGTCGTTTGGATATGTAGTTTGAGAAATCGTAACGTGGTGGTCGCCGCGCAAGGCACTCACGTTGCCCGTGCGACACCGTGTATTTTTCGGTAACATTATCTCAAGCAGTTCAGCATCAAACTTCAATATGAAAACGAAATTTTTATCTTCTTTGGCCACACTACTGTTATTTGCTGCAATTGCGGGCGCGCAAGACCCGGCGCTGCTTCGCCCACCGAAAGGTGCGCCGGTTGCGATCGTCGTTTTCCAGGACCTGCAATGTCCAAAGTGCCGCATCGACGCGGCAATTGAGAAGCAGGCCGCCAGCGCCCACAACGTCCCGCTGGTGCGCCATGACTTCCCGCTCCCAATGCACAACTGGTCGTTCAACGCGGCCGTGATTGCGCGTTATTTCGACACCCAGGGCAAAGATCTCGGCAATCAATTCCGCGATTACATTTTTCAGCACCAGCCTGAGATCGTCCCAGACAACCTGCAGAGTTTTGTGCAGAAGTTCGCCGCCGAGCACAAGGTCGAACTGCCTTTCGTGATCGATCCACAGGGAAAATTCGCGGCCGAAGTGAATGCGGACAAGGAGCTAGGCCGCAAGGTCGGCATCCAGCACACGCCTACAATCTACGTGGTAAGCAATCACCCCGCCCATCCGTTCGTTGAGGTTACCGACACCAATCAGTTGTTCCAGACGGTCGAAGCGATGCAGAGGGAGTAGGGTCGAGTGATCGGGTGATCTGGCGATTGGGTCATCTGGCGATCCTTTTCCCGCACCCTCTAACTTTCAACTGCGTACGACACCAGCACTCCTGACTTAGTTCCCTAGCTGCCGGTAACGTTCAGAAAATATTGTTTCGCGAATTGCGGGCAAAGCTTGGGGATCCGGTGTCTTTGATTGCAACAGCAGTTAGTCCGTGAATTGCGGCTGCTGAGGAGAAGACGCCATGTTTTACGACTTAGCCCTTTCGCGAGAAGTTCCAGTGCGCCGCTGGACGACGATGCTCGCGTTCAGTTTGCAAGCGTTAGTAGTGGCGGGAGCGCTGATGTATCCGTTGCTGCATGTTGACTCGTTGCCGCCGGTGCTGCATCCGTTGTTTTTGCCGGTAGCTGAGTCGAGCCCCGTAGCTGATGTGCAGCAGTCTGTTTCCCATGGCGGAGGCATCACAGCAAACATTCGGCCGATTGTGGTGAATCAACATCCGATCACATTTGGACCGGCACAACCAACGCACGATGCCGGGCCCCAGGCGCCTGACATCGGCCCACTCGGATCAGGTCAGCCCGGCGTTCTGAATTCGATCGTGGGCGACTACACTCGTCCAGCGCCCACGATTGCCCGCCCAGACAGGATTGTCCGCCAATCGGAGATGCTCGAAGGAAACATCATTCGCAAAGTGCAGCCTGAGTATCCGGCGATAGCCAAGGCGCTGCACCTGGAGGGGACTGTGGTGGTAAAAGCCTTCATCAGCCGAGATGGAGTCATTGAGCGAACGGAAGTTGAGCGTGGCCAGGAACTGCTCGCGAGGGCAGCGGTGGCCGCGGTGCGGCAATGGCGCTATCGGCCGTATTACCTCAACGGCCAACCGATCGAAGTGGAGACGGAAATCACCGTAAACTTTGTGATGAATAAGTAGCTTTTATCACTAACGTCAAAATCGGCGCTCCTTCGACTTCGCTCAGGCAGGCTCTGTCTCGCACAAATCGCGAGACAAGGACGGGGAACCCTCGGCACCAGTAAATCGCGAGGGTGCCCATCCTCCCCGCGTTCTTTGCGGGAGGGTGGGGATTTTGACTTTTATACGAAGCAATTGTGCCCCACAGGATAAGCAGGGTTACTAAAAGTCCGACCCTTCCGGAACACTTTGATTTCTGGCCGGCCTTGGCATACTGGTCGCGAGGGAATTCTCGTCTGGGGGAGAAGATATGAGGAAATTTGTCGGGCTTTTATTTTTATTGGCGATCAGTTTGCCGGTATTCGCACAGGTGCGGCTTTCGATCAAGGATCAGCAGCGATTTGACAGCTACTACTCGCGCTGGCAGCAGTACAAAGCGGTGAACGACCGCGGCCAGATTGTGAGCATGGAAAAGCGCATGCTCGATGTGTATGCGCATTACGGGATTCCAGCGGGCACTCCGTTCTGGCGCGTTGCCACGAATGGACATCCGGAGCACGTGGCGTGGCGCGAACATCTGTCACGTGAGGAACGCGCACGTTTTGATGATCTGTACGCGCGTTGGATCAACGCTCGTGATCACCACAACCGTTTCGAGATGGAACGCGTGGAGCACCGGATGAGAGAAATGATGGCTCATAACGGGATTCCGGTTGAAGTTCGGTTTGAAGAAGTGGCGCGGTAGTTCCTCGTTAACCAAAGTCAAAATCCCACCCTGTCGCAACAAGCGCGACAAGGGTGGGGCACCCTCCTGAGTTCTTCCGTGCGATCTAGACGTGAGCACATCTTAAGTAAAAATACCCACAGCCAGCTCTGCTTAGACTGCATTCCATCGTAAGCAAACTCTGAGCAGCCAACCTGCGATTCCTTCGCTTCCTCATAACTCCGACTGAAAGCCAAATAAACGAGCTTCTAGCTTGCCGGAGGATTCAATGACAAAACTTCTAGGATGTCTGGTTGTGCTGGCTGCGATGGCGCTGCCGGCGCTGGCGCAGGTCCAGCAGATGACGGCTGATGATCAGCAGCATTTCGACAGCTACTATTCACGCTGGGTAGCGGACCGGAACAACGGCGATCGCGATGACATGATGAGCATGGAACATCACATGCAGGATTTGATGGGCAAATATGCGATCCCATCCTCGACGCCGTACGATGCTGTAGCTACGCAGAACCCCGCGCCTGCCTACAACAACGGCGCTTACAACGGAGCTTATGCGGGCCAATGGTCGCAACGGCTAAATTCGGACGATCAAGACAAATTCGACAAGGAATATACGAAGTGGCAGGAAGCGAACGCGAAAAACGATCGTGATGACATCGACAAGCACGCGCGGAACATGGAACAGTTGATGAACCGCTACAACATTCCACCGAACACGCCATTCGCGCAGATTGCGACTACCACCGGAGGACCTCGGATTAACGTAGCCCAGTATCAGGGGCGCTTCTCACCGGACGATCAGAAGAAGTTCGACAAGGCCTATGAGAAGTGGCAGGAAGACCGCGCGAAACACGATCGGGATGACATCTACAAAGACGAAGGCAAAATGCAAGAAGTAATGGCGAAATACAACATTCCGCGTGACGTGCCCTACGATGCGCTGGCTTCGGGAAATCGGGGGTACTGAGAGCAGTAAGCATTCAGCAAAGTAGAATCCCCACCCTGTCGAAAAAGAGTCGATGAGGGTGGGGCACTCTTCAACACACCTTCCCCGCCTTATAATTTCCCGGCATGAGTTCGCCTCCCAGTGCTCGGAAGCGGCGCGTGCCTCGCGAAGAACCACGGCTGGACCGCGAAGAACCGTATTTGCGTATTTTGTGCGTGAGCGTTTACGTTCGCGATCAGGACAAAAGCCTGAAATTCTTTGTCGAGCAGCTGGGCTTCAGCGTGGTTGCAGATGACTCCTACGACGGCGCAAACCGCTGGGTGGCTGTGGCGCCTCCGGATGGCAACACGGTAATCGCGCTGGTTGCACCTGCGAAGAATTCGCCGGACCGGAAGCTGATTGGGCACGCCAAGAACATTGTGCTGGTCACCGAGGATGTCGAACGCAAATACAAAGATTGGCGCAAACGCGGCGTCAAGTTTCACGGGCCGCCGCAGACCACGTTGTGGGGCGGCATTGTCACGGCGTTCGATGATCCCGATGGCAACAGTTATGCACTGATCGGGCGTGATGACTTCGTACGAGAGCTGGAAGAACAACGCCGGGTGGTGGCCGAAAAGGTTGAAGCCGAGCGCCGCGCAGCGCAGGAGTTGGAGATTGCCAAGCAGGTACAGGCGCGGCTGTTTCCCCAGACTTCGCCTTCCATGCGCACGCTGGATTACGCCGGAGTCTGCATTCAGGCGCGGCAGGTTGGCGGCGACTACTACGACTTTCTCAATCTCGGGCACGAGCGCGTGGGTTTTGTGATCGGCGACACTTCCGGCAAAGGCATCGGCGCGGCCCTGCTCATGGCGAACCTCCAGGCGAATTTGCGTAGCCAAAGTGCTATCGCACTCGAGCAGCCGCAGTCGTTTCTGAAGTCCGTGAACCAGCTTTTTTGCGCGAACATCACCGAGAGTTCGTACGCCACTGATATTCGCCGAATATGACGACGCCTCCGGCCGGATGCGCTATGCCAACTGCGGGCACTACCCCGGCCTGCTGTTTCGGGCCGACCACACGCTCGACCGCCTGCATTCGACTTCGACTGTCCTGGGACTGTTTCCCGACTGGGAGTGCGTTCTCGGCGAAAGCCGGCTCTCTCCCGGGGATACTCTGGTGCTTTACACGGACGGAGTTACCGATGCGATGAACGGCAAAGGGGAAGATTTCGGCGAGGATCGGCTGGTCGAAGTTGTGCACAAGAACAGAAAACTCGCGCCCGAGCCGATGTTGAGCGCGATAGTCGACGAAATCCGCGGCTTCAGCTCCAGCGAACAGTTTGACGACATCACGATGATCGTGGCCAAGGGGAAGTGAAAGGCAGCACGAACGGGAAGGCCGGCTTACTCGTGCCAAACAGCTCGAACCTCGAAAGCGTGGCGCCTGCATGGCCGCGTTTTATTTGTACGAAGCTTCTTACTAACAGCCTCTAGCTTTCAGCGGAAACCACATTGGAAATAAAACAGAAGAACGGCGAAATGTGTCGAGGGTGAACTACAGCAAGTAGGCGTCAGATCCGGCTCATCAATCAAGACCTCGTCTAAACCCGGTAAAACCGCGGTAAATACTGACAATATCCGAGTTACCAGGCCTGCCATCTCGGAACTAAGTCCTGCAATTTACCCCAGTTATGCCGTACACTCACCTTAGTACCGTCTGTTGTACTTCAGTTATGTTTCTTCCGTCAGATTGCGAAAGTCACAACCCCGAATACCAGGTATAGGCACCATCAACCGACTACCCACAATATATAGAATTCCTCTGTAACTACTCCGAAAGTAATTTCCAGAAAACCGGCAAAAAACACGGAAAAACGCGGAATTCGGGCCCGACCTCGCCAGTTTCGCGGTTGAGATATGCTCTGTTCATTCAAATTCACTTGAAGCACGTTTCGAGTGGATTCTCTCCCAATAACGTCGGGCAT
>DAIPJJ010000058.1:0-22022 GCA_036770325.1 Terriglobales bacterium
TGCGTGGCCCGGACTGACATCGTTCGCCTTCGTCCGGGCCCAAGCGGGGAAACGATAAAAACCCGCGCCGCAGATGCCGTTGCTTCGCGAACTCTGCGATGTCTCTTGCTGTCTTTGCGGTCAAAGCTTTTAACCGCAAAGCAGGCGAAGAACTGCCGCAAAGGACGCAAAGCAGTACGGAGCAGTAACTTGGATGCAGGCGGCGTTCATCAGCGTGAACGAACTTCGGTCGGTTGATTGCCCGAACGCGCAGGCTTTAAGCAGCTTTGTTTCCCACCAGTGAGCGTCGTTTGTCTTCCAGTGTCTTCAATAAGTGTTGGTACGAATCCTCGAATTTTTCTACGCCTTGCTCTGTCAGTTCGATGCCGACTGAGCGCAAGTTAATTTCCATGGCCTCCAACTTTCCGATCACTTCTTCGGCATCGGCCACATCCTCCAGAAGTGCGCTGGCAGGTTTGCCGTGGTCCCGAAAAGCTTCCAGCGTTTCGGGTGGAACCGAATTTATTGTCTGTGGGCCGATTAGACCCTCGATATACATCACGTCGGAGTACGCCTTGTTCTTGGTGCTGGTGCTCGCCCAGAGCGGCCGCTGCACTTGTACTCCTTTATTTTTTAAGCTCTTGAATTGATCACCTTCTTCGAAAATCTCGCGGAAGCGAAAATAGGCGCACTTTGCATTTGCGATCCCTGCTTTCCCGCGTAGCGCCAGTGCTTCCGGTGTGCCGATCTCTTCGAGTGCCTTGTCCACAGCGGTGTCGACCCGGCTGACGAAAAATGACGCCACGGAACGAACCTTCTCCGGATTCGACGCTCGCTTTATGCCGCGCAGGTACGCCTGCGCAACATCGTCATACTGGCTGACGGAAAACATCAGAGTGATATTGACATTGATCCCCTGAGCAGTTAATTCCTCGATGGCAGGCATACCCGGACAAGCAGCAGGAATTTTGACCATCAGGTTGGGCCGGCCCACCTCGCGCCAGAGCCGCTGGGCCTCGGCGATACTTCCGGCAGTGTCATTCGCCAAGCGTGCGTTCACCTCGATGCTGACGAAGCCGTCATTTCCGCTCGTGCGATCGTAAACCGGACGAAGTACATCGGCCGCCATCTGAATGTCTTCGACTTCGATTTTTTCAAACAGGTCTGGGGTCTTGATTTCGGGTGAATCCTGCAAGACTTTCCGGATTGCCGAGTCGTACTCGGTACCTTGCGCGATCGCTTTTTCGAAAATCGTGGGATTGCTGGTAATGCCGCTTACGCCGTATTCCTCGATCAGTTGCTTCAGGCGACCGCTGGTTACGAGATCACGCCGCATGTAATCCAGCCATATCGACTGCCCGAGTTTCTGAACCTCTCGCAATGAATTCATGAGTCTCTCTTTCAAAATCCGGAAATGTGATACAGCGACCCCAGGATGGCTCCAAATGCAGCATGGGCAACGAAAACCGATACCGGCGTCTGAAAGCCATAGTTCAACGCCATGAAACCCGGGGGCTCCAGTTGCCGCCGCGCACCCGGGCCTTTTTGCTCGCTCGCCATTCGCGGATGAAGGCTTGGGAGTAAAGTCATAACTACTGTCAGCATAAACAGAGCGTGCGCCAATCCCAGCAGCAGTCCGAACCACCACGTCGCCATGTGCCGCGCTTCAAATATGTAAACGTAGACTAAGGAGAATATCCAGCCATTGATAAAATGCGCGAAAAAGCCATACAAACGGGCCTTCTCCCGCTCAGGCGTCACGATCGTGCCCAGAAGATAGGGAACGTTCATGCGAGTGAGGCCGAGCCCCTGGCTCATCGCCAGCAGAGTGGAAATGGCCAACGTTGCGATGAATCCCGAAAGTATCCAACTGCTCCAATTCATGCTGCCCCAGTTCATGCTGCTTGAGTTTGATGCGGTTGTTGTGTGGTTGCGCTTTCTGAGCGGTGAGCCAACTGCTGTTCCCCTTTTATGCGCTGATTAAGGGACAGCGCTGCGCCGATAAGTCCAACATGGGTGAATGCTTGCGGAAAATTACCCAGCGCCTGACCGGTGCTGGGATCGATTTCTTCACCATATAGCCCAATATCGTTCTTAAAATTTGTAAGCGTCTGTAGAAGGTTTTTTGTTTCGTCAACAGTGCCCCCACCGAGCGCCAAATACTCCGCTTCCCAAAAACTGCAAATCGCAAACGTGCCTTCCGGCGGCAACTCCTCCGAGCGATAGAGCAGACCCTCGGATGTCGCTAATCGTTCGCGAATTTTCCTGTAAGTCGTTCGCATTCGGTCACTATGAGCGCACTCGAACCCGTACCAGGAGAGAAGAAGCAAGCTCGAATCGAGCTTGTTCCCATGCAGTTCGCTCACGTAGGACTGCAATTCCCGGTTCCATGCGCGAGTTTGCAATTGCTTGCGAATCGCGTCCGCCTGCTTTTTATACTCATCAACCGGGAGCTTCTTGATCTTACCCTGCTCGCAAAGGGAGATCAGGCGGTCGAGGGCGGTCCAGCAGAGCAGGCGTGAATGCGTGTGGTTGCTGGGCGCGGTGCGCGGCTCCCAGATGCCCTGGTCGGGCGAATCCCAATGTTTCATCACGTAGTTCCCGAAGCCGACCAGTACTTTCTGCATCTCGCGGTCAAGATCGCCGCCGTGAAATGCGTATTGCGCGGCCGCATCAATCACTTCGCCATAGACATCCAGTTGCACCTGATCGCGCGCGGCGTTGCCAATCCGCACTGGAGCCGATCCTTTGTATCCCCGCAGAATTTTCGACTCGCGCTCGGCAGGTGGCGGGTTTCCGTAAACGGTATAGAGGATCCGCAACTCAGGCTGGGTGAGTCTGGTGGCATGCAGCATCCAATCCAGGAAACTAGTGGCTTCGTTCCAGAACCCGAGTTCCAATAGCGCACGGATGGTGAGCGAGGCGTCCCGCAGCCAGCAAAAGCGATAGTCCCAGTTGAGGTCGCCGCCTACGCGTTCGGGAAGAGAAGTGGTGGGTGCCGCGACGACCGCTCCTGAGGGAGCGAAGATCATCAACTTCAGCGCAAGAGCGCTGCGGATGACTTCATCACGGAACTCGCCGTCATATTCAGCCTGCGCTGCCCATCCTTGCCACCATTTCACGCATACATCAATTCTTTGCGGCACCTGCTCAAGGGGAGGCAGGACCGCGGGGGAAACCTGGGAATAACTGAAGGAGAAAGTCAGGTCTTCCCCAGCCCGAATGGTCATTCGAGCGAATGCGCCCGAGTCGGCGAGCTGTAGCGGAACACTGCTTCGTAACCAATAGACGCCTCGGCCATCCAGCATGCGAAAGCCAAGCCGGCCTTTGTCGCAGATTGTGACCTTGTCTTCGCCATAACTTGCGCGAGGCACGAAGGCGATTTCAATCTCAAGCTCTCCCGAAACGCAGGTGAAATGCCGAAGAATTTCATGATCAGGAACCATCGAAGTCCGGGCTGCGTCCCTGACCGGCATCAGGTCCGTGAGGACAGCGACACCGGAGGCAGTGCGAAAGGTGGTTTGGAGCACGTTCGAATTTTCCACATACTGTCGTGTGGTCGAGAATTCACCCGCAGGGGAAATTCGCCAGAAACCACCGTGCTCGCGATCGAGCATGGAAGCAAAAATGGAAGGAGAATCAAACCTGGGCCAGCAGAGCCACTCGATGCTGCCGAACTTAGAAATAAGCGCCGCAGTTCGACAGTCACCTATGACAGCATAGTCGCTGATTTCTGGAAAGGAATCAGAGGTGCAGCTCCGGGATAGGCAAGCGGCGTCATGGGCCATGTAGAGGCCTTACACTTCATTTCATTCCTCCTAAACAGATGCAAACATTGGACTAAGATTTGCACTGGTGTTTTGCACATACCTAAGTTCTTGAGAGCAGAAAATACAGTATTCACCGGATAGCCCAGAACAGTACGATCAATTACACATAATTTAGCCCCAACGCGAAGGAGACGGAAGGCAGGCGTTGGTCGTACCTCCCCTTTATCCAATGCCTGCCACCTCCCTAACGTCTCCAATTACGTGAAAATCTAATTTCCAAAATTTTGAGCAAAAGGATTAACCACGGCGAGCTAAGTGTGCCTTGGCGAACTTGTGTTTTGCAGTGGACGAGGAAGGTTTAAGCAGCAGTTGGTTTGAGAACTACAGCTCGCAACTGGTCGAATACCAGCGTGAGTTTTGACGCGCATTCACCGCAGAGCCAGAAATGGGAAACTTTGCGGGGTCCTTTCGAAGAAGGAAATGGTTGGTGATCAGCCGCTTTGGGACGGACTTCGAACTGGTACAGGCGGCCATCTCTCAAGTATCTCAACGGAACGGCACATGCCGGATTTGCACAATTAGAAACCACGGGAGGCCTCCGAATGGACTCTCTGTGTATCGCACATCTGCGAATCGGCTGAGAATCGGGTAGAAGCTGTATTTGTTTGTAGAACCCTGACACGAGATGAATTCAGAGAGCAATCAGTGTGGGCGGGAAATCAGTGAGCTGACATTGACGACGACTTGGGCGGAAAAAATGTTCCGCCCGAGAGGACGGTCCGCACAGCATCCAGCAGATCTCTTGCGGCTTCACTCTTCGAAACTGCGCCGCGAACCGGCCCAGCCTTGAACCTGCTCATTACGTCCTCTGACAGATGCAGCGAAAACATGATCACCGGAATGTCAGGGCGGCGTTGCGCAATTTGGGCGGCGGCCTCGAATCCGTTCATCTCCGGCATGGTGATGTCCATGATGATGATGTCGGGAGAAGTCTGCAGGGCCAAATCTACCGCCTCGCGACCGGTACCTGCCTCGCCAGCGACCACCCACTGCGGAACAGATTCCAGCAGATTGCGGATACCCATTCGCATTACTTCGTGGTCATCTGCCACCAGAATCCGGACCTTGTCCGTTTTCGTTCTCGTCACGTCCTTACCTGTCATCGATGAATCGATAAATGGATGATGCAAAACGGTAGGATACATCGTTTGGATTGAAAATTCTGCAATCCGCACTTCAGGCTGCGGCTGAAGCGTTCGCCATATCGAGTAGTTCTGCCGCCCGGGCGCGATATCTGTGGTACGCCCTATTAAGCCGGTTTTCTTCATTGGAACCGCGGACTGTGGATCGAGCCATCTTGCAGAAGCCCATCCGAAATACGCAGTAGGCAAGTATGTGCTTTGTGAGGTCCTGCGGCGGGTGACCGCCCGAGAATTTCCGGAAGGCCTCAAGCAGAAACTCTTTAGCTTCTCTGCCCAAATCCCATTCGACGACAACTCCGGCCAGGTCCCACGCAATTCCGCATGGCCCGGGGAAGAAATGATTGTCGCCATGGCTCACGGCGTCGGTTTTCAAGACTTTACCGTCGGGAGTTGCAATCCATTCGTACGGCTGCATTCGTCCGTCCACGATGACTTGCTCGCCTGAAGCGAGTGCGCCGGGTTCAAACTGCAGTTCGCGACCGAATTCCTGGTGAATGTTGAAAGTCAGCATCTGCTCCAGTTCACCATTCATGGAACGGCTATCGCGAAATGCCGAGAGGCGGAACGCGCAATAACGCGCGATTCGCTCGAGCAGTTCGGGGCTGGTGTCTTGCCTGGTAAGCGGCCTTCCTGATAGCGCAGCATATGCCAGGAAACCATCTCCAGCGTCACAAACTTCGGGAGAAAAGCCCGCGTTCGCAAGCACGTATGCGCGATGCTTCACCTCATTCCCGATTCGCCCCATGCCTTCAAATTTCACAAACTCGCGGCGATCAGGAGACAGGACTTTGAAGCGCTCCATCTGCGTCCAGCTTTCAGGCCAATCCTCTTCCGGCCCAGAGTAGTAGGACCGCCAATCTCCGCCTCCGATATACATCCAGTTGCGGAACCGCTCGCTCATGGATGAAGTCGCGGACAAAAACCGGAACTGCCGCCAGCGTTCCGCTGCCTGTTGCGCGCAAAGGGATCCCGGGTCGAAAGCTCTACTGCCGAGAATTGTGATTCGCGCACGGGGTACTTCCTCGCGCAGTAGCGCCTCGGCCACAGACAAAAAAGTTGAACCGCTTCGTCCCGGGCCTTCGTCTGCGAGCACGAATTGCGCCGTTCGTAGATTTTGCTCCGCGACCCAGCGCTTCTGCTCCGGTGAGAACTCCGTCACACGCGAATAGGGGTGTCCAGATGGTCTTGCTGTGATCCGTGCTGTCTTCTTGCCCTTGAATTCCAGCGTCGCCGCGATGACCGCGCTCAGGGTTGTACCGATGCTGCGGATTCCAATGACGGCAAAATCGTCTTTCTCTGCGGCGATCTGCTCGGCCAGCCGGACAAAGTCCATGGGATGCAGCGCGTAATATGTAAAACCTTCGGGCGGCGAAATGCTGAGGCGCTCTGGAGCAACGATTCTCCGGGCGACTTCCTCCGGGTCTCGGCCATGCGTCATGCCTGGTTCAGCGCCATGTCCCGAGACAGAACTGCAGTAGCGGCGCGCCAGTGCATCGGTAAGCTGGGCGGCTGTTTCAGCACTGGGGCCGCCAATGTCCGCGATCGCGGCTTCCAGTTCTCCGGCCTGAATCAAAGAATCGAGAACCGGCTCTCTTGCTGCGATCCGCTGCTGAAGTTCGCGCACGAACTCGCCGCCTGAAAACTCCCGCCGGCCCTCGCGAAAAATCCACAAGTCAGATTTCGCGAGCTCCTCGGCAGACACCGCTTGCGCAGGTGGCTCAACGGAGATCCCTGTTTCGCTAAAATTTTGTATGGAACCGGCCATCCACTGAAAACCCGCCCCTTTCGTCTCTTGCCACACTAATCGACCAGCGCTTCGTCAGTTGATATTCACCCTGGACGAATTCGCTTTGCGGTTGCGTGACATCTGTCGAGAAAGTAAAAAGAAAATTCTTTGTCACTCGCTTTTGGATGCCAATTCGGGCCGATGGATTTGCGTTCCCTCCGATGAGAGGATCGATCTGCAAGCCGGCAATGCCAGTCAATTTGCTGACCTGGGTGCCGACCTGGCTCAGCCCTGCCGCCAGCACTTGATCAGTCGTCGAGGTTTGACCGGCGCTGGTTGTGGTCTCGCCATGCGCAATGAGATTGATGATATCGATCGGTGAAAGCGGAGGGTCGGAAATATAGCTGGTTTCGAGTTTCTGTACGGGTCCGCGGATCGTTATGCTCAGACTGTACTGACTTATTGTCGTTGTGATGAGAACATTCAGTACGGGCTCGGTCCGGTTCGGGTTGGCAAAGGTTATGACGCCGCGCTCGATGTGGTACTGATTGCCGGCATAAAACAAGTCCCCTGAACTCAGATCCGCCCGGCCAACCACGACCGGGTTTGCAGCCGTTCCGATCACGCGCAAGTTGGCGTTCCCTTCAAAGCCCAATTGCGCGGTACCTGCACTGAGCTGGCTGGTCGACTGGACTGCGATTTGTAATTTCAGATTGTCTGCCATTGAACCAGCAGTCGGCGGGGCGCTGGTTCCGGTGAATTGCGTCATAAACGATGAAACGTCGAAGTCGGAGGTAAACGAAAGGGAATTGATGAGCACGCGTCCTTGCAGGAGCGACGCCTGCTGGTTTCCGTTTAACGTCAGATTGGAATCAAAGACTGTCCTCATACCTTCGGGGTAACGCAGGCGGACATCTTTTGTTGACAGCGCAACGTTCATCTGTAATTGCGGACGATAAATGATGGAACCGCCGAGCTTAAGCTCACCACCGCCCAGTTTTCCTGATCCGCTTGTGATTTGAACACCAGTCTCGCTGACTTGCATCAGCGCATTCAGGTCCTGCAGGGCCAGAGGAACGGCTTCACTCGCAAAAGAAACATTTTGTAGTTTGATTTGACCTTTGACAGCGGGGTTCTTGATGGTCCCGGCAGCGTTTACATCGAGAGCAATATTTCCACCGGTGCGTAGATCCGGGCTGAACATCTGGACTAATTGAAGTCCGATTGTGCCGTGGGCCGAAACTTCCATCGCCCCCGGCTGATTCAGCGGAATCCTGCCCTGGAATTGCAGCGATGTGTCTGTGCCTTTGATTGAAGCCGGCCGCAAGACCAAAACGGAGTTTGCGTAGTCCGCTCGAATTGGTCCCTGCGCGGCTACCTGCAGCGATTGATAGCTAGCGTCGAGCACCGGAATTGTGAGGTGCGCTTCGAGCTTGCTCTTGTCGGCAATCGGTCCTCGGACGGAGAGGTGCAGTTCAGTTTCGCCCTGCAAGCCTTGCGGCCGCGAAGGCATGTACATCGCAAGAAATGGATCAACATCGAACTTGCTGGTGTTGAGTGTCGCCTCCGTGTAGTAGCCAGGTGTCAGGTGCACCGTCGCATTTCCCTGCAAATTTGCACCTGCGATCCCGGAGTTGAGCGCCAGCTTCGCAATATGATTTGCAACATTCAGGTCGGCGTCTACTTGGCTGAAACTTGTTTGGCGCATCTGAAGCTGCTGGACCCGCACCGATGCCGTGAGCTGCGGATCGTCGATAGTGCCTTTGCCATTCGCGGCAATTGTTACCAGGCCTTTGAGTGGCAGGTTCTTCGCCTGAACGGTATGGCTCCTGCTGATATCGATTGGCGAGCTCTGCATTTGCAGCGTGTAAGCTTTGGTCTTCGGCGTGAAGCTCACGTTTGCGACCAGAGCACCAAAATTCAGGCGGGATTTGATTGTGCCGTTCGCAGCCTGAAATTCCGCTGACACGGTTTTCAACGGCTCTTCGGAAATCTTTGCCTTGTTGATTTGTATTCGACCTTGACCCTGCGGGTCGAGCTGAGAACCACGTAGCTGGACGTTGCCGAAGATTTGACCCTCAACCGGATACTGCAGGTTGGCTACTTGCTGCAGTTCGGCGATGCGCAATTGCTGGATCTGCACGTTCGCCGCAATCGGGTTTGAGGGAGCATAGGCCCAGTGCCGCAGTCCGACTCCCGCGCTCAAACTCAATTGACCCTGCTGAGCCGAAACAAGTGATGCGTTCTGAATTGCGAATTCAGATGGGCTGGCAGCCAACGCCATCTGCACAGAATTCCACGCGCTCTGATTCACTTGCAGATTCGTCGCTGAGATCTGAGCGGTTATCTGCGGATTCTGCAACGTCCCGCGAACTACGGCTTTCAGATTGGCGGCGCCGCGAATATTGGGGTTAGTTGAGCTCGTATTCTCCGCAGCTGCGGTGGTTTCGCTTTTCGGAACCGCCGAGGCCATCTGCATCAACTGATGTAGATCTGTGCTTGAGGCTTTAATCGTCAGGTTCGAGTTGTTTCCGACTGCGCCTTGAGCATGAATCGCAGTAGCGGGTAATTGAATGGAACTCGACGGAATGGTGATGAGATTCCGCGGCCCGTCATAATTTACTCTCACATCCGCGGAAAGGGGAAAATGCTGTTCGCGGTTCGCGCTGATTACGTCTCCATGCATTGTCAGGGCGGAAGTAGCCCTCAGCTTCTCAAAAGAGCCTTGCCAGTTTGCGTCTGCGTTTGCATCGAGCGCTCCGGTTACCGGAAGGGATTGCTGCGAGAAACTCTTAAGCGCAGATTTGACCGCTTGCAGAGAGATTCCCGCGAGCTCGAGATGGAAGCGCGAACGCCGCGTGGAGTCGATCTGCTCGATGGTGCCGTTCGAGGTGAAGCGCCCGCCAAGCAAATCTGCCTCAAAATTCTGCGCTCTGAAGTTTCCATTCGCGAGCTGATACTTTCCCGAAAGCCTGTCAATTTTCACCAGCGCCTGCGGCGAAGATACGACGAGGCCATTGCTGTCGATATCTCCTGACAGAGTCGCGTTCTGCAGCATAGACTCGCCCGGCACGCTCTTGTACGCGAGTTCACCGGTAAGCACGACATCTCCGGAGGCGCTGCCAGCCGTTGAAAGCTGCGCGAAATCCTGCGTATGGAGCGAAATGTTGTACCGGCCGTTCGCGACTGGCTGGGTGTCGTAGTCGCGCACTCTTGCTTCAACCTGAATACGAGAGCCACCGAGTCGTAGAACAAGCGGCTTTAAATTTAGCTCGGACGACGTGGCATCAAACGAAGCGCGTAAACTGTGCGGCAGCGGCTGAATATGCGCGTAGTGAATTAGCCCGTCGTCATAGGAAATATTCCCGCTGTATTTCTTCTCCAGTTGGTTGAAGCTGATTTCCGTGCGTAAGTTCCTCAGGTTCGCATCGACCGGGATCGCCTGGTCCCTGGCGTAGATTTCGCCATTTGTCAGCAGCACATGTCCAACGGCGAGATCGAAAACATTGGTGTTCGATTTTTTGTTCGAAGGTGGTGGATGCGGCAGGTTGCTGTTGCCCTGCTTGTCGATCTGCAGATTTACCACTGGACGTTCAATGATGAGCTCGCTCAGATTCACCTTGCGCCTTAGGACTGAAATGATTTTGAGACCAACCTTTGCATGCTGCACTTGCAGGAGCGGCTTAGCCCCTTCAGGTTCGGTGCCGTGAACCGTCAAGCCGTAGATGTCTGCGGTCAGCGTTCCGAGGTGAAGATCGAAATTCTGTAGCTCAACCCTTGCGCCGGTTGATTCACCGGCGATCTGCTCGATTTTCGAAAGCAGGTAATTGTGAAAGGCCGGAGCTTTCAGCAGGACGAGCGCCGCAATGATGACGAGCAGCAGCAGCGCTCCGATCGTCACTACCGTCCAGCCGATTACTTTGCTCGGTTTTGCCATAACTACTTGCCGCTCTCTCTAAAATGCCTGTCCAAGTGTGATGAAGAAATTTGTCGCCCTGATGCCAGGCACGGCATTCAGATTGTGACCGATGTCGATCCGCACGGGACCAATCGGCGTGTTGTAACGTAGCCCGATCCCCACCGTGTTGGTGTAGTTGTCCACAAATTCAGGAAAGTTGATGCGGCGATACACGTTTCCGCCGTCGTAGAAAACGACCCCGCCGAGGTTGTTCATGATTGGAATCGGATACCGGAGCTCGGAGTTCAGAATGAATAGTTGGTTCCCGCCGACGGGAATCGGAATCACTGGGCAATCGGTTTCCTTTCCCTGGCAAAAGGGAATATTCCGAACCGGCCCCGCTTGGTCGATTGGAAATCCGCGCAACGTTGTCCCCCCGCCCGCAAAGAAACGCTCGCTGGTAGGAACGTCACTACCAGCAAAGGGCGCTGCCAATCCGAGACGAATGCTGTTGGCAAAAACCATTCCATGTACCGGTTTGTAAAACGCATACTGGCTGAATAGCCGAGTAAAGTCAGCGCTCGATCCAAATGCGCTGGGAACAATTCGGAAATCGACCGTGCTGTACACGCCTCTGTGAGCATCGAGCGGCTTGTCACGCGTGTCTTCGATGATGGTGCTCGAAACGTACGAAAGCCGCACGTTGCGGTCCGCGGGTAACACCAACTCCGGAACAATGAGCTGGCTCAGATTAGTGCGATTGAAGTCATAGCGAAGCTGTAGCTGTTGCGTCTTCCTGCGGTTGAGATAACGCTGGAATTGGATTGAAGCGTCACCGAGTCGCGCCTGGAACAGCGGATTTTCGGTCGTGCGCTCGGCGGAAATGCTTGTCAGCGCTTGCCAACTGGTGCCGCGAAAATGCGGGTCAGTATAGGTAGCAATTGCTTTCTGGTCGAGTCGCGCGGCGAGCAGCGATATCGCGAAGGTTTCGCCGAGTCCGCGCACGTTAAGCCGCGTGTATTCAATCGATCCGCGCGGGCTGGCAAAAATCTTATCGCTAGCCTGAACTTTTGCACCGTGCAGTCCAACTGTAGGCAATCCGGGAACCGCAACGCTGCCGCTGGGTACGTTTCCACCGCGGCGCGAGATTTCGAAGCCAAATCCGTAGGTAATCGAATTGCGCTTTGCCTCATGTACCTTTACAAGGGCTTCTTCGTCGGTTTGAGTCGTGATGTCTTTTTTGGGCCCGATGCTTGCCCAGTCAAATATCCCGTAGTCATAAAGATTGCTTTCGCCTTGCAGCAATTTGCTTTGGCTCAATGGCTGTTCGGGCGCCAGGTTTGCGCTCCGCTCAATCAAGGACAGCCGTGTGCGCCTGTATCCCATGTAGACAACGTGGCTGATCCGCACCTGCTGGTTTTCGATAATTTGATAGGTCACGTCGACTTCGTGCGGATCATCAGGATGGCGGGAAACGACTGTCTTCACTTCTGAATTCAGAAAACCTCGATCCAGATATTTTGCCGCGATGTGGTTGCGATCATTGGACATGCGCTTCGGCGAGAACGGCTTTCCTTCTTCCAGCAGAAACTTCTGTTTTCGGAAGAGCAGTTGATTCAACGGAATGCTTTTATTTCCCTCTACTCGCAGTGAGCTCACGGTCGTTCGGTCACCTTCGGCAATGTTGAACGATATGAAAATGGCATTGTTTCGCTGCACCGCTTGCGGCGTGACTTTTACGTCTTCGAACCCATTGTCCTTGTAAAGATTCTCGATGTTCTTGGCGCTGGCCTGCAGCAGCTTCGCGCTGTAAAGCCCGTGGCTGAGTAGCCGGCGCTTCTTTACCTGGACCTGCGCGGCAAGGTCGCTGTCACTCAGATTGTGGTTGCCGGAAAATGCGATCTCGTTGACTGAATACTTTTGTCCCTTGTCGATCTGAAAAGTCAGAATCGTTCTTCCATTTTGCTGCTGTGAATTCGTGTTCACTTTCACATCGAAGTAGCCCTTACGCTGGAAGTAGTCGGTGAGATTGCGACGGCTCTCCTCGATGATGTCAGGATCGACCGAGCCTTCGTCGTAGATGGAAATCAATTTTTTCTTCAGCCGTCCCGATTGGAATGGAATCCAGGTCAACTTGGCGCCAACCAGACGAATGTCGATCACCGGGCCGGTATCCACGTTGAACGTGACAGTGGCGAGGTTGGTTTTGGGATCGTATTGTGGATCGGCCACCAGGATCTTGTTGTCCGGATAGTGCTGCTTGCTCAACGCCGATTTCAGGAGCGCGGTGGCCGCCTGAATTCTTCTAGGTGAGTAGGGTTTGCCACGCTTCAGCAGGGCTCCCGTGAAGCGGGCCTTGAATGAACGCATCACCTCTTCCAATTTCCGGTTTTCCTCGGGAGTTGATCCCCTGACCTCTACCTTGCCAATGTGCGCGTGCGGCCCCGGCACAACGCGGAAGGTTATGTGGGCCAACTGATTGGCGTCATCGAACTGAGTGTCGGCATGAGCGGTCGCGAGAAAAAAACCGTAGCCTTGAAAGAACTTGACCAGAGCTTCATTTGCCGTGTCCAGATCAGCCTTCTGAAAAACAGTCCGGTCGGGCAGGTTCACCACTTGCAGCAGGCGGCTGTACGAAAAGTACTTCATCGCGCCTGGGAATTTGATCATTCCAATGTAGTAAGCCGGCTCAAGTACGAACGTGAGCTTCAATCCGCCAGTATCGGGCAACACAGTGACCCGAACGTCGCTGAAGGCATTGGTTTTCTTCAGGGCTTCTACGCTGGCGTTTACCTTTTGTTGGGAGAAGGGCTCATCCGGCTGCTGGGAGATAAGCGATCGATAGTGCTCCACATCGAGGTGCGGGTTTGCCGCAATCGTGATGGAAGCGACCTTCTGGCCTTCATAGAAGGGAGGTACGTTGCTGGCTGTGGTCTGGGCGGCACCGGACAGGGAAAAAGCCGCCAAGAACAGAAGGAGTGACCAGCGCATGACTCATATCCCCGTGGGCGAGGCGCCAGCGTCGCTTCACCACCGCCGATCATCTTCTGATGCAACTGATAAAACGTGAGATGTCCTGTGTAACTCGTGGCTTAGCGGCAGATGCCCGGTGAGGTGGAGAGCTCCAGAACCCGTGCTCAGCGCATAACCATCAGCCTCCTACTCTGGAATGCAGCTTTGTTTCGTATGTTGGCATCGAAGTCGTGGGTACAAACTTAGCTTGCACTTGCCCGGCCCCATTTCCATCATGAACTCACTTTCTGTTTTGCTTAAGGCAAGCCAATGAAGCTGGTGATCTTTGGGTTAACTGTAAGCTCCTCGTGGGGCAACGGACATGCCACGATTTGGCGAGGTCTGTGTAACGCACTGGCCCGTGCGGGACATGAAGTCACGTTCTTCGAGAAAGACGTCTCGTACTATGCGAACCACCGTGACCTGGTTTCGCCGGGAAATTACAAGCTGGTCCTTTATCCTTCCTGGGCCGAGGTCAGCTCACTAGCCAATTGCGCAGTTTCAGAAAGCGATGCCGCCGTTGTGACCTCCTATTGTCCCGACGCACACAATGCCTGCGATATGGTGCTCGATTCACGAGCATTCAAGATTTTTTACGATCTGGATACCGCAGTCACACTGGAGAGCTTTCGCTCGAACGGTTCAGTGGAATACATTCCGCCCTACGGCCTCGGCGATTTCAACCTCGTGCTGAGTTACGTGGGCGGACGTGCTCTGGATGGCCTGAAGCAAATCTTTGGAGCTCGGCACGTCGCGCCGCTTTACGGCAGCGTGGATCCGGAAGTTCACAAACCTGTCGCGCCATCTGACCACTACAGCTCTGATCTCTCATATCTCGGAACGTACGCCGCGGACCGGCAGGACTCTCTTCATAAGCTGTTTCTGCAGCCGGCACAACGTTTGCCTGATTGCAAATTTGTTCTCGGTGGAGCTCAGTATCCTGACGATTTTCCATGGAATGAGAACATCTGGTTCGTTCGCCACGTGCCGCCGCCAGAGCATCCTGCGTTCTACAGTTCGTCAAAGGCTACTTTGAATGTCACGCGCGGCGCGATGGCGAATTTCGGATACTGTCCTTCCGGTCGATTATTTGAAGCTGCAGCTTGTGAAACTCCGGTGGTAAGTGACTCATGGGAGGGACTGGAAGAGTTTTTTGACCCCGGCAGCGAAATTGTCGTAGCTTCCTCTGCCGATGACGTTGTCGAAGCAATTGAACTTGATCGCGAAGATCTTCGACGCATCGGCAAAGCCGCGCGCGAGCGAGTTCTCAGCGCGCACACAGCCGAGCACCGCAGTCGCGAGTTTGTCGATCTTGTTGAGGCCGCCGCATGAGCCTGCGATGGGGAATTGTTCCGGCAGCCGGTCGCGGCACACGAATTCAGCCGCTTGCCTTCTCGAAAGAACTTCTGCCGGTCGGCACCCGGTTCGATGGAGCGACGGAACGTCCGCGCGCCGTAACTGAGCACCTGCTGGATCGCATGGTCCTCGGCGGGGTCAACCGCGTGTGCTTCGTGATATCTCCTGAAAAGACTGACATCATTCGCTACTTTGGCGCGCGCATTGGCGAAGTGCCGATCTGCTACGCCGTGCAGCAAAATCCCGGCGGGCTCTGCGACGCGTTGTTCAGCGCGCTTCCGTTCGTCGGAATCGAAGACGAAATCTACATAGGATTGCCTGACACAATCTGGTTCCCGATCGAAGGCTTTCGCTTCCTGCCCGACGGACAATTCTCGTTTCTTCTTTTTCCGACCGCGCAACCGGAGCTTTTCGACGCGGTAGTTACCGGCCACGGCGGTGCAGTTGAGGAAATCCAAGTGAAGCAGAAAAATGCTTCCTCCGACTGGGTGTGGGGAGCATTTAAGTTGACGGGACGGCACTTCCACGAACTTCACGATCTCTGGATGGAGCGTCATCGCTCGGACGAGTACATGGGCACGCTAGTGAATGAGTACCTTGCGCGCGGCGGGAAGGCCAGTGGAATCAAGCGGGGCGACGTTTACGTCGACGTAGGGACGCTCAACGGATATCGCGAGGCGCTGCGCGTGCTTTCGAATCAGGCCACATTGCATGAGCTGGCAAGCTGACGGCGATAAGCGATGGCACGAACTTTCGCGGCGTTTGCAGGCTGATTCGCCGGATCCAGACTTGCGATTTCTCATCCTCGCTGCTCACTCCGATGATGAGACTATCGGCGCATCAGTTCTCCTGTCTCGCTTTCCCAAATCGCATGTAGTCTTTCTCACCGACGGAGCCCCGCGAGATACGAATTTGTGGTCAGCAGGCGTAAATGGCTCGCGAGAAGAGTACGCTCAGATGCGGCGCGAAGAGGCCGGGCGCGCTTTGGCCTGCGCAGGAATTAAGGGTTCGCAGATGTGTTGGCTGGGGGTGGTTGATCAGGAAGCGGTTTTTGAACTCGCTAATGTGATTTCGCGATTTTGCCAACTGCTTACGCAGATTCGTCCCGATGCCGTGGTTACTCATCCTTATGAAGGTGGCCATCCGGATCACGACAGCGCAGCCTTTGTGGCGAGCCAGGCTATTGCATCGATGGAAGGGAGACCGGTGCCACTGTTGACAGAGATGACTTCCTATCACGCGGACAACGGTCAATGTGTTACGGGGGAGTTCCTGGATTCCGATCCTTCCGCCGAACTTTGCTTCGAACTTTCGGATGCCGATCGAGATCGCAAATCCAGAATGTTTAGCGCCTATGATTCTCAGAGGCTTGTGTTAAAGACCTTTCGCGTTGATCGAGAGCTCTTGCGAGTTGCTCCCGCCTACGATTTCACGCGCGCGCCTCATGAGGGTAAGCTCTGGTATGAGTGCATGGGTTGGCCGATGACCGGAGTTCGATGGCGTGAAATTGCAGCCGCCGCAAGAGGCGAAATGCAGGAGCATTCATGTCGTTGACCGTGCTCAGCGTCAGCTACACGCTCGCGCAAGTGGCGGCCAACACTGCGGGCGGCGCCGAACAGGTGCTTGCGACGCTCGACGCAGCGCTGGTTCGCGTGGGTCACAGATCTTTGGTTCTGGCGCCGGCGGGTTCTCGATGTCAGGGGCTTCTGGTTCCGGTTTCAGTGCCGGGGAACATCCTGACCGAAGCGGCAAAGCAGGAGGCGCGCCGGGCATTCAGAGCATCGCTCAACCGCGTTCTCGATACTTATCCTGTTGATGTCGTTCACATGCACGGGCTCGATTTCAACGAGTACCTTCCGGATCGTGATATCCCGATTGTCGTTACTTTGCATTTGCCGCTGAGTTGGTACGCGCCTGACGCGCTTCAATTCAGCCGCTCCGTTCGGCTGGTCTGCGTGTCCGATTCTCAAGCGGCTAGCGTTCCTCGCGGGGTGGAGATCGCAAAGACAATCTCGAATGGAATCGATCTCGAACAATTCCGCGCGGCCCGAAAGAAATCCGATTATGCGCTGGTGATCTCTCGTATTTGCCCGGAAAAAGGGGTTCACCTGGCAATCGAGGCTGCCGGGCAAGCTGGAATGGATCTAATCATCGCAGGTTCCGTCTTCGAATATCCTGAGCACCGCCGCTACTTCGATTCCATGATTAAACCTCGGCTCAACAATCGAATACGTTTTATCGGATCGGTGGGCGGTGATCGCAAAGCTGACTTGCTCGCGGGAGCCCGTTGTTTGCTGATCCCGAGCCTTGCGCCGGAAACCAGTTCGCTGGTTGCCATGGAGGCGATGGCTTCGGGAACTCCGGTCATTGCATTTCGCAACGGCGCTTTGCCTGAAATCGTTAGCGATCGCCGCACCGGGTTTTTAGTAAGCGACGTGGAGGAAATGGCACAGGCAATCAGTGACGTGAACTCTATCTCGCCGCTAGTTTGCCGTGCCGAAGCTGAACGCAAATTTTCGTCACTCACCACGATCCGTCGCTACTTCGAACTGTATGAATCAATAGCGAACCGTGATCGAATACTTGATCTGGTCGCAGCATGATTGCCTGCTTCTCCCATCTCGTGTCATCCCGAACTCGCGCGTGTGCGAGAGAGGGACCTTGCGGGTGGTCAGGATCACCACTGGCGTAGTCGGGCCTAAATTCACCGCCCGTTGCCACGGTGAGAACGCAAAATGAGTATTGGACTCTCAACTCGAATTCTGACGCATCCATCCGATCTACGGGCGATTGCCGACGAATGGGATGAGCTTTACGGGCGTTGCCCGAAAGTCACGCCGTTCCAACACCCGCAATGGATTCTGGCATGGATCAGCGCCTTTGCTCCACAAAACCTCAATGTAGTCGAGGTGCGTTCGAGAGGTGCTCTCGTCGCCATTGCACCTTTGCTCATTTACCCTCGCAATGGCGAGCGGGTGCTGGCCTTTGCGGCGGGCGGAGTTTCGGACTATCTGGACGTTCTTGTGGATCCAGCGTTTGAAGACCAGTCCGTTGCTGCAATGCTCGAAGCAATCAACCAGCTCGAAGGATGGGATGTTTTCGAGCTTACCGATTCGTCTGCAAACTCGGCTCTTTTGCGCACGTGGCTCGAGCAATATGCCGCACCTCACGACAGTTGTTCATCTCTGCTTCTTCCGCAAACGGAGAGCGAACTCTTGCAGCTTCTGTCAAAGCGCCAGCGCGCGAACCTGCGCAACGCACATTCCCGTCTTGACCGAACGGGCGGTGGAAAAATTGAGGCCGCGACAGCAGAAACACTGCCGGAATTTCTGAACGACCTCTTTTGCTTGCACGCGAACCGCTGGGCGCAACGTGGAGAGAGCGGCGTCCTTGCCGATGAAGCGATCAGGCGATTTCACCGACAGGCCGCCCCGGGCCTGCTCGGTTGCGGGATCCTGCATTTCACGAGGTTGCGAGTGGAGAACGGGACGGCTGCTGCCTTATACACGCTCCACGGCCAAAAAACAGTTTTCTGCTACATGCAGGGCTTCGATCCGGAGTTCGCTTACCTCAGTCCTGGAACGCAACTCATGTTTTCAGCGTTGGCGAATGGGATTCAACTCGGCATGCGTAAGTTCGATTTTCTTCGTGGCGAAGAATCTTACAAACAACACTGGCGCGCACAGGCAGAGACTACATTCCGCATTCATGCACCGCGATCTGCCCTTCGCACGCTGCACCAAAGTCCAGTTTTGAGCGCAGTAAAGATCGCCTGAAGCCGCTCGGCTGTACAACCCTTCGACGTCGGCAAACTGAGTTCTTCAATCACGCTGCCAATTTTTCCGTTTCCGAGGGTTCAAGCTTCACTTTGATCCATCCCGGCTGCCGCTTGTCGAACATTTTGTATGCTTCGAGAACTGATGTCATCGGCTCGACCTGTGTCAGTATCTCCGCCGGAACCACAGTTCCGTTCCGCACAAGCTCGATCAGCTTTGGCAAATAGCGGCGGTGATCGCAATTACCCATTCTGATCGTAAGATTTTTCTCCATCGCGTTTCCGATGGGGAAACCTTTTACCTTCTCGGAATACACGCCAATTATCGACATCGTGCCTGCCTTGGCCACGCATTCGACAGCCCAGGAGAGCACCTGGGATGGCGCGTCCCCCGGTTCCCAATTACCGTTCTTGGGATTCCTTTCCGGGGCGACTTCCTGCGATTCGCCCTTATGTTCTTTTTTGGACTTCTTTGCTGCCGGACCGGAGTGCGGCATGTTTGCATCCACACCCACGGCATCGATCACACGATCTGGTCCGATCGCGGCAGTCAGTTCTTTCAGTGCTTCGACTGGATCTTCTTTATCAAAGTTGATGACCTCAGCGCCTTGTTCTCTCGCCATGTCGAGCCGTGACTGAATATTGTCGATTGCGAAAATTCGCCCCGCGTCGAGCAGCTTTGCGGAGGCAATCGTGAACTGCCCGACCGGTCCACATCCGAATATTGCGACGGAATTTCCTGGCTTTATTTCGGCGTTCTCTGCTGCCATGTAGCCGGTCGGGAAAATATCGGAGAGCAGGATGGCATCATCGTCATCGACCTCAGGCGGAAGCTTCACCAGATTTACATTCGCAAAAGGGACGCGCGCCTTCTCGGCTTGCAAACCGTTGAATGGCCCAGTCTGCTTCGGACCGCCGAAAAACGCCGTACCTGCGGAAGGTCCATTGGGGTTTGCTTTGTCGCACTGCGAGAAGTAACCTGCGCGACAGTAAGAGCAGTTGCCGCAGCCCAGGGTTGAAGGGATCACCACCCGATCGCCCGGCGAAAAATTGCGCACACCTGGCCCAACTTCCTCGACTATGCCTACTCCCTCGTGACCAAGGATTGTCCCTGGCTCCATTCCCGGCATGGTGCCACGAACCATATGCAAGTCGGTTCCGCAAATTGCGCTCGCGGTCAATCTCACGATTGCATCGAAGTCCCCCTTAATTGCGGGATCTTTCACATCCTCCAAACGTATGTCTCCGATGGCATGAAACACGACAGCCTTCATGAGTATGTCTCCTAAGAATGGTCAGTGGTTAGACGCAGAAAGGAAGTACCTGGTGAACAGAATAAAGAAAGTAGGAAAACAGAAACGCTCCGGGTCCAGGTCTGGCATCTCTTCGCGCGAAGAAACCAGCCTGGCCCGGTCCTCAAACCCGTTGTCCGCGGCTTAGATACCCGTTCTTCCGCGGCGCGTCAGTCCTGTGATCAAGGTGATGACGAATATCACCAGGAAGATGAAGAACAGGAGCTTCGCGATCCCGGCCGCTGCTACCGCAACGCCACCAAAGCCAAATATCGCGGCAATAATCGCGATGATTAGAAATACCAGCGCCCAATACAGCATGCTGCCTCCTCGTTAAACTCGTTTTACTTCCATCGTCAAAGAGCATAGCGCCGTGCTTTTCGGCTGGCGATCAGGCTGACGCTGTACTTCAAAATGCGATTTGCTGTAGGGAAGAAGCTGGACATGGACGTTTGTTTTGTTGGAATTAGATTAGTTGTGACGGCTGCGGCTGAGGTTACGCAGCTTCCTGTGCATCGCGAGTTGATGTGGCGTGTTGGCGTTCACGGGCAGAATCGGGATCGCAGAGTTCGGACAGCATCGCTTTTAGAGTACGTGCATTCCGAATCGCATGGCCGCCTACATCGTTGTTGAAGTACGCAAATACTTCTGAAACGCCTTCTCCCCAACTCTGAATCTGTTTTGCCCAGTCATGCAGAAGGTAATCAGGATAGTTCCCCGCATACTTGCCGGTCGTGCCGTGGAAGCGGATATAGGTGAAATTTGCCGTTAGCTCGCGCGCCCACGCTGCCGCGCGCCAATCATGCAGGCAGAGCGCCACGTTGTAATTCCGCAACAGCTCGCGGATCTCTTGCGAGTACCAGCTTTCGTCCCGAAATTCAATCACGTATTGTTGTTTAGCTGGAAGCAAAGCAAGGAACTCACGTAAGCGCCCGCTGTCAGCTTTCCACTGGGGCGGAAGCTGGAAGAGAACCGGACCCAATCGCCTACCGAGGTGCCGCGCACGCGAGAAGAACAGCTTGATCGAGTCTTCGGGATCTCTCAGGCGTTTGATGTGGGTAAGAAAGCGGCTGGCCTTTACCGCGAAGAGAAATCCCGCGGGGACTATTTCTTTCCATTGTTCGAATGTTTTTGCTTCTGGGAGCCGGTAAAAAGAATTGTTTATTTCGACGGTATGAAATTCCTGGGCGTACCAGGCGAGCATCTTCGCGGGAGGGAATCGCGGAGGGTAAAAGTCGCCGATCCATTGCTTATAGTGCCAGCCCGAGGTGCCGACATGAACAAGCGTCTGCCCCAGACACACCGGTTTTGCGGTATGCGTTGGGCGCGCCTCCATTTAATTCATCTCCGCCCGGCACGTCGCGATGCTCGCGTTCTTGCGGCCTTGCGGGCGGCACGCGACCGGTCAGAAGAACTGCGACGCCGCCCCGCATTGCGAGCATGGCGGGAGAGCGCCCCGTGCGATGCTCCCGAGCGTCCTTCGCGCTTCAGGGCCCGTTTTGTGGCTCGTGACCGCCTGGCGGACGGCTTATTGCGCCCTGTGGAGCGGTGGCGCCTGCTTTCTTTGTGCGCCGATGCTGTGCCCTTCGGCGGCGAAGGTAGTTTCACGCCGGCTTTCCTCGCCTTCGAGAGGCCGATAGCAATCGCCTGTTTCGAGTTTTTTACCCCGTGCTTTCCCTCGCGCACGTGATGAATCTCTTCCCGGACGAACTCGCCCGCCTGGGTGGTGGGCGATTTGCCTTCGCGTGCATCCTTACGAGCGCGCCTGATGATCTCCTTTTCCGGCATGACTCCTCCGTAACCCTTACTTCGTAGTCTAGGTACGCGCACTGCCCTCCACCAATCAGTAGAAAGCCGTAATCAAGCTAAGAGTTTCAAGCGATTCCGGATTGTCAGTGTCGGTACTCAGGAAAGTGAGAGCTGCACCAACCTGCCCTGTATGAGTGCCATCTAAGCTTTCACTAGGTGCGGTGGAACCGTCCCCGGTTGCCGCGATAGTGCCCGAATCTATT
>DAIPJJ010000240.1:0-5506 GCA_036770325.1 Terriglobales bacterium
GATGCGGATGCCCTCGCCGAACACGGTCTCAAAGAGATGAGCTTCAGCTTCGATTTTCAGGGCGCCCACGTTTTGGTGAACGACCCATTCATCGACAACGACGAGCGCGGCGCCTCGCGCTGGACATTCTTGCCCATGCGTTCGGCTGGCTGATGGTGACCGCGCATGAAAGCCTTTCTACTCGCCGCCGGGCATGGAACGCGCTTACGACCGTACACCAATCTGCTTCCAAAATGTCTGCTGCCGATTCAAGGTGTGCCCATGCTCCAAATCTGGCTCTCCCTTTGCCGTGAGCATGGGATCGCCGAAGTGCTCGTTAACACCCACTCTCATTCCGCCGCGGTGGTTGAGTTCGTCAGAAAATGGAGAGACGGTGTTCATGTGACTGTGATTGAAGAGCCGCAACTTTTCGGAAGTGCAGGCACCCTGCGCGCCAATCGCAAATGGGTCGAGTCCGATGACACGTTCTGGGTCTTCTATGCGGATGTGCTCACGAACGTTGATCTCGACGCAATGCTGAAGTTTCACTCGTCGGAGTTCGCAGCAACACTCGCCGTCTACTCCGTCCCCGATCCTTCTCGCTGCGGTATCGTCTGCACCGATCAGCGCGATGTTGTAACTGAATTCGTCGAAAAACCGGTAACACCAAAAAGTAACAAAGCATTTGCCGGAATTATGATCGCAAGCCCGGCCCTGCTCGATGCGATTCCCGAAAAACCTGGCGCGGACATCGCGTTTGACGTGCTTCCGTCTCTTACCGGCCGCATGCGCGCGTATCAGGTGCCTGAGTTCGTGCTCGATATCGGCACGATCGAAAACTATCAGGAAGCCCAGAGAGAGTGGCCGGCACTCGCTCGAAAGGAGACGAGATAAAACTCAACGTAAAAACTCGCGCTGTTGTTTTCGATATGGATGGTGTGCTTATCGATAGTCACCCGGTGCATCTCGCCGCCTGGAGGACGTTTCTATCATTGTTGGGCAGAGAAGTTTCCCGCGCGGAACTGTCATTCATACTCGAGGGCCGAACGCGAAACGAAATTCTCCATCATTTTCTTGGCGACCTTCCCGAGCAGGATTTGCAGAGGTACGGTCGTCAAAAAGATGAAATTTTCCGCCAGATGGAGCACCAGATCACGCCCGTGCCAGGAGCTCTCGAATTCTTGAATGCCCTGGCCAACTCTGGAGTCACCGCCGCGATCGCCACGTCCGCCAGCGAAATCCGCACACTCTCAACCATTGAGCGAATGGGCATCGCTGAGCATTTCGAAGCAGTTATTACCGCGAGCGACGTCTCGACCGGCAAGCCCGATCCCACTGTTTACCGCCTCGCCTGCGAACGGCTGGGCGTCCCAACTCCTCAAGCTCTCGCATTTGACGACGCCCCAGCCGGCGTGCAATCCGCGAAATCGGCCGGAATGCGCTGCATCGGGATTTCCAGCAATGGACTCACCAGCCAACTGCTGATAAATGGCGCCGAGCGGGTCATCCCGGACTTCGTCGGCCTTTCGCTTCGTGTTCTGGAGTAATCTTCGTAACCCTTATACAAAACAATACGTAACCAACTTACTGTTTCTGGCATCGTATTGAATTCATGGTGGAGTTCTGTTTAGCACTTGTGAACGTGTATGTTTTGCAATGCATCGCGGAACTATAATTTTTATCCGGGGTTAAAGGGCAGCAACGGCCGTGCATATCTCGTACGCAGGAGATTTCTCTTGAAAAAGCTAGCAGCAGTATCAATCTTGGCTGTAGCGGTGTTCTTCGCAATGGGAGCGCAGGCCCAGGAATTCCACGGCGCATTCGGTTTCGGCACCGTGACGGCTCCCGCCGCTACCGTCGATAGTTCTGGTGTTTCCTTTCCGTCTCTGAGCGGAGGCCTGTACCCCAGTTTCAGCGGCATCTTCATCCTGAAACACCATCTTGGATTCGGCGGCGAAGTCGCTTGGCGCGCTCATCAGGCGCTTTACACTGAGGCCGGATCATTCGGCGTATTCCAAGCACCGTATCGCCCGATCTTTTACGATTTCAATGCCGTCTACGGCAGCAATTTCGGTAAGAAGTTCGGTGGCGATGTGATGGCCGGCATCGGAGGCGAGGACCTCCGTTTCTACCAGCCAACCTTCACCTGCGGATTCACCTCCTGCACCAATTACGTCAGCAGCAATCACTTCGCATTTCACGTAGGCGCAGACATTCGTTACTACTTCTGGGGGCACGCATTCATTCGCCCTGAAGCGCATTACTACGTCGTCCATAACAACGTCGAATTCAATGGCGCAAACGTCGCCCGCTTCGCCATTTCGATCGGCTACTCATTCATGCCGGGATTCTAGCGAAATAGCAAAGAGACTATGTAGCGGCGGGCCTCCAGACCCGCCGTTTTTATTTTGAGGAAGATTTGATGTCGGGGCACGGGCGTCCCGCCCGTGCAAGTGTCATTTATTGCTGTACTGCCTGCCTCAAACTCGGCTTGACGCCCACCGCGGAAAGGCTCGAGCTGTCCCAACCTCCGCCGAGCGCCTTGACCAACAGCACTGACGTCGTCATCCGCTGGCCCAGGAGTTGCGTCTGCTCTCGTTCATTCGAGAGTGTCTGCTCTTCCGCCGTAATGACGTCCAAATAATTCACCAGCCCGCCGCTGTACCGGGCATTCGCCAGTTGCAGCGACTTCTCTGAATCCACAACCGCCCGTTGCTGTGACTGATATGCGGATTCCAACGTCGTCAGCCCTGAGAGTGCATCTTCCACCTGCTGAAATGCGGTGAGTGCCGTCTCACGATAATTCGCGACCGCCTCCTGATATCCTGCCCTCGCAAACTCAAGCTGCGCGCGATTTCGCCCACCGGCGATCACTGGTTCGAGCGCCGACAGTCCCAGTGACCAGAAAAAGCTCGGCGCATTCAGCAGCTTGCTGATCGCCTGGCTGTCCACGCCGCCACTTCCTCCCAGCGAAATGCTCGGATAGAGCGCTGCCTTAGCTACCCCGATCCTCGCATTTGCCGCCGCAGTTTGCCGTTCCGCGATTGCGATATCCGGCCGCCTCTGCAACAACTCAGATGGAACAATTAGTGGCAAAGACGGCGGTCGCGTCTCTAGACCGCGGACCGGAGCAGTGAATTCCGCGGCGGCGAGCCCCTGCAGCATGGCCAGCGCATGCTGGAATTGCGCACGCTGCTGTTGCAATAACGCAAGCTGCGTCTGAGAAGTATCCAGCACCACCTGTTGCTGTGCCACATCCAGCCCTGAAGCCGCGCCGCCCGTGTGCCGGTTCTGAACCAGAGTCAATCCCTGTTGCTGATATGTGATGGCCTTTTGTACGACCGCAATTTCGGAATCCAGCTCGCGCAACTGAAAATAGTCCGCTGCAAGCTCAGAACTCACCAGCAGCTTCACGTTCTCAAGATCGGCTGCAGACGCCTGCAAGTCGGCATTCGCGGCCTCAACGTTGTGTCGCACCCGCCCAAAAAGATCAATCTCATAGTTCAGCGTGAAGGGAATCGTGAACTCGTTCTGCGTGACCGGACTCGGTCTCGCGACCGCGCCATTAATCGGGCGATTTCCAGCCAGCCGCTCGCGTGTTGCCCGCGCAGCCGCGTCGAGCTCAGGATAAAGTCCTGATGCAGTCACCCGCGCGCTTGCTCTTGCTTCAGAGAGGCGTGCAATCGCGGCCTGCAGGGTTTGGTTCGCCGCCATCGCGCGTTGTTCATACTGATTGAGTTCCGCGTCGCCGAAGAATTCCCACCACGCGCCTTTAGGAAGGGAATCGAGCGGCACAGCTTCGTGCCAGGGCGCAGGAGTTTGCCAATTTTGTGGAGTCGTTACTGCGGGTTTTTCGTACTTTGGGCCCTTCGCGAACGCAACACCGCACCCCAGCAGCAGAAGTGTTGCGCGCAACCTCACTGTTGCGGGCCTCCTTGCGCCACTTGCACAGTTTTGCCATCTTCAAGCGAATCGCTTGGACTCAGCACGACCGCATCTGATTGCTGCAATCCCGTGACTACCTCAGTCGTAGTCCCAAAGTCCTCTCCAATGACCACTGGCTTCAAATGAACTTTGTTGTCCGGCCCGACGACCGCAGCCCGCGGCCCTTCCGCGCGAAAAAGCAATGCGTTTGCAGGTACCGTCAGCCGCTGAGTTTGTTCTTTCAGTGCGAAACGCACCTGCGCATAGGACCCCGGCAGCAACCTTCCTTTGGGATTGGGTACGTCAATTTCCGTATTCAACGTCCGCGTTGTTGGATCAATCGCCTCTGCCGTTCGCACGACACTTCCGGAAAAATGCCCGGTCAGCTCGGGAACTTGAATATCGGCATGCACGCCAGGATGGATCGACGGCGAATCCGCTTCCGGCACATTCACGTAAACGCGAATGGGATCGATCTGTGCGATCACAAAGAGCTCCTGGTTCGGACCTCCATTGCCCGCGTTCACCAACGCACCAAGATCGATGTTCCGCCGAGTGATTACTCCCGAAAACGGCGCATACACATGCTTGAATGACTCGAGCTGCTCCAGCCTTCGAACGTTCGCCGTCGCCGCATTCAGGTTCGCCTCTCCCTGCGCGTAAGAACTGGCACGCTCGTCAGTTTCTTGTTGCGAGACTGCATCCATCTTCTGCAAACTTTCCCATCGCTTGGCAGAAGTCTGCGCCAGCTTGAGCTGCGCCTCCGCCTGATCCCGTGCCGCCTTTGCCTGCATCAACTCCTGATCAACCTCAGGCGTCTCAATGTCAGCAAGCAGATCTCCCTTTTTAACCTTCGATCCGATGTCCTTGTACCACTTGCCCAGGTAGCCTGTGGTTCGCGCGTAGATCGGCGCTTCTATATAGGCTTGCAACGTTGAAGGTAAAGTCAGTTCCGACTGTGCCGGCTCAGCGGTCGGATGAACAACTTCTACGGAAGGTACAGCCTGCTCTTCGGTTTCTTTGGCCAGAGCGTGATGCTCTGAAACCCTGGTCATAATTCCCACCGCGGCGATCACAACGAAAATCAGCCCAAGGACTGCCGCAAGCAGGTATCCCTTGCGCCTGGTCTGCTTGTGCTCCTCCAGCGTTCTTTCTCTCTGTTCTTCCGCTTCCAAAAGCTGTTGCTCCATCCCTCTCCCTTGCCCCAAAATACCTACAATTTAGACGTTTGTTCCCTAGCCAACGATGCGCGTTTTAGCCGCCGTCCATGAAAAATGCTGAACACCACCGGCACAAAGAACAGCGTTGCCACGGTCGCAAACAGCAGCCCGCCAATCACCGCCCGCCCGAGCGGCGCATTCTGCTCTCCACCTTCTCCGAGTCCCAAAGCCAGGGGCACCATGCCGATGATCATTGCCAGAGCTGTCATAATCACCGGCCGCATACGCGTGTAACCGGCCTCCACGGCTGCCCGGATCGGATCCATCCCTTCATCCATTCTTTCACGCGCGAACGAAATCAACAGAATACTGTTCGCCGTCGCTACCCCGATGCTCATCACTGCTCCCGTGAGTGCCGGGACACTAAGCGTAGTGCGCGTCAC
>DAIPJJ010000059.1:0-22005 GCA_036770325.1 Terriglobales bacterium
GAAAAAGGCAAGGCAGTGCTGACGAATTCATTCGAGCTCACCGGCACGGACGAGAGCGATAAAAAGTTGGTGGACGAGAAAATCGAAGTAGTTTGACCTGAGCTCGTGTGGGTCGGACATTCCTGCCCGGCCAGGAGTTGCGTAGCGCCGCCCTCGCCCGCTAAGTTGTTGTATCAGGTCACGCCTTCAGGCGTGCCGCCGCAAGAGCGAATGATCTTACGCAGCTTAGCTGCCCCGTTCTCTCCCATCGGCCTCAGGGGCTAAAGCCCTATCGAAATGGTTGACTCAATCGGCACGTCTGAAGACGTGCCCTGATACAAAGCTCTCAATACGTCATTTTGTGGGTCGCCGCGCTTGTGGCAGATGGAGAGTCGGACAAGAATGTCCGACCCACACGGGCATTGCTGGTCCTGCTTAGCCTGATCGAACTGAAGAGCAACTCGAACGTGAAATCGGCACATACGCTGCTCAAACCGTTACACTTACCTCCGGCTATGTTCTAATATTCATAGCCCCAGAATGCCATCTGTCCAAACCAAATTGCGCCGGAATCTGAGAGCCTCGTGGAGAACCGTCCGCGGAATCGGCAAGATTTTAGGCGCACTGGCCTCGACCGACCACCCGTTGCTTGCGCACATCATTCCCATGCGGCGCTGCAATCTCGCGTGCACGTACTGCAACGAATTCGACGACGTCTCAAAGCCGGTGCCGCTTGAGACCATGTTTCGGCGGGTCGATAAACTCGGCGAACTGGGGACGTCTGTGGTGACGATCAGCGGCGGGGAGCCGCTGCTGCATCCGGAACTCGACGAAATCATCAGCCGCATCCGTCAGAACGGCACTGTGGCCGGGATGATCACCAACGGGTACCTACTTGTTCCTGAGCGAATTGAGCGGCTAAACCGCGCGGGGCTTGAATGGCTGCAGATTTCCATCGACAACGTAAATCCTGACGACGTTTCGAAGAAGAGCCTGAAAGTTTTAGACAAGAAACTGCAGATGCTCGCCGAGTACGCCGACTTCCACGTGAACATTAACTCAGTGGTCGGCGGCGGAGTGAAGAACCCGCAGGACGCCCTCACGATCGGCAAGCGCGCCCTCGAACTTGGATTCAGTTCGACGATTGGAATTATTCACGATGGCCAGGGGCAGTTGCAGCCGCTCGGCGACGAGGAGCGCCGCATTTATCACGAGATGAAGGCGCTCGAAAAGCGCAGCTTTACGCGAATAAACGCTTTTCAGGACAACATTGCTTTGGGGCGTCCGAACCAGTGGCGCTGCCGCGCCGGCGCGCGGTATCTCTATATTTGCGAGGACGGCCTGGTGCATTACTGCTCCCAGCAACGCGGCTATCCGGCGATCCCGCTTGAGAAGTACACGGTCGATGACATTCGCCGCGAATACCTGACCGAAAAAAGCTGCGCGCCGCACTGCACAGTGTCATGCGTACATCAGGTTTCGATCTTCGATGCCTGGCGTGCTCCACAACGGCCGGCCGTGGCGCAGTCGGAATCTGGTGCCAGTGAGTTAGTCCAGATCGAATAATCCGAAGAATGGCTTTCAGGGTTTTCTTCGCGTCCCTCGCGAATCCTTTGGCGTGCTTTGCGGTAAAGCCTTTAACCGCAGAGTTCGCAAAGAGAAGCCGCAAAGTTCCCGAGCACAACCAAACCGCTGTCATTCCGAACGCTTTAGCAGTGAGGAATCTGCTGTTCTACTGTTGACCCTCGGATTCCCGCTCGTTGGGAGTCTTCGAAATTACTGGCGCCGCGCTTCTCCGGTTATTGGGAGAAGAATCAACTGTACGACACTTTCCGCTCGCCCTTCACGATCCTTCCGACCGCATAATATTTCTCGCCCGCCCGGTCGAGAACACTCTCGGCCTTTTTGAACTTGTTCGACGGGACAACCAGCAGCATGCCAATCCCCATGTTGAAGGTGCGCAGCATTTCGTCCTGAGGGACGTTGCCGAGGGCCTGCATGTGAGTGAAAATCGGCAGCACCGGCCACGAACCAAATTCGATGACTGCCGCCGTCCCGCGAGGCAGCACGCGCGGTAAGTTTTCCGTGATCCCGCCGCCGGTGATGTGCGCCATGGCTGAAACGCAATCGGCCGTGAGCAGTTTCTTGATGATCTGCCAGTAACTGCGATGGGTTTGCATCAGCTCGTTGCCGACTTTGCCTTTGATCTCGTTGACGTAGGTCTCGGGCTCGTACTTGGCGACTTCGAAAAGCAGCTTGCGTGCGAGCGCATACCCATTGGTGTGGAGGCCGGTCGAGGGCAGGCCAAGGATGATGTCTCCGGGCACAACAGTTTTTCCGGTGATGATCTTCTCGCGCTCGACCACGCCTACGATGAATCCGGCAAGATCATACTCGCCATCAGGATAAAAGCCGGGCATCTCGGCTGTCTCGCCGCCGATCAGAGCACAGCCGTTGTGCTTGCAGGCCTCTGCAAGCCCTTCGATAACTTTTTCCGCAATCCCTGGCTCGAGCTTCCCGACGGCGAGATAGTCCATGAAAAACATGGGTGCCGCGCCCTGCACGGCGATGTCATTGACGCAGTGGTTTACAAGATCGGCGCCGACCGTGTGGTGTACGTTCATTTCGAAGGCGAGCTTGAGTTTGGTGCCGACGCCATCGACGCTCGAAACCAGGACGGGATCAATGTACTTGGTCTTATCGATGGCGAACAATCCGCCGAAGCCGCCGATCTCGCTGAGGACGCCCTTGTTGAACGTCTTGTGCGCCAGGTACTTAATGCGTTGCTTGGTGCGGTTCGCCTGGTCGATGTTTACGCCCGCGTCGGCGTAAGTAATGGTCTTGGGAGGATTGGGTGCCACAATTATTCTGGTGCGGGAGCCTGATGCTTGGGGAAAACCTTAAGAGTGGGTCATTGTAGCACGGAGGGATTGAATCATTCAGTCATTGAATCATTGAGTCATTTGAAAACTCCGGCGCGAGGACCTGGTTTTCATTGATTCAATGACTAAATGGTTCAATGATTCAATTTTCCACAGCATTTGTCCCATCCAGCACACGTATATTCGTTCCCTTTCAGGAACCCTCACACGCAAATTGTGCAAATTCGCCTTTTCTTCGCTTTCAGGACGCGATATACTCCAGCCAGTTTCTAAATAAATGTAAGCGGGCGGGGGCGCCCGCTCCACACTCTCAGGAGAACTCTTCATGGCCGACGAGCGGAATCGGGCGATTGACCTGGCTTTTGCGCAGATTGAAAAGCAGTTTGGAAAGGGCTCCATCATGCGGCTGGGGTCAAAAGAGGCGATCGTTCCGATCTCGGTCATTTCGACCGGCTCGATTTCACTTGATGCGGCGCTTGGCGTCGGCGGCGTTCCCCGCGGACGTGTGGTCGAAATCTTCGGCCCGGAGTCGTCAGGTAAAACGACGATCGCGCTGCAGGTAATTGCCGAGGCGCAGAAACTGGGCGGCATGGCGGCATTCGTCGATGCCGAGCATGCCCTCGATCCGAGCTATGCGAAGAAACTCGGCGTCGATACTGACAATCTGTTAGTTTCTCAACCCGACTACGGCGAGCAGGCGCTAGAGATCACGGAACAACTGGTCCGCTCGGGCGCGATTGATGTGCTGGTGGTCGATTCGGTGGCGGCGCTTGTACCGAAAGCCGAACTCGATGGCGAGATGGGCGACAGCCATATGGGCCTGCAGGCGCGGCTGATGTCGCAGGCTCTCCGCAAGCTGACGGGAACGGTCTCAAAGTCGCGCACCTGCCTGGTCTTCATTAACCAGATCCGCGAAAAGATCGGCGTCATGTTTGGCAATCCCGAAACCACGACCGGTGGCCGCGCTCTGAAGTTTTATGCATCCGTCCGTGCCGACATTCGCCGCATCGCTGCAATCAAAGAAGGCGACGTGGTCATCGGCTCGCGCACCAAGGTGAAAGTCGTGAAGAACAAGGTCGCCGCCCCTTTTCGCGAAGCCGAATTCGACATTTTGTATGGGCAGGGAATCTCGAAAGAGGGCGATCTGCTGGATTTGGCGGTGAATCAGAACATTCTCGAGAAATCCGGCGCGTGGTTCAGCTACAAGGGCGAGCGCATTGGCCAGGGCCGCGAGAATGCCCGCCAGTTCCTAAAAGATAATAAGGACGTGCTCGTGCGGCTTGAAGGCGAGGTGCGGAAGGCGCTTGGGCTGATTACCACCCAACCTGCGGCGCAGGCCCAAGGTGCAGCGCAAGGAGCGGGACAGGGTGCGAAAGTCACAGCCATGCCGACAGGGACGGAAGGGAAGGGTACGGTGAGACGCTAACCTCCGAGTGAGCTGGGTGCTCTCTACCCCGCCGAAAACCAGGAGAGAGCACTCAGCAAACTCCAGCTCCGAATTGCCATTCCTATTCCTGCCGAATAAAATCAATTTCATTGCTCTCCAGATTTGTAATCACGAGGCTCATTGAAGAGAGTTACTGCCATTTATCCCGGGTCGTTTGATCCGCCGACCAATGGGCATTTGGATTTGATTGAGCGGGGCAGTCACATTTTCGATGAGTTGATCGTGGCGATTTTGCGCAATCCGGACAAGAGTCCGCTTTTCAGCGTGGCGGATCGGCGCAAAATGCTGGAGGAGTTGACGGCTGACATCAAGAACGTGCGCATCGACACTTTTGATGGATTGACCGTTGACTACGCTGCGACGGTGAAAGCAGGCGCGGTGCTGCGCGGAATTCGCGCGCTGAGCGACTACGAGTACGAGCTGCAGATGGCGCTCATGAACCGCAAGCTACGTCCGGAACTAGAAACCGTATTTATGATGCCGGCGGAAAAATATTCGTATTTGAGTTCGCGGCTGGTGCGCGAGGTGGCACGGCTAGGTGGAGATATTAGCGGGCTGGTTCCCGAACTCGTAGCGAGGCGGCTGAGCGAGAAGCTCGATCCGGCACAGAAATTTTCAATCCGAAAAGTAAAGGCAGGAAAAGCATGAGTCCAGTAACCGAAGCCCCGGCAGCCTTGAAGCTGACCGAACGAATCAACCGCATTGAGCCCTCGGCCACGATGGCTGTTGTCGCAGAAGCCGACAAGCTCCGCCAGTCGGGCGTGGACGTTGTGGACCTCAGCGTCGGCGAGCCGCATTTTTCGACGCCGCAACACATCAAGCACGCGGCGATTGGCGCGATCAATAACAATTTCACGCGCTACACGGCGGTTGGCGGCATTGTCGAGCTGAAGGATGCGATCATTCAGCGGCATGCGGCGGATTTCGGCTCGCGCTACAAGCGCGAAGAGGCGATGGCTTCCGTCGGCGGCAAGCACGTGCTGTTCAATGCCATTCAGGCGCTGGTCGATCATGGCGACGAAGTCATTCTGCCGGTTCCTTACTGGGTCTCTTTCAAGGACATCGTGCGTTATGCGGGCGGCAACTGCGTGCTGCTCGAAACCGACGAAGACGAAGGCTTCCGTGTCACCGCCGATGCGATCGCCCGCCTGGTTACGCCGCGAACGAAGTTGATCATCCTGAATTCGCCTTCGAATCCTTCGGGCGCAGTGATGTCGCCGGAAGACATGACGGAGGTTGTTCGCTTTGCGGCCGAGCGCGGCATCTGGGTTATGTCCGACGAGTGTTACGTCTATCTCAACTACACCGGGCGCAAGTTTTCGGTGGGATCGCTGAATGAGTACCGCGACCGCATCATCGTAGTCGGCTCGCTCTCGAAGACGTACGCCATGACTGGCTGGCGCATGGGATACGCGCTCGCTCCGGCTCCGGTTACGGCTGCGATGCAAAAGCTGCAGAGCCAGTCGACTTCCAACCCAACATCGATTGTGCAAAAAGCTGCAGTTGCTGCCCTGACCGGATCGCAGGATTGCGTGGCGGAAATGCGCAAAGAATATATTCAACTCCGCGATCACGTGCTGGCCGGGCTCGCGAAGATCGACGGTATCAAATGCGCAAGGCCCGAGGGCGCGTTCTATGTATACCCAAACGTTTCGGCGTTCTTTGGACGCGGCGGGGTGAACTCTCCGGCCGAATTCGCCCGCAAGCTCCTACATGAGGCACACGTCGCGACCGTGCCGGGGGAAGGATTCGGTACACGGGAGCACATTCGTATCTCGTACGCCACGTCAGAAAAAGAACTGGATCGAGGGCTGGAGCGCCTGCGAACGTTTGTTTCTTCGCTCTGACATGAAAATTCCACCTTGCAAAAGGGTGCCCCATCCTTGTCTCGCGGTGTGTGCGAGACAGGGTGGGGATTTTGATTTCCATAGTGGTCAAGCGAAATTCAAGGTCCCCACCCTGTCCGGAAATCGCGGACAAGGGTGGGGCACCCTCGAGGTATTGGTTTCGAACAGGATCGACTTTTGCGGGCAGCCTCTCACGTGAGTTACGCTTCTAATGCAGGCGGCGCAACTTCGGATGAGCGATCTCTACCCATTGCTGATGCAGCCCTTGTTCGATCCCCGGCCCTGGGGAACGAACGATCTTTCGCCGATTTATTCGCAGCGATTCAATGAAAGAATCGGCGAGTCCTGGCTCACCGGAGACCATTGCAAAGTCCAGAATGGGCGTTTTGCTGGAAAGACGCTGGCCGAATTAGCCTCGGAGTATCAGCGCGAACTTGTGGGCGAGGCAGCCCCGAATTCCGATCGCTTCCCTCTACTCGCAAAGTTCCTTTTCCCTTACGAAAAGCTATCCGTGCAGGTGCATCCCGATGACACCGACGCTCAGGCCATCGGGCAGCCTTGGGGAAAAACCGAGTGCTGGTATGTGGCGCACGCCAGACCCGAAGCTGAGATTGGCCTTGGGCTGAAATCGGGCACTACGCGGGCTGACTTTGAAAAAGCGATCCATGAGAACCGCGCCGAAGAGTTGCTGAACTGGGTGAAGGTTTCAGCCGGAGATCTTATCTATGTGGCTGGCGGCACGGTCCACACGCTCGGGCCGGGCGCGATTATCGTTGAAACGCAACAGCAGTCAGATACGACATTTCGCCTTTATGATTATGGTCGCCCACGCGAGCTACATCTTGAGCATGGGCTGCGTGTGATCAAGGCGCAGGTTGCTTCGGGAAAAGTCCGTCCGCAACCTTTTTCGAAACTCGGCAGCAACGGAAACCGCGCGCAGCACCTCGTGGCTTCTCCTTATTTCGCAGTTGAAAAATTCGATTTGCATTCGGAACACGAATTCGATCTTGCGCAACGGCGGAAAAGCTCCGCGCAGATTTTAGTCGGCGTGCACGGGTTCGCATCGATTGAGGCTCCAGGTTGCGATTCCGTTCGCTTCGGCATGGGGGACTCGGTGGTGGTTCCCGCCGGAATTCGTCAGTTCAGCATCCGACCGGAACCTGACGTGCAATTTCTGAAGTCGTACGTGCCCGAAACCCGGGAACATATTCCCGAGATTATTACGAATTAGTCGGCAGTCGAGACGGTCTAATTTCGAACGCAAAAGAATCTGATGCCAACTAATTTTTATCCTGTCATTCTCGCCGGTGGTCGTGGGACGCGCTTCTGGCCGCTGAGCCGAAAAAAACGTGCCAAGCAACTGCTTGCGCTTGATGGCAAGCAAACCATGATCCAACAGGCAGTCGCGCGTTTGCTCCCACTGTCGCCAGCGAAGCAGTTTTGGATTATCACCAATCAAGACCTGCGGCCGGAAATTGCTCGCCAGTTGCCCAAACTGAAGCCAGACCACATCGTTGCCGAACCTATTGGACGCAATACTGCGCCGGCGATCGGGCTTGCTGCTTTCATTCTGCTGCGAAAAGATCCGGAAGCGGTGCTCGGCCTTTTTCCTTCCGACCATGTTGTAGCGAACGAGACGCGTTTCCGCGAAGTACTCGCCGAAGGAATCGAGATTGCCGCCGACGGCGAGAATATAGTCGTGCTCGGCATCGAGCCGTCCCGTGCCGAAACCGGTTATGGATACATCGAAGCCGGATCGCTTTCAGCCGGAAACGCTCGTCACGTGCGCCGTTTCACTGAGAAGCCGAACGCGGAACGGGCGGCAGAGTTCGTCCGCTCAGGGAACTTTTATTGGAATAGCGGCATGTTTCTTTGGAGCGCGAAAACGCTAACCAACGCGCTGCACGAGCATCTGCCAAAGACCGCCGCGCTGCTGGAAAAAATAGCGGCGGACTTCGGCACGCGGAAATTCGCTGCGACGTTTCGCCGGCTGTACAAGCAATGTGAAGGCATCAGTGTAGATTACGCGGTGCTCGAACCGCGCTCGGCAAAGGGTGAGCAGGAATCGAGAATCTTTTGTCTCCGCGCTGACTTTGGTTGGAATGATCTGGGCTCATGGACCGCGTTGCATGAACATCACACTGCCAAGTCCACTCCGGCAGACGGCAACCTGATTTCTGCGCAAGGCATCTTCACGCTGAACGCGAGCGGGAACTATGTGCACTCGCCAGATAGATTCGTTGCAGTCGTGGGCGTGAACGACATTGTGGTGGTCCAGACAGAGGACGCGCTTCTTGTAACTACTCGCGCCAACTCGCAGGACGTGGGGAAGGTTGTGAAATTTCTTGACGAGAAGAAGATGACGAAGCTGGTGTGAAGTACGGTCGTTGGTCTTTGGCAAAGCCATTCGGGTATTGATCGTCAGCAAGATCAGTCGAGCTTTGGAACGGGGGTTTACAGTATGGCAACGGATGCACAAGTTCCACATACAGATTTGAGACCGGCGACCAACGAGCGACGACCAACGACAATTGATTTGCGAGCAACACCTCAGATCAAATTCGGCACTGACGGCTGGCGCGCAGTTATAGCCGACGATTTCACTTTTGAGAACGTTCGTCGAGTCGCGGGTGCAATCGCATCATATGTTTTAAAAAATGAGGACCCATCTCGCGGCGTCATCGTTGGCTATGACACGCGTTTTGGTTCGCCTCGTTTCGCGCGGACAGCCGCTGACGTGCTGGCCGGAGCCGGAATTCCTGTCCGCCTGGCAAACGACTACTCGCCCACGCCTTCGATTTCATACGCGGTAAAGAGTACGGGCGCGGCAGGCGGCGTAGTTATCACTTCCAGCCACAACCCGTGGAACTGGAACGGCGTGAAGTTCAAAGGCAAGTTCGGTGGTTCGGCGACCCCCGCAATCATGAAGGTGATTGAGCAGGAAGCGAAAGCCGGCACGATGCCGAACGGCCGCAGCGCAAGCATCGACGAAGTAGATCTGAAGCCCGACTACATCAAGGCCGTTTGTGCGTTTGCCGATCTCGATCTCATTTCGAAAGCGCGCTTCAAGTTCGCCGTCGATTCCATGTACGGCTCGGGGCGAGGAATTCTCGCCAAGATTTTCAGCGAGCGCGGAATCGAATTTGTCGCCATCCGGCAAGAAGTAAACCCTCTGTTCCCGGACATCAATCCTGAGCCGATTGAGCCGCACGTGCGTCTGTTGCAAGATACAGTTGTACGGGAGCATTGCCACGCCGGTTTCGCGACGGACGGAGACGCTGACCGAATTGGCGCTGTCGCCGAAGACGGGAGCTTCGTCGATTCCCACAAGATTTTTTCTGTGCTGCTCGACTGGCTGTTGCGGCGCAAGCAATGGCCGGGCGAGGTTGTGCGTGCCTTCAACACCACGCGGATGCTCGACCGGATCGCAGCGCGCCACGGGCGCAAGCTCAACGAATGCCCGATCGGATTCAAGCACATTGCCGACTTGATGATGGAGCGCGAAATTGTTATCGGTGGAGAAGAGTCAGGCGGGATCGGATATTCGCGTTACTTGCCTGAGCGCGATGGAATTCTCAATTCGCTGTTATTAGCGAACGTCATGGCGGAAGAGAAGAAGCCGCTGGGCGAATTGGTCGCTGGCCTACAAAAGGAGTACGGCCCGCATTATTACGGACGGCGCGACCTGCACATTGCGGATGATATCAAGTTCGGCGCTATTCAGCGGGCCAGTTCCGACAGTACCAAGCGCCTCGGGAGCTACGCCGTCCAGAAGAAAGAAAATCTTGACGGTATGAAGTTTTTCCTTGACGCTCCGACGAATGGCGATGGTGCGGAGGCGTGGGTGCTGTTCCGCGCGTCAGGGACAGAGCCGCTGCTGCGCATCTACGCTGAAGCATGCTCTCCTGAACTGGTGCAGGAAGTGCTTGCTTCGGCAGAGCAGTTCGTGCACTCGGCTTAGCTAAAACTCTTGGGTTCGTTCGGGCGGAAAAAAGCTTTTAACCGCAGAGGCCGCGGAGCTTTCGCGGAGAACATCTTCTCGCACACTTCTACTCGCTCATAAATGCTTGCCGGCTCTTCTTTTCTGGCGTTAGCGGGGACTTGAGCTACTGCTGGTCCGGTTTCTTCTCGGCGGCCTTCTTTTCCGCGGCTTTCTTCTTCGCTTCGACAGTCCACGGTGGAACAATTCCATTCACCCGGGCGTACGCAATCGACTGACCCAGATGCTCGTGCGCATCGGAGACAAGGATGTATACAACGTCTCCGGCGTTTGCCTGCGGACCAAGAGCTGGTAGCAATTTGGCGAAGTCAGCGTTGGTCATGCCGTTGATCGCCTTTTGCGTCCAATCCCAGGACTTATTCAATTGATCGACGATCTGCGCCTTGTCGGTGGTCGATTTCTGAAACGTTTTGGCGTTGAAGTCACTTGGAGGCGTGGCCCCCATCAGCTTCAGAATTTGATAGCGCTCGCCCGCAACATGCAAAAAGACTTCCGCAAAGGAACGCGAGTCGTCTGATGGGCGCCAAGTGAACTTGTCGGCAGGCACTGCGTTCGCGAGCTGTACGAATTTGTCTTGCACGCGTCCAAGATCAAGCAATGCCTGTGCCTTCATGTCGTAACTCGGCGCGGTGTGATCGCTACTCGCAGAATTCTCCGCGTTCTGAGCGGACGCAATTGCAGCTGCCGAAAGCACGAGCAGCACAACAATGAAACGCAGATTCTTCCTTGGCATAGACGCTCCTTGACACATCATTGAAGAGAAATCATTGAAAACGCGAGCGCTCAGTTTAGACGAAGGATCGAAATCATAGTCCGGCGCTGAATGCAATTTTCAGTGCAGTCGTACCTACTGGAGCCATCAGGATCGGCGATGCGATCACCAGGAGACACGGAGTCACGGAAGCGCAAAGTGATCGAACCTGCCTGTCCTTTCATCGTGCGGGACTTGTTCATTTTGCGAATGAATCCTGGCTCGGCGAGAGTCCAGGCAGCAACCAATTTCCGTGCCTTCGTGTCTCCGTGGTGAAAGCACTGTGAGCACGCTTTTCCGCTTCGGGTAAACCTCGGGTCATTTTTCGCTAGCTGACGCTCGATATCCACGCCAAACATATTCGAGCGCCTCGGGCAGAGTCTGCGCTTTCACCGCGCGGTCAACGTGTCCGGCGTTGCGCGCGAATACAAACTGATAGTTGTATCTCTTAGCGGCGAGAACTCGCGCCATGTTTTCATTCGCCACCACCCAGTCATGCATTCCGTCGCGCATGACATTTGGATTGAAAAGATCGCGGTCGCCGACTTCCATCCAGATTCTGATCGGTTTTCGCGGATTTTCAGGAATCAGGCGCTCGTGGAACTCCCAAGCCCCATGCGGCGTTTCAGGATTGTATGGCCATTGCTGGTTTATGAAAGTTCCGGAATACGACAGCACGCGATGGTACAGCTCAGGGTGATACCAGGCCATGATCAAAGCGCAAGCAGCGCCTGAGCTGCCGCCCGTTGCCGCTCTGCCATCTGGGTTTTTCGTCAGTTTGACGCGTGCCTTGGCCTCGACAAGAGGCAACACCTCCTTTTCGACGAACTCAGCGTAGCGACCCGACATCGTGTCATATTCAAGACCGCGTTCGCTTCCCTGCGCATCGCCACCGCCGTTTCCGATCGAAATCGCGATCATTGCAGGGGTCTTGTGCTGCGGTATGAGTTTGTCGAGAGCAGCAAACAACAGCCAGTCGGGACCGTCTGCGCCTACGATGAAAGGCGCAACCGCACCAGACTTGTACGTATGCGGAATATAGACAGCGACCTTGCGCGTGTAAGGTGCGGGATGGCTCGTTGTGACGATGAGCTTGGCGGGATTCGCGGGATCCGGAGTTCCGAACGTGTCCGCTTCCCGCGCGATGCCAGGATAGATTTTGCTATCCGCCGAGTTCATGTCGAACTCGATGACTTCGCCGTTCCGCAGGTCCTTGGCAGCAGGCATTTCCAGCGACACACTATGTGTGGGACCAAGAATGAAATTGCCGTTGGCTTCGACCGGGGGAAGGGCCCCATCCGGCAATTCAGTCGCGCTCACGTAGCCGGAGGTGTGCGGATCACGCGTCGGTGGCGTGGGCCGTTCGGAATGCTGAGAAGCAGGAGCTTGCGCCGATGCCGAGACGCCAATTACAGCCAGCAGAAGAAGACCTGGAATTCGAGCGGTTGAATTCATCTCACTATCTTGCAGGATCGCGAAAGTTTAGGCTGGCGCATTCGACCTTCTCCGGTAAGCGCGGACACAGGCAATGTGGGTTGCGTCGACGAATTCGTGTCTCACAATTCGGCGACGGATAACATACATACTTTACTGTATTGTGCAGGTTGGTTCGGCCTGAGACCATTTGTCTGAGTCTTGCGTGGCCACTGTCCTAAATATCCGCCCTTCAACTCGCACTCTTTCTGCGCATGTGCTTCCTGATGAAGCGCATGTGGTGCAGTTCTACACCGAAGATTCCTTCCTGCTTGACAGCCTGGCTGCATCACTCGGCGATTCGCTTGCGACGGGAGAGTCAGTCGTTGTAGCGATGACCAAGGCCCATCAGAGGGGATTGCTGAAGCGCTTTTCGGCGAAAGGGATCGACGCTGAAAAAATGCGCCTGAGCGGTCGGCTGGTCATCCTGGACGCGGCTGACACTTTGAAAAAGTTTATGGATCCTTCTGGCCCCAATACCCAGAAATTTTTGCGGGAAATCGGGAACGTGCTCCGGAAGGCAGAGGGCGCCGCCGAGGCGAAGGGCAAACGGGTGGCCGTATTCGGCGAAATGGTAGCTGTTCTGTGGAGCAAGAAGAAATGCGACGCGGCTATTCGGCTGGAACAGCTATGGAACGAGCTTGCGCAAACTCATTTCTTCCACTTGCGCTGCGCATATCCTGCCAAGTGGTTTAAAGGCCAGGGTGGCCCCTACTCCATGATTTGTGCCGAGCATTCTGTCGTAATCCCCGCCTAATTTTTGCAACGTCAAGAGTGCGATGGCCGGGCCGTCAGTTTGTACAATGTCACTCTGCCGAGCTTTGTCCGCAGCCATGAAAGCAGCAGCATCGCGGCAACAATCGTGAGCAGCCCAACTGAGGCGATTGCGACGTTATTGCTTTTTCGCGGCAGGATCGAAAATCTCCCATACACGAATTCAATGTGTACCCAATACACGATCAATGAAGTCTTCCCGAGCTGAATCAGGGGGCTGAAGCCCCATTGGCCAGGCCCCCAGCGGCACCAACCATAAGCAGAGGCCATCAACAGCAGGAGCATTCCGGCACGGAGCGCAAAGAATTCCGGGCTGGTGTGCCAGTAGTCATAGATGGGATAAAGCTGAAGACGTAACCCATCAAAATATTTCGACGCGAAGATCAATGCTGCTCCAAACGTTCCGGCCAGGACGAACGTATATGCGCCGAGCCTTTTCCCGCTATCGTTAACTAGCAGAAATCCGGTTGCGAGGCCAGCGAAAGCGAATGCTGCCCAGGGAAAGATTGGGAAAAGCCATGATTGCGGCTGTCCGAGATTATGCACGCCATTGATGTAGCTCTCGAGTTCCCATGGCAAGAACGTCGGGCTCCACGTAGTCCACAGCAGCGGAGTCAAAGCAGAGATTGATGCGCAAACGAGAACTGCGCTAAGAACCAGGCTCCTGAGGTGATGCTCCTCCTTGTCCGTCCTATGCTCGTGCTTCCGCATTAGACCACCCGTCCTGATGCTCAACACTATCCAGCACATCGCTCCCATCATCATCAGTGAAACGCCGATGCAGTTCAGGATGTCGACACGGAATAAATCCGTCCATGGCGCCCAGCCCCAGGCGATTACATACTCCTGCAATCGAAAAAGCAGACCGAGCGCAAGGATTTCCGCGCCTCGACCTATTGTTTTTCTTGCGATCTGTCCTGGAGAGGCCGCCTTACTGACGAACTTGTCGACGACAATTGCGAGAGAAATGCCGGCGAGAAACAAGAAGAGCGGCGCGGGGAATGTGCCGCCCATCTGCGACCACATGAAGAATTTTGAGTTTCGCGCTATGCCTCCAAGCCAGGCGTCATAACAATGGGTCTGGAACATCAGGACGCAGGCCAGCCCCCGAAGCCAGTCAATGTAAGCAAGACGGGATGAACCCGGAGTGGTCACCCGAGGCAGTATAAGCGCGCAAACGCGAACCAGCTTTTGATGGCGATGGAATAACTTTCAATGGCGTGACGACGGGCGACCTCGCCCGTCTGGGGGCAGAGCTTCGGTCGCAGCAAACGCTCTTAACCGCAGAGATCGCAAAGTTTACGCAAAGCCCGCAGAGAGGTCCGTCCTACGCGGCAGCCGCGGCTTTGGGCGCGGGTGGTGGTTCACTGGCGCGTCGCACCAGGTACTTGCCCGGGCCAGTCAGGAATTTCGCCAGCAAGCCGGCGACCCGCTCAAGCAGAACGCGCTCTTCTGACCCGAAGGCATTCTCGCGGTCGCTCTCAACGTTGAGAAATCCGACTTCGCGCCCTGCGATCTTCATAGCGACAATCACTTTCTTCCGCGTACCGGGTGCTGCAAACTGGGCCGGATGCACGAGGTTTTCCAGCAGCGCAGGGGCAGAATTTTCATCCAGCTTCAAATAAATGCCGACCCATCCATAGTGGCGCCCCTCAGCCAGCAACTCGGCAACATTCTCGAGCGGTGAATGATGAAACGACGGACGGTTTTCGGCTAACGCCTGTTCAATGTTGGCAAGAACATCTCGTGTGGGAAGATAGGGTTTCACCGGCTGGCCTCAGAAGACTTGTAGTGTAATTTCGCTACAACCAGTAGGTCAACTACAGACAGCTATTGTCGTTTTTGTAACGGCGCGGGCTTTGCCTGCTGGGAAGAGCGCTTGATCTCGTTGGCATCAGGTTTTATCACGCTCATATTTGCCGGCGCGTTGGAGTGCACGCCAAAGTCCCAAACGTAGCTGTTCATCCCCTGCTTCCCGAGCAGCTCGGCAACGGCATATTCGCCCGGTGCAAGCGGTGCATCCGGAGTGAGTTTGATCCAGCCTTCGCCTAACTGCTCAGCTTTGGCCGGGACTATGTCCTGCTCCTGGCTGGACTTTCCCAGGACCGTCGTCTTGATCTCACCCACAATTCTGCGATCGCCTTTCGGGTGCGCACGCACAATGCGGAATCGGTCCCAGGGAAGCTCGGCGGCCGGGGCCTTCGCATTTGCGCTAGAGTCCTCGTCATCGCTGGCATCAATATTGATGTAAATGGTTGGCAGGCTGGCATGGACCTGCAATTTCGAACTCGGCCCGGCAATTTCAACCGTGTGTTTAGAGCCTGAGACCGGATTGAGGACACCGCGCAAGACGTTGTGTCCAGTTTGGCGGTTGATGTCGCCGCCGGTCTGGTCAAGCGGGATCAGCTCCGGCTCGGAAAGATAAGTGTCGAGCGCGAAGACTCCGCCTTCGGAAGGAAGCCGCAATCCTGGTGCAACATGCGGCGCCTTGGCTTCATCCTCCTGCTGCTGCTCCTGGATTTCCTGTTCGAGTCGCTCAGCCTCGGGCGACATTTTTCCGGTGGCGCGGTCGTCTTCATATTGCCTTGTCGCAGGCCAATCGATCATTGAGTTCGGGACGTCTTCCCACTCATTGCGCTCGGCGCTGAAATAGTGCACGCGGTCGCCCTGAATTTCGTATTTTGTGACGATCTGGTAGGAGCCGTCTTTCAAAATGAGGCGGCGGGTGGCATTCTGTGCAAGGCTTAGCGGTGAAAATATAGTAAGCACCAGCAGGACCGAAGCGCAGAAGAAACCCGAAAGAAGAGCACGCATGGGAGAGTGCCTGCCTTTATTGTAAGCCCATTGCTGCTTAACATCCGTGCTTGGGTTAAGAATTGCCGGATCGCTGCAGCCATTCCGGGCTTGCCAGAACGACTGAGGTTTCGACTTGACGGTGCGGTACCGTCCAGTACTTTGCGAGGAGCTCGTCTTTCTCATGTCCTAAGACAAGTTGAAACCCGTTCTTTTCGTAAAAGCGGATCGCCCAGGTGGCATCCGCCCAAGTCCCAATCAGCAAGGGGCACCTTGCGAGCTTGCGCAATTGGGTGAGCAGTTGTCTGCCAATTCCTCTTGCTTGTACGCTGGTCCGAACATAAGCGTGACGGATCAGAGTCACATCATGAATCTCCTGAATTCCCATCACGCCGACAAGCACGCCCTCTTGCTCGTATCCCCAGAACCCAACGCCATCGTCGATCTCATGCTGAAGGTCAGCTTTTGGCATGTAAGGTTCATGCCAGCGGTCTGCGGGAATTACGCCTTTGTAAGCGTTCGCGGCATCGTTGATGATCGACCAAATTGCATCGAAATCGCGAGTTTCGCAGAGACGGATCATGTGCTGCGCAGTTTACGCTGAGTATGCAGGACGCGCTGTTAAGCATACGTAAATTCACGTTTGCGGACGCGCCACTTTCTGTCATAATTGATCGTGCACCCCAGCCTGCACAAATTTCCAAAACAATTCAGAGCGAGGCAACGATGTCGGCCAAGTACATCTTTGTAACCGGCGGTGTAGTGTCTTCCTTGGGCAAGGGACTGGCTGCAGCTTCCATCGGGTGTCTCCTCGAAAGCCGGGGAATCAGGGTCAACATCATGAAGTTTGACCCGTATCTCAATGTCGATCCCGGCACCATGTCGCCGTTCCAGCACGGCGAGGTTTTCGTCACCGACGACGGCGCCGAAACCGACCTCGATCTCGGCCATTACGAGCGCTTCACTCACGCCAAACTTTCTCGCGACAATAATTGGACGACAGGCCGGCTCTACGAGCAGATCATCGCCAAAGAGCGGCGCGGCGACTATCTTGGCAAAACCGTGCAGGTGATTCCGCACGTCACCAACGAAATCAAAGCGGCGATGAAGAAGGTCGCGCAGGACGTCGATGTTGCGATCGTGGAGATCGGCGGCACTGTGGGCGATATCGAATCGCTGCCGTTCATGGAAGCCATCCGCCAGATGCGCCAGGAACTGGGCCGCGAAAACACGCTGTTCGTGCATGTAACGCTCGTCCCGTTTATTGCTGCAGCGCAGGAGTTGAAAACAAAACCGACTCAGCACTCGGTGAAAGAACTGTTGAGCATCGGAATTCAGCCAGACATCTTGCTCTGCCGCACCGACCGCTTTCTCTCAAAAGAGATCAAGTCGAAGATTGCGCTCTTCTGCAACGTGGCGGAAGACGCAGTCATCACGGCGAAGGATGTGGCTTCCATCTACGAAGTTCCGCTGGTCTTCTCTCGTGAGAACGTCGATACGCTCGCGCTGAAATACCTGCACCTCGAAGCCAAAGAGCGCGACTTGAAGCAGTGGGAAGAACTTGTGCACAGGGTCTATAACCCGAAAGCCGACGTGAACATTGCGATTGTCGGCAAGTACGTCGAATATGAAGATTCCTACAAATCCCTGAAGGAAGCTCTGGTTCACGGCGCGCTCGCCCACAATTTGAAATTGCATGTGAGTTGGATTGAAGCCGAAGGCTTGGAATCCGGCCAGCGGGCCTGCGAAGAACAACTCAGCGGGTATGACGGGATCCTCGTCCCCGGCGGCTTCGGCAAACGCGGAATTGAGGGAATGCTGCAGGCGATCCGCTATGCGCGCGAGCGGAAGGTCCCGTACTTTGGAATCTGCCTGGGAATGCAGACCGCTTGCGTAGAATTTGCGCGGAATGTCTGTGGTTTGGCAGAGGCGAATTCGAGCGAGTTCGATCCGGCGACAGCCCATCGTGTCATTTACAAACTCCGCGAGTTGCGCGGCGTCGAGGAACTCGGCGGCACCATGCGGCTGGGCGCGTGGACTTGCAAGATCGAGCCCGGCACTCTGGCGCACAAAATCTACGGACAAACCGAAATCAGCGAACGCCATCGCCACCGCTACGAATTCAATCGCGAATACGAAGCTCCTCTGACCGCCGGTGGCCTGCGAATTTCAGGTTCCACTCCGGACGGAACTTACGTTGAAATGGTCGAACTCCCCGATCATCCTCATTTCATCGGCTGCCAGTTCCATCCCGAGTTCAAGTCGAAGCCGCTTGAGCCGCACCCGCTGTTCAAGTCTTTCATTGGAGCGGCTGAGAGCTACGGACGCGAGCGAGAGGCGAAAAAGCAAGCCGCTGAACTAGAAATGTTTCACCGCCCTCAAAAGGTCGCGACCCGGTAATTCAAAACTTCTCCGCCACGGATTTGCGCGGATCAACACGGATCAAGACACAAATGTAAAGCGGATCAAAGTAAAGATCCGTGAGAATCCGTGTTCATCTGTGGCTGATTTTCTCGGCGCTCTTGGCGTGCTCGGCGGTTAAAATCGTTTTTTGTCTCTCTCATTCCAAGTCGAAGGCATTCGTATCGGCTCAGGCAATCTGTTCCTGATTGCCGGTCCCTGCGTCATCGAAAGCGAGAAGCACGCGATTTTCATGGCAGAAGTCATCAAAGGCGTGACGCGCTCCCTCAACGTCCCATTCATCTTCAAGGCTTCCTACGACAAAGCCAACCGCACTTCGATCCGCAGCTTTCGGGGGCCGGGACTCGCCGAAGGATTGCGCATCCTGAAAAAAGTAAAAGACGAAGTGCACGTGCCGATTCTGACCGATGTGCACGACACGAAAGACGTGGCCCAGGTCGCAGAAGTAGCCGATGTGTTGCAGATTCCTGCTTTCCTCTGCCGTCAGACCGACCTGGTCGTTGCCGCGGGGATGACCGAACGCGTTGTAAATATCAAGAAGGGGCAGTTTGTTTCTCCCTGGGACATGAAACACGTCGTCGAAAAGTGCCGGTCGGCGGGGAATGACCGTGTGTTTGTAACCGAGCGAGGCGCAAGCTTCGGCTATAACAATCTCGTCGTCGATATGCGTTCGCTTGCCATCATGCGCAAGTTTGCACCGGTGGTCTTCGATGCCACGCATTCCGTGCAGCTCCCATCGGCGTCTGGAGATGGCGATCATGCCGTGAGCGGCGGACAACCGGAGTTCATCCCCTTGCTTTCGCGCGCGGCGGTGGCTGCGGGCGTGGACGGCGTGTTCATGGAAGTACACGACAATCCTAAGGAAGCCAAGTCAGACGGCGCGAATGCTCTGGAGTCGACAAAGCTGCGGGAAGTCCTGAAGGAACTGATAGCTGTCCAAAGGGCAATTGAATCGGCGCACGTTAAACCGTAGTCGCATTAGCTGCTCTCAACGTCGTCTAACTTGCGGAACTCTGAAGTTCGATCGCCGGTTCTTCCAGCACAGCAGAAAGTTCCTCCGTCTTCGGTCCCGCTATTTCCATACTGTCCTCCGCCATTCCGAGCAGTTTCCCCAGATTCCGAAAACGATCAAGCCAGGCATCGCCCAGAATAGCTGGGTCAATACCCGAGATTGCCGAGCCCAGATAGTAGTGCGCATTTTGTGCCTTCCAGAAGTCAGCATCAAAAGGAGCCGCACGCAGCATCGAAACCAGCGATTCCAATTCGATGAGCCAATCCAGATTCAGCGGATCTTGCGACCAGCGTTCCACGGACCGCTCCAGCCTTTCGCCGATCGCGGTTTTCAACGGCGCATCAGGAGTGACGTTCTTATGCAGGGCCGTTTCGATCAAAAGCTTCAGTCGTGGGAGGTCGATCTGTTCGCAATTCAGCGAGCGGCGAATCTCGTTTCTGTGTACGAATTCCGATGACACCTGAAGAATTGGCGGCAACGGCATCGACAGCTCACGCAAGAACGAGATGAGCGACGAATTCTGCTCATACATGTCGCTGTAAAGCTTATCCACGCTTGCCAGTGTAGATTCCACGATTCGCGAGACAATCCGCTTGCGCTCGTCACGGAAGAGTGATCTTAACGAGTACGTGCATTCGCGAAAATATTCCGCGATCACGTGAGAGCACCCAGCAAACGAGGTCTGCGAGAGCAGACTGCTAAGGTGTCGCACGAACGCGTGGAACTCCGGCCGTGCTTCGCAAACTCCGGCAATTAAGTTGTGTCCGCCGGCGTGCAGAACAGCGAAGTTGAATGGCAATTGCGCATGCGTGATTCGTGACTTGATCAGAACACTGCCCGTGGCCAGCTTCAGGTTCTGATGTTCAAACGTTTGTACATCGAGAAGGCCCGCTTCGTACGAATAGATAGACCCGGAGCGTTTGTATCCTTCAAATAATGAGCTGATCGCATAGTGCGCAGCGACACCGGGAAGGTCGAGCATCGCCGGCGAAACGAAATGCTCGTAGATTTGACGGCCGTTGCCGAACACGGCAATGTTGCTGTGAACATCTTCCAGACGTTTTAGGAATTGCTCCTCACGATCTCCGCCAAAGAGTTGCTGCCCAAGCTGCACGGCGCGCGCGGCATACTGCAACACCTGCGCCGTCTCCGGGCCGGTCGGCTCGTCGAAGAACCAGCCGCAACTGGTGTACATCAGCATCAAGTGTCGCTGAAGCTCGAGCAGTCGGAGAGCTCGGACCTGTTCGTCCGCTGAAAGTCCGCGCCTGGAATGCTCATTAAAGAATCGCGCAACGTTTTCCTCCGACCGGTCGAGCACGACGTGGACATAGTCATTTCGCGCGGCCCAGGGATCTTTCAGAAGTTCTTGCGCCGATGTCTCGTATTCACTCAGGAGGTCATCGCGAAGCCAGTCAAAAGCCGTGCGAAGAGGGCGCCGCCATTCCTGGTTCCAGTTCCAGTGGCCGCCCGAGTTGCAACTGCAATTGCTCTCCCAGCGGCCCACTCCATGCGCGCAGCTCCAGGCAGTTTTCTCTTTTATACGAATTTCCTGCGTAGGCGGATGCAGCGCAAAGTATTCGCCGTAATTGGTCACGCGCGCGAGCTTCTTTTCCTCGATGTACTGCAACGCGTACGCAAGCGCCATGTCGCCATGCGGATGATGATGACCGTAGGTTTCGCCATCAGTCGCGACATGCATCAATTGGCCTGAATCGCCTTCAGGATCAAAGCGGCTCAACAGGCGACGTGCAAAGTTTTCGCCGTTGTACAGCAGCTTCTCAAATGCCACCCCCGTCGCAACTGTTCCGTCATAGAAGAACAAGCCAATCGTTCTGCCCGACGGCAGTTCGCAGCCGTAGGCGCGCCGTGAGTCGACTCCATATTGCAGATCGAGCCATTCCGAATTTGCATCAACCCGCAGCTTCGCCGCCTGCCGTGGCGCAAGAATCGTGAACCTGATTCCTTCCGCGGCCAGGATGTCGAGCGTTTCCAGATCGACCGCAGTTTCGGGCAGCCACGTGCCCTCGGGATCGCGCTTGAACCGGTGCTCGAAATCCTTAATGCCCCAAAGAATCTGCGTTCGTTTGTCGCGTGAATTTGAAAGCGGAAGGATGGTGTGATTGTAGGCTTGGGCGATCGCACCACCGTGTCCAGAGAAAAGCCGCCGACTCTCGCGATCGCCTTCAAGGATGCGCTGGTAACCTTCGGGCGCACGCTCTTCCATCCACGAAAGCAGCGTCGGGCCGAAATTGAAACTGATTCGCGAGTAATTGTTGACGATCTTCGCGATCCGCCGCTCGCCGTCGAGTATTCGCGAAGCGCCGTTCGGAAGATAGCACTCCCGCGCTATCCGTCCGTTCCAGTCATGAAAAGGGCTGGCTGAATCCTGCGACTCAACCGTTTCCAGCCAAGGATTTTCTCTTGGTGGCTGATAAAAATGACAATGAATGCAGGCAAAACACTCCATCCGCCACTCCCCAACAGCTCGCTATAAATTGATCGGTTATGAATGCGTGCAGCACAATTGCTCCAGAATGAAGGTACTTTAACGTTTTTGGAAGGAAAAGACGAGAGTTTCAGCAGGTTCCGAAAGAGAAATCGTAGGAAAATGAGGGCGATTCTGGTA
>DAIPJJ010000241.1:0-5459 GCA_036770325.1 Terriglobales bacterium
TTCCGTTCGCGCCAAACATCACGTGCACAAATAACCCGATAGCCAGGACCGCTACCGCCGTGGTGGCTACGCGTCTTCGAACGGCGTACAACTGTTGCAAAATCGGTTCGACACGGGCGCGCACGCTTTGCGCGAAGGCCTCAGCCTGGTCCGCACTTTCGGTGAGAGTACGCAACCTCTCTTCCGGTGTGGGCAGAATGCGAATTTTCGGTAAACCTACTCGAAGATCCATTGTTTGGCGGCGGCGCTCAGTTTTTTCAATTCCTCGACGCTGGGTGCTTCGGAATAGACTCTGACCACGGGCTCAGTTCCCGAGAGCCGATAGCAGACCCAGGAACCGCTCGGGAGCACGAGCTTCAAGCCATCCTTGCGCACAACTTCGCTAACGCGCTGGCCGCAAAAGTTTTGCGGATCGACGCGTAACTTCTCAGTAAACTTGCCCCTCACCTCTTCGGTCAAGCGGAAGTTCTCGCGCTTGGGATAAAAGGAACCAACTTTGGCAAACAGGTCCTGCAATTGTTGCCCAAGTGATTTTTCTCGACGCGCCACCATTTCGCAGCAGAGCAGACCGGCGATGATTCCGTCTTTCTCCGGAACGTGATGGCGGATGGAAAGCCCGGCGCTTTCTTCACCACCGATTGCGATCTTGTCGGCTTTTATCAGCTCGCCAATGTATTTGAAACCGACGGGCGTTTCGTGCAGCTCGACCTGGTGATATTTCGCGAGCGCGTTCACGAAATTCGTAGTAGCGACCGATTTGCCTACGCCATTTTTCCAGCCTCGGCTTTCGACCAGATAGTCGAACAGCAGAGCGATGATGTAGTTTGGCTGCAGAAAAGTTCCGTCTTCATCCACGATCCCGAAGCGGTCGGCATCGCCGTCAGTAGCGATTCCAATATGCGCTTTCATGGCACGCATTTTTATGCGGAGAGGCTCGAGCAGGTGATCATCCGGCTCAGGAGCATGATTGCCGAATAGCACATCGCGGTAATCGTGGACCGTGGCGACATTTACTCCGGCATCGCGGAGCAGTGAATCGGAATAGCCGCGGGCCGCGCCCCAGAGCGGATCGAAGACGACGCGCAATCCGGCCGCCTGAATCGCCTTGAAATCGATAATTTCAGCAAGCCGCTTGAGGTACATGGGCTTGGGATCGAGACTCTCGATGGCGGCTTTGCCATTCGCCGTGGATGCGGGATTTCCGCCGGCCGCGATCTGTTTTTCAATTTGTTTCGTCACTTCGGGCAGTGCAGGGGCGCCATCCGGCGTGGAAAATTTGATCCCGTTATATTCAGGCGGATTGTGCGAAGCCGTGAAATTGATCGCGCCGTCGGCCTTTTCGTGGATGACGCCGTAAGAAATTGCCGGGGTCGGCGCGACGTCGCCGATCACAAGCGGCGTGATTCCATAACTTGCAAGAATTTCGGCAGCAATTGAGCAAAAGGTCTCGCCGAGGAAGCGAGGGTCTCGGCCAACGATCACGCGGGCGCCCTGACCTTTTTGCGATTTCACATAGCGCGCGATCCCATGCACAGCCCGGCGCACATTGGCGAACGTAAACTCCTCCGCCATCACTGCGCGCCATCCCGATGTGCCAAACTTGATTTGGGTCGTCATTTGTTGTGGCGCGGACGCCATCGTTCGCGTACGTTGAATTCAATAGGCCCGCGTGGTATTCGCTTTTCGAACCGAACCACGCTTGGATGCCATTGCCTCTCGTCGCGAGTGGAAATTATATGACAGACAAAGTAGTCGTCTTGACGACAGCGGGAAACGAAGCTGAGGCGCGCAAGCTGGCGCAGGGACTCGTCGAACGGCGGCTCGCCGCATGCGTCAACATCGTTCCGCGAATTCAATCCATTTATCGCTGGGAAGACAAGGTGGAATCATCCGAGGAGTTCCTGCTTTTTATAAAGACCACGAAAGGACGCGCTTCAGAGGTGCAGGCGGCAATTCGCGAGCTGCACTCCTACGAACTGCCTGAGTGCATCGTGCTATCGATAGAAGGCGGAAGTGAAAAATACCTGAAGTGGATTGAGGAATCAGTCCGCAGACTCACATAAGCGCCTGATCAAGATCAGCAATGATGTCGTCGACGTCTTCAATTCCGACTGAAATCCGCACCATTCCATCAGTGATCCCAATGGCAGCTCTTCCCTTCTCTCCGAGCGCGGCGTGCGTCATGGTCGCGGGATGCGAGATTAACGTTTCGACTCCGCCGAGAGATTCTGCCAAAGAGCAAACCCGCACTCGCTTCAGGAGCCTTGCCGCGTTCTCTCGTGAGCCGGTTTCGAACGTGATCATGGAACCGAAACCGGTCATCTGGCGTTTTGCGAGCTCGTGTTGCGGATGGTCTTTGAGTCCAGGGTAAAAAACTTTCTTAACTTTCTTGTGGTCTTCTAGAAATGCTGCGACGCGCTTGCCATTGGCGTCGTGCTGCAGCATGCGAACGGCAAGTGTTTTGGTGCCGCGCAGCACCAGCCAGCATTCGAACGGCGAAAGAATCGCTCCTGCGGCTTTTTGCAGAAATGCAAGCTGGTCAGCACGTTCCTGCCGCGAACAGATCACGACTCCGCCCAGGCCATCACTGTGACCATTAAGAAATTTCGTAGTCGAGTGCACGACCATATCAGCGCCGAGAGCGATCGGCCGCTGGAAAAATGGCGACATGAACGTGTTGTCGACTACTATCTCAGCTTTATTGCGCCTGCAGATTTTCGCGATTGCGGAGATATCGCTCAACGTCATGAGTGGATTCGTTGGCGTCTCCACGTACACCATGCGGGTGGTCTTGCGCATGGCTCGCTCGACATTCTTCGGATCCGTTGTATCGACGTATGTGAACTCAAATCCATAGTTCGAAAACACCTGGTTGAACAGTCGCGGAACGCCGCCATACAAGTCGTGCCCGCAAATGATATGGTCGCCCGACTTGAACATGGCGCAGATCGCGTTAATCGCTGCCATTCCGCTGGCGAAAACGCGGGCGGCAATGCCGCCTTCAAGTGATGCCAGATTTTGTTCGAGCCGGTCGCGGGTCGGATTCGAGACGCGCGCATACTCGTAGCCTTTATTCTTCCCGAGTTCCTCCTGAACATAGGTGGAGCTGGCGTAGATGGGAACGTTCACAGCACCGGTCAGTGGATCTGGCTCCTGGCCGTCATGGATGGCGCGGGTGGCGAAACCGGGACGTCGTCGGTCGTTGGTGGTTGGTCGTTGGCGCGATTGTTTTTTCATCGTCGACACACGGGCGAGGACGCCCGTGCCCCATTCTCAGACGCAGTCCTAAATGCCGCCTTCGAATATCTTCTTTGACAAATAGCGTTCCGCCGAGTCCGGAATAATGGTCACCACCCGCTTCCCTGCTCCGAGCTTGCGTGCAACCTGCATCGCGGCGAACACATTCGCTCCGCCGCTTGAGCCGGAGAGCACTCCCTCTTTGGCCGCAAGCGCACTTACGGTATCGAATGCGTCTTTGTCGCTGACCATCAGAATTTCGTCGCAGACTGATTTGTCGAAATTTCCTGGAATGAAGCTGGCTCCGATTCCTTCGACTTTGTGCGGCCCGGGCGGACCACCGCCAAGAATCGAGCCTTGTGTCTCCACAGCCACGGCAAAAACTCGCGGTAACTTCCTCTTCATGAAGCGTGCTACACCGGTGAACGTGCCCGCCGTACCAGAGCCGATCACGACCGCATCAATCTGCCCCTCCATCTGCTCAAAAATTTCCGCAGCAGTGGTCTCGAAGTGGTACTCGGGATTCGCAGGGTTATCGAACTGACCGGCCATGAACGATCCCGGCGTGTTCTTTGCGTACTCTTCCGCCCGCGCGATGGCTCCCTTCATACCTTGGTCGTCGGGGGTGCGGGTTACAGTCGCACCAAGGGCCCGCATGATCTTCACTTTTTCTTCTGAAAAGCGCTCGGGCACAAACAAGGCAACTTTGTATCCGCGATTCACGCCGATGAGTGCAAGCCCAATACCTGTGTTTCCGGCTGTCGCCTCAACAATGACTCCGCCTGCGTTAAGTTTCCCTTCTTGTTCAGCACGACGAATGATTCCAATCGCGGCGCGATCTTTTACGCTGCCGCCGGGATTCAGATATTCGAGTTTGGCGAAAACATCGGCGGAATTCTTTGGAACCAGCCTCTTCAGGCGAAGTAGGGGAGTCTCTCCAACGAGTTCGGTAATGTCATCCGCAACTCGCAGGCAGGTGTTGGACGAGATAGGCACTCTACAGGGTAAGGAAACAACTAGATGGGCGTCAATTCTGAGATTGAATCATTGAATCATCGGGGGATTGAATCATCAAAAACCTCGCTTAAGTAGAGTCTCAATGATTCAATCCCCCGATGATTCAATGATTCAATTGCTCCCTCCGGCTCCCTGCTGCTCCTGGCCCGGATAGTACCCGCTGCGGGTGCGTACGGTGAGCTTCTTATAAGGTTTCGCATGCGCATCTACGTGAATAGCGCGAAAACCCTGGACGGACTTCGGCGTGTTCGGACGATAAGTAATCGTATATTGGTTGCGGATGTCTTTCGCGATCGAACGGCTGATGTCATCAACGTCGGCCAAAGTCGGAGGGAAAAACGACTCGCCGCCAGTGCGCTCCGCAATGAGTTCAAGATCGCGTTTCGCACGCCGCGATTTTTCCTCACCGAGCAGGCCAATCGCATAAACGACAGGCCCATTTTCCTGCTGCAGCTTGTGGATCGTTTGTTCCATACTCTCTTGGCTCGCGTCGTCCTCACCATCGGTAACCACGAACAGTGCCTTCCGTTGCAGGGGAGAACGCGTCAGATAGTCCGAGGAAGCGATGATGGCGTCCCGAAGCGCGGTTCCACCTCTTGCCTCAACGTGTTCGAGCGCTGCCTGAAGTTTCTTGACGTCCGAAGTAAATTCCTGGTCGAGATAATACTCGTCGTTAAAGTTGACGACAAAAACCTGGTCGTCCGGGTTACTCGCCTTTACCAGGTTGATCGCTGCCTTATTCACCGCGTCGCGCTTTTCCCGCATGGAGCCGGAATTATCGATCACTATGCCGATTGCAACCGGAAAATCTTCCTGATGAAAGTGGGTGATCTGCTGCGGCTTGTCGTTTTCGAAGACAGTGAAATCTGTCTTGTCCAGGTTGGTCACGAGGTGATTGCGGTCGTCAACTACGGTCGCATGGAGCGTTACTTCCCGCGCCTCAGTGCGGAACACGAACCCGCCATTCTCGGAACCGATCGGCGCCTGACCTTGATCACCCGAATTAGCTGGCTGCGAGGCACCCGGCGCAGGCTGTCCGTTAGGGGGCTGTCCAGCAGCAGGTTGTCCCGCGGTTGGCTGGTTCGCTGAGGGAGCGCTGCCGGTTGGGGCCTGGCTTGCCGGCTGATTCGCTGCTGGAGCCTGGCTCGCTGGCTGATTCGCTGCTGGAGCCTGGCTCGCTGGCTGATTCGCTGCTGGAGCCTGGC
>DAIPJJ010000242.1:0-5418 GCA_036770325.1 Terriglobales bacterium
CAATTTGACGGGTCAAGATGAACCCGTACGCCTGACCGGCACGCTGGTTTCGGCGGAGCTGTTCTCTGTGCTGGGCGCACGGCCGACACTGGGAAGAACGTTCAATACGGGAGAAGATACGGCGGGCCAAGACAATTATGTGATCTTAAGCAATGCGCTCTGGAAGCAACGGTTTGGCAGCGATCCTTCAATCGTTGGACGAGCAATTGAGATTGAAGGAGTAAGCCGGCAAGTTCTTGGCGTGATGCCCGCGAGTTTTCATTTTCCTTCCAACAAAACGGAAATCTGGCTGCCGCTGCATTACGAGCCGCGCGACGTAACCAGCACCTGGGCGAGCGACTACATGCCGGTGATTGGACGGCTGCGCCCGGACGCGACACTGGCGCAGGCAAGAAATGAAATCCGTATGTTTCAGTCGCATGTGGGCGAGTTATTTCCGTGGCGAATGCCCTCTGACTGGAACGCGGGGGTGAGCGTCGTACCGCTGCAGAACAGCATGGTCTCCGACGTGCGAGTGCGACTGCTTTTGCTGCTCGCCGCAGTTGGACTGATTCTTCTGATTGCGTGCGCGAACGTTGCGAACCTAATGCTCTCGCGTGCGGCTACTCGAGAGAAAGAAGTCGCCATCCGCTCAGCACTTGGCGCAGAACCCGGGCGGATCACGCGACAGCTCTTGACGGAAAGCCTTTTGCTGGCACTGCTCGGGGGCGTGGTGAGTTTGGGTATGGCACAGGCAGGCTTGACTTTGTTGAAGTATGCGTTGCCCCAGGACACACCTCGCCTGATGAACGTGCACATCGACTGGCGAGTGATGTTGTTCACCGGCGGACTCGCCGTCGTCACCGGGCTGCTATTTGGAATTGCACCGGCCATTCAGTCGTCGCGTGCTGGCTTTTCACAGTTGCTTAGGTCAGGCGAACGCGGTGCAACTATCTCAGTTTCACGACGGCTGCGCAGGGCGCTCGCAATCACCGAAGTCGCGTTTGCGACATTGCTGATCATCGCTGCAGGGCTGTTCATTCGCAGTTTTTGGGCGCTCTCGCATATCGATCCTGGATTTCAAACGAAGCGCATTGTCACGGCGCGAATCACTCCGAACGAAAACTTCTGCAGCGATACCGCTCGGTGTCTGGCTTTCTACCGAAGTCTTCTTGAACACACGCAAGCCACGCCGGGAGTGCGCGACGCGGCACTGGTCAATACATTGCCGCTCGGCGGCCGAGTAGCCAAACGCTCGCTCGAGATTGAAAACTACGTGGTACCTGCGGGGAAAACTGCGCAACCGTTGTTTTGGCTTCAAATCGTCACTCCGGATTACTTCCATGTAATGGGTATTCGCATGTTGACGGGCGATGGATTTCCTAAGGACGCCGAGTCGGGAAATTCGGCGCTGGCTGTGGTGCCTGAATCGACAGCCCGCCGCTTATGGCCGGGACAGAGCGCGATCGGCAAGCACGTGCGTTTGGTCGGAGAGACAGAGTGGCGCACCGTCACCGGAGTAATCTCCGACGTGCGTGGTTACAACCTGCAAAGCAACTTGCCCGAGTTTCTTGACGGCAGCGTTTATGTCCCGCTCGCACCGGACGCGACACAGGAGGACCGCCGCGTCCCTACCGAGATGACGATCGTCCTCCGCACCGCCCTCGACGAAGCGCAACTGGGAGCGGCATTGAGGCGAATAGTCGCCGGACTGAACCACGATGTTCCGGTCAGCGAAGTGCGGACGATGGACACCATCGTGTCCGAGGCCGCCTCAACTCCGGCTTCGACGACTTCTCTGTTCGTGACCTTCGCTGCGCTCGCGCTCATCCTTGGCCTGGTCGGAATTTACGGTGTGCTGGCATTTCTTGTGTCTAAGCGCACTCGCGAGATCGGCGTGCGAATCGCACTGGGCGCGCAGCGCAGAGATGTTTTGTGGCTGGTGTTGAAAGACGGCGCGACGTTCTCGATTGCGGGAATAGCGCTGGGCTTGATTGGCGCATTTGTGGTCACGAGATGGCTATCAAGTGAGCTGTACGGGGTTGGGGCCGTTGATCCACTCACATATGGCTCTGTGGCTGCAACTATGGCGTTCGTAACAATGCTCGCCTGCTACGTGCCTGCGCGGAGAGCAATGGGAATTGATCCGCTGCTCGCGCTGCGGTCGGAGTAGGTGAGTAGTCACCAGGGGTTGAAACGAGACTGCCGATGAATGCATTGCTTCAAGATCTTCGCTACGCCGTGCGACAGTTGAGAAAGAATTCTTTTCTGACCGCGATTGTTGTTATGACGCTGGCGCTTGGCATTGGAGCGACGTCTGTCATCTTCTCCGTCGTGAACGGAGTTCTCCTCAAACCCCTTCGTTATAACCAGCCACAGCAACTTTATGTAGTTCGTGAAATCGTCCCTGAATTGAGCCAGACGTATCCGTCATTTCCTGCAAATCTGGCGAGCTTCAGAATTTGGCAGCGCGAGTGCCATTCCTTCGAGAGTGTCGCGATTGTGAAGCCCGAAGGCAAGACGCTTACGGGTTACGGAGATCCAGAACAGATCTCTGGAGGGCAGGCGTCAGCAAATCTTTTTAATGTTTTGGGAGTTCTTCCGGCTCTTGGCCGGACATTTCTGCCGGGTGAGGACAATCCGGGAAACGACCACGAAGTCATTCTGACAAATCCGTTCTGGCGTGAGCGATTTCATGCTGACCCCGCGATTGTCGGCAGGTCGATAACGCTCGATGGCGCGCCGTTCCAGGTAGTGGGAATTTTGCCTGCTTCCTTCCGATACCCCAAAAACTTTGGCTCGCTAGCGGAATTTCCCTCGCGCATGGATTACTTCAAACCGCTCGGGCTTGACGCGTCGCAATGGTCCCCCTTCGGGGATTTCGATTTTGCTGCAATCGCGCGCTTGAAAGCAGGGGTCAGCCCCGCGCAAGCTCGCGCGGAACTCAATGTAGTACAGGCAAACATCGCGAAAACCGGCAACGTGGGGCTGAGTCTTCGCGCTCAGCTCATTCCGCTCGAAAACCAAATTGTTGGAACCGCTCGTCTCGGACTCTTGCTCTTGTTGGCTGGCGTCGGCGCAGTTCTCTTAATCGTTTGCCTGAATCTTGCAAACCTCTTGCTCGTGCGTGTTCCCGGCCGCTTGCGTGAAGCCGGGATTCGCACCGCGCTTGGCGCTTCTCGCTCGCGGTTAGTTCGTCAGATGCTGACCGAGACCACATTGCTGGCAGTGCTCGGCGGTGTGGCGGGCATTGCGCTTGCGTACTATGGCGTGCGCCTGCTGATCGCGCTGGCGCCAGCTAATCTTCCACGTATCGACGAAGTCCAGGTCGATGGCCGCGTGCTCTGGTTCTCGGCGGCCATCTCTTTATTAACAGGGATTGCCTTTGGCGTGCTTCCCAGTTGGACTTTGACGCGGACCGATCCACAACAAACACTCAAAGCAGGCGCTACTACGATTACGGATAGCCGCAGGTCGCGTCGGCTGCGTACATCACTGGTTGGCTTCGAAGTCGGCTTGGGAACTCTTCTGCTGGCGCTTGCTGGCTTACTCACTCTGAGTATGGTCCGGCTTCTCGATGTCGACAAGGGATTCACAACTGAACACGTCGTCGAGGCCGACATCACGTTGCCTCCGGCGCTCTATTCGAAGCAGGAGCAGAAGCGCGCCTTTTTCGAAAACGTGCTCGCTCGTGTACATGCACTACCCGGAGTAGGTAACGCCGCGTGGATCAGCCGGCTTCCACTCGAAGGCCAGGAGCAGGTCGACAATATTGTTGTTCCGGGACGCCCAATACCGGAAGCGCAGACTCCCCTCGCGAACTACCGGTTTGTCACACCCGAGTACTTCCGGACCCTGGGCATTCCATTGCTCAGCGGCCGTCCACTTGAGTCCGCGGATGCTGAGCGACATGTTGCGATTATTTCAGAGAGTGTTGCGAAACGAGTCTGGCCAGGCGAGAACCCGATCGGCAAGCAGTTCCGTCCGGGCGGTGATTCTGGGTGGCCCGCTGCTGAAGTGGTTGGCGTTGTCGGTGACATTCGCGCAGTCGCGCTGGATGAGCCGCCCGGGTTGATGGTGTACCAACCGATTGGACCCGGATCGCCGAAGTGGTGGGGCGGACGCGCTTCGCTTGTAGTGCGTTCAACCACTGCACTAGCACCGTTGAGTTCTGCGGTGCGGCATGCAATCCATGAGACCGATTCCGGAGTTCCGATCGTACACCTTCGACCGATGGCGGAGATTGTTTCCGACTCCGTCAGTATTCGCCGCTTTGAACTCGCACTCGCTTCCTCATTCGGAGTTTTCGCTTTGGTCCTGGCCGCGCTCGGGATCTATGGCGTGGTCGGCTATTCCGTCGCCAGCCGCAGGCAGGAAATGGGAATACGAATTGCGCTGGGTGCTCGCTCCTCAAATTTGCGAAGCCTTGTTTTGCTGCAAGGAATGTTGCCCGTCGCAGTCGGATGGGCCGCAGGAATTCTTGCTGCAATCGCGGCCGGCTCTCTGATGAAGAGTCTGCTCTTCAGTGTCAGTGCGCATAATCCACTGACGATTGCTTGCGTCAGCATTGTCGTTCTCGCCACGGCGGCTCTGGCTTGCTACATCCCGGCGCGGCGCGCGGCAAAGGTCGATCCCATGGTGGCATTGAGGTACGAGTGAGAAATGAACGGACTACTACAAAATGTTCGGTACACCCTGCGGCAGTGGCGAACTAACCCAGGATTTGCCCTGTTCGCCGGAACAGCGTTGGCGCTCGGAATCGGCGCGACGACTTCGGTCTTCAGCATCGCAGACGCTGTTTTGGTGCGCGCATTTTCTTATCGCGATCCTTCGCGGTTGGTAATGATTTGGGAAGACGACACTGCTTATGGATTCCCACGCAATAACGGGAGTCCCTTCGCGTTTACGCAATGGAAGGAGCGAAGCCATGTGCTCGAAGACATGGCTGCACTCTCGCACCATTCGCTTAACCTTACCGGCCACGGTACACCGGAATATCTACGCACCGACGCGGTGACACCGAACTTCTTCTCAGTACTCGGCGTCAACCCGGCTCAGGGGCGGACCTTCGCCAGCGATGACGGGCGTGCAGGCGCACCTCTCACCGTGGTATTGAGCTACAACCTATGGGTCCGCAGCTTCGGTGCCGATCCACACATCGTCGGGCGAGAGCTATTGCTGAGTAACGCCAAGTACATCGTGATCGGAGTCATGCCGCGCGGATTTCGTTTTCTCGACCCGGAGATTGACGCATGGGTCCCTGCGCAATGGACTTCTCAGTTTCTCGAAAACCGGAAAACGGACCGGATGCTCACCATGGTCGGTCGTCTCAAGCCCGGAATCAGTCTCGAACAGGCACAAGCACAAATGTTAGGACTCGGCAAGCAACTCGCAGCCGACAACATCTGGAATGGAAATGCGGTGCTGGCTCCTTTGCGC
>DAIPJJ010000060.1:0-21736 GCA_036770325.1 Terriglobales bacterium
CGAGGGACCTCGAAAACATGGTAGCGCTACCGGGAATCGAACCCGGGTTTGAAGATTGAGAATCTTCCGTCCTAACCCCTAGACGATAGCGCCACAAATCGCGTGGGCCGAAGTCGATTATAACAAAGCAGATTTGGCGAGCCGCGCTCTCACAATCGAGCGAATTTGATGTCTCAAGGAATTTTTCATAAGGAAGGAATCGATCCGCTCGCAACCCGCAACTTCCGCCCAACGACCTCGAACTTTCCGCCCAGCACGAGGTTGATCGCTTCCGAATAGGCGATGTGCTCCTGCTCCAGAATGCGCGCGGCGAGGGTTTGTTCGTCATCGCTGTCGAGAACCGGTATCGCTTTCTGCACGATGATCGGCCCGTGGTCGAGTTCTTCGTCCACGAAATGAACCGTGCAGCCCGCGACTTTTACTCCGTAAGCGAATGCCTGCTCTTGCGCCTCGAGTCCGGGAAATGCCGGCAATAACGATGGGTGAATATTCAAAATGCGTTGCGGGAATTGCTTCACAAACCATGGCGAAAGCAGGCGCATGTATCCTGCGAGGCACACGAGATCGACTTTGTGCTGCTGAAGCAGAGAGACCACCTCACGATCATGTTCCTCACGTGCCTTACCTTTGGAAAGAATTACAGCAGTTTCCAGGCCCAACTCGCGCGCCTTTGCGATCCCCCCGGCGTCGGCTCGGTTCGAAATTACGATCGCGATTCGTGCGTCACGAATTTTTCCGGAGACCACATTTTTTGCGATAGCTTCGAAATTTGATCCGCGGCCGGAGAGTAAAATGCCAAGATTTTTCATCTAGCTGTCCAGTTCTCGAAGCTAAATGCTTGGACTTTGGCCGTCAAACGGGATAAAGAGCTGTCTAGGCGCGCAGACCCGCCACGAGCGCCACGAATAAGAGCAGGGAAAGCGTGATTGCTGCCCAGGCGTTGGCGCGTACCAGTTTATAGGTGGCAGGCCAGGGAAACATCAAGACATCGAAAACAGAGACGAGCCGTTCTGGCCAAAGCAGACCCGCGACTCCGAAAGCAAGCGAAAATTGTACGATCAGCGACAGAAGGAAATGATTCATCCCGCGCTCCAACGCGATATTGAAACGTACAGGGAACTCTTTGTTTGAGTGTAGCTCACCTACCGGAAGGCGCGTCAATAGCCATTTTCAGCGGAATGTTACTTCCGAACGTCAGCCTAGCCTCCATGCAACGCAATTACGCTTCTTTCTTCCCCGTTCCAACCAGCCAGCGGAGGAACATGTTCACCAGGCTCAAAATGATGGCGCCCCAGAAGGCAGATGCGAATGAATCCACGCGGAAACCCGGGACAACCGCAGCCGCCATCTCGAGCATAAGGGCGTTTATCACCAGCCAAAAAATGCCGAGCGTAAGGATGGTCAACGGGAACGTGATGATCTTCACGACCAAACCCAGCGTGGCATTAACCAGGCCGATGACCAATGCGGCAATCAGCGCGGAACCAACATTTGCGACATGGAAACCGGAAATCAGGCGCGAGACTACCCACACCGCCAGCGCGCTCAAAATCCAATTGATCAGGAGGCGCAAACTCTGTTCTCCAAGCATCACACTATAAGCGTGCCTTTGTCGTCGTTGCAATGACCGGCGAAAAAGCGGGCCGCAGCGGGCGTCTATGCAAGTCTCACACGTAGTAAACTCTCGTCTTATGCGCGGCAGAACTGGCATGTTTTGCGGCGGTCTCGCCGTGATCGTTTCAACGGCTGCCCTTTCGCTTATCGCGCATGCGCAGATGGCTGCCTTTCGCGACCTCACTCAAGGATCTCGCGTTCCATCTGAGCATCTTTCTGTGTCGCAGACCTGCGAGAAGGCGAATTCATCTATCGCCGAGATGCCGTCACAGGCCGGTTCCGAAAATGACTCCAAAGCACTGCAGTTGACGATCGTCGAAGTTCTGCCCGCCACGCTCGAGATCGGCAACGACTTCAGTGCAACGGTCCGGCTGAAGAACACCGGCGAATCCGCGCTTCTGGTTCCAGTGGTTCCCGATGGCGAGCGGGTGCTTCGCACCTCCACTGACCGCACCGAAGAAAAGTACGACGTGGGGGACGTTTCGTTTCGTCTGCTTACCGGCAAGCATCGCGGCATCCCGGTGATTCTGGATTCAGGCGGGGCGCTTTTTGCTGACCCCGATGACAAGAACAGCTATCTCGCGCTCGCGCCCGGCAAGTGGCTGGATATCCGGCTGCATGGTAGAGTCGAATGCGGCTTGGAGAACTGCGTTGCCGACATTCACGCAGACGATGCGGCTGTGCTCACGGCCTGGTGGTACGAGCGCGTATTGAGCCATCGCGTTAGCGGCTGCGATGAGACCCACGGCAGTTCGAAGGTGCGCGAAGTGGATTCCGCGCCATTCAAGGTCGAAGTGAGAAATCCGCCGAGCAAGCCGGTTCCCGCAAGGAAACTTTCTGCCGCACTGAGAGATTAAATGCCAGTTCTTACCTATCTGGAAGCCATTCGCCAGGGGATCTCGGAAGAGATGGAGCGCGATCCTTCCGTCTTCTGCCTCGGCGAGGATATTGGCATTTACGGCGGCGCGTTCAAGATTACTGAAGGATTGATCGATCGCTTCGGCCCGGAGCGTGTGATCGATACTCCCATCGCAGAGTCTGCGATCGTCGGCGCAGCTTTCGGAGCATCGCTGACCGGCATGCGCCCCGTGGCCGAATTTCAGTTCATGGATTTCATCGCTTGCGCCATGAACCAGATCAGCAACATGGTCGCCAAAACGCACTACCTGTGGGGAGCGCCGGCGCCACTTGTCTTGCGTGGACCGAGTGGCGGCAACGTGCACGGCGGGCCGTTTCACTCGCAGAATCCGGAGATGTGGTTTGTGCACAATCCCGGGCTGAAAGTGGTTTGTCCGGCCACTCCGTACGACGCCAAAGGTCTGATCAAGGCATCGATCCGGGACAACAATCCGGTTGTGTTCTTTGAGCACAAATATTTGTACCGCCGTATCAAAGAAGAGATCCCGGCAGACGATTACGTTGTTCCAATTGGGATGGCAAGGGTTGCGCGCGAGGGTCGCGACATCAGCGTGATCACCTACGCCGCAATGGTGCACACCGCGATAGAGGCAGCCGAACTGCTCGCGAAAGAAGGACTGGAACTTGAGGTTCTTGATCTACGTACACTCGCACCGCTGGATCGAGATGCGATCACCCAGACTGTCCGCAAGACGAACAAGGTCATCATCCTGCATGAAGACACGCGCACCGGGGGTCTAGCCGGGGAAATTACCGCCATCATCAATGAAGAGGCATTTGATGATCTCGATGGTCCGATCGTCCGTATAGCGGCCCTGGACACTCCAGTACCTTTTTCGCCTCCCCAAGAAGAGCGATTTCTGCCACAATTGCGCGACGTGGTCGAAAAGGCACGCTGGCTGAAGTCTTATTAAGGCAGAGCCTCTGTCTTAAATTTTTGCAATTCAGGTTGTAACCAATTTGCATTTGTGAACTCATCTCTGAGGAGAAGATATGAGAGGCTTCATACTCGGGATTATCGTCACGCTGGTTCTGCTGTTCGTGGCCGCGCTACTGGTGGCGCAATTTGGCCTGTTTCCCACGCGAGCAGATGCAACTCCCCCGGCCTTTGAGCGCAGGATCGCGATGTCCGCCATGGATTCCTCCATGGACCGGCACGCTCCTCGCGCTACCAACCCTGTTCCAGCGACGGACGAGAACCTGATCGACGGCGCCAAGCTTTACACAATGAACTGCGCCGTCTGTCACGGTACACTCGATTACAAGCCAAGTGTGCTCGAACATTCCATGTACCCACCGCCTCCGCAGCTCATCCTCGATCCACTCGACGACCCCGAGTGGCACATCTATTACGCGATCGGCACCGGGGTCCGCTACACGGGTATGCCCGCATGGAACCATGCTCTCTCCGATCAGGACATCTGGAAGCTGACGGCATTTCTGTCGCGTCTTGAGAAGCTCCCGCCCGGAGTGCAGCAGTATTTGAAGAGCGCTTTCGGCACTTCGCCTGAGAGTCATCAAGGAGAAGAGCACGAACAGCACGGCGGACACGAGCACCACGACTAGTTCTGTCTGGCTCGCGAGCTGTGAACCCTTTTCTCATTGAGGACCTAGATTCGGCTTAGCAGTTTTCTGTTTGCCTGATTTGGTCTAGGATGTTCCTTCCCCATGGCCGAGTTCACGCTCCTCGTAAACGGCACCAGTAAAACGATTGATGTCTCCCCCGATACGCCCCTGCTCTGGGCTCTTCGCGACAATCTTCAACTCACCGGAACAAAATTCGGCTGCGGCGCGGGTCTTTGTGGTGCGTGCAGTGTGCACGTCGACGGCGCGCTGACTCGGTCGTGCATCACTCAGGTCTCGCAGGTAAGCGGAAAAAGGATCACGACCATTGAGGGCCTGGGCAGTACCGGGCTGCATCCCCTGCAGAAGGCTTGGATCGCCGAAGATGTCCCGCAGTGTGGCTATTGCCAAAGTGGGCAAATCATGGCTGCGGCCGCGCTGCTTGCGAAAACGCCACATCCAACCGATAACGAAATTACCGAATTCATGTCTGGGAACATCTGCCGATGCGGTACCTACGAGCGCATTCGACGCGCCATTCACCGCGCCGCGACGCCGAAAGCAGCAGGAGCCGCCAAGTGACCACGATTTCCCGTCGCGGATTCTTGGGAACGACCGCTGCAGCCAGTGCCGGTCTGGTGATCGGAATCCATTTTCCGCGCGCGTCGGCGCAGCCGCAAATTTCCCTGTCGCCAAGCGCATATTTGCGGATTACTCCCGATGGAAAAATCACCATCGTTGTTGCGCGCTCGGAAATGGGGCAAGGAGTCTGGACCGCGCTGCCCATGATTCTTGCCGAAGAGCTCGAAGTCGATTTGAAGCAGATCACGATTGAGCAGGCCGGCGCGAGCACTCTTTTTGGCGATCAGACCACCGGCGGCAGCGCCAGCGTACGCACCACATGGGACCCAATGCGAACAGCCGGCGCGCAAGCCCGCGAAATGCTGATCAGTGCGGCGGCAGAGAAGTGGAGCGTTCCGACGGAGGACTGCAAGGCGGAAAACGGTTACGTCGTTCATTCCTTTGCGGGGCGCAAGGCCAGTTACGGTGAATTGGCGGAGGCCGCGAGTAAATTCGTCGTGCCGAAAGATCCCCCGCTCAAGGCAGGAGACTACACGCTGGTCGGTAAATCCACCCCGCGGCTCGATACACCTTCGAAAGTCAATGGATCGGCGATTTACGGGATCGATTTCCGCGTTCCTGATATGAAGTATGCCGTGCTCGCTCGCTGCGAGACTGTCGGCGGCAAGGTTGCTGACTTCGACGCCAGTGCCGCGAAGCAAGTACCTGGGGTGAGTTTTGTCGGAAAGGTCAGCGACTCCGCCGTTGCCGTTGTCGCCGACAGCACCTGGAACGCGCTGAAAGGCCGACGCGCGCTCAAAATAACGTGGAATGACGGAGCGAATAAGTCTTTGGACTCGACGGCGATTTTCGATTCCCTTCGCAAGGCTGACGAAAGCAAGGCGGCGAAGTTCTTTACCGTTGGTGACGTTTCGAAGGCCTCAGGAAAGAAAATTGAAGCCGAGTATCAGCTTCCATTCATGGCGCACGCTCCCATGGAACCGGGCAATTGCACTGCGCATTTTCGCGGTAGTGAATGCGAAATCTGGGCGCCGACGCAGGTTCCGCAGGATTGCCGTGACACCATCGCGCAAGTTCTTGGCCTCAAGCCTGAGAAAGTAAAGGTAAACGTCACGTTTCTCGGCGGCGGCTTCGGACGGCGCCTTGAGCATGATTACGCAGTCGAAGCGGCGCTGGTCTCAAAGGCCATCAATGCGCCAGTGAAGGTCACGTGGACGCGCGAAGATGACATGCGCTGCTCGCCGTATCGTCCCGTCAGCCTGCATAAACTCAGTGCAACGGTCGGCGAAGACGGCTGGCCGACCTCGTTCGCGCATCGCACAATTGGCCCATCCATCAGCGCACAAAAAGGACAGCCAGGAGCAAACGGCGTCGATCCCGATTTTCCCGATGAAGCTTCGTTCCTGTACCCGATTCCGAATATCTCGCTGGAGTCGGTGGCCACCGAAACGCCAGTCCCGCTCGGCTGGATGCGCTCGGTCTATGCACTGCAAATGGCGTTCGCAAGTGAAAGTTTCATTGATGAGTTGGCCGCAGCAGCCGGCAAAGACCCCCTCGCATATCGGCTGCGTTTACTAGCGAAAGACTCCGAGATCAAGTATTTCGATACATCCTGGAGCACGGCACGCTTGCGCAACGTGCTCAAGCTCGCCGCAACGAAGGCGCCCTGGAGCAAGCCTTTGCCCGCGGGCCGCTACCGGGGGATCGCCTGCTTCGGTTGCTTCAGCACGTATGCCGCAGACGTTGTCGAAATTTCCATGGAGAATGACCAGCCGCGTGTTCACCGCGTTGTGTCGGTTGTCGATTGCGGGCAGGTGGTGAATCCGAACATCCTGGAGCAGCAGATTCAAAGCGCCGTGATCTACGGTCTGGCGAATGCGTTGCGAGCGCAAATCACAATCAAAGATGGGCGAGTTGTTCAGGGCAACTTCGATGACTATCAGCCGATCCGCATGAACGAAGCGCCGAAGGTCGAAGCCTATTTCGTTCCAAGTAACGAGCAGCCGACCGGAGTGGGCGAACCGCCATTGCCGCCGCTCGCCCCCGCGCTGTGCAATGCGATCTACGCTGCGACGAAGAAGCGCGTCAGAGCGCTGCCAATACTTAGTGGCTAGTGATCAGTGGCTAGTGGTGAGTGAAAATATTTCCCTCTGTGGATTTGCTCTGTGTGCCTCTGTGATCTCTGGTTCAAGCTTTTAAAACACCAACCACAGAGATCACAGTGGTGCACAGAGAACATACACAGGGGCATGGATCACTAGCACCTGACCACTTATGAACAAATGTCTGCTGCTGCTCGTTGTTTTCTTACCGCTGAACGGTTTCGCACAAGCCAACTCTCTCGCGCATCGCCGTGCGGCCCATCTTCGTCATGGCATTAACTTGAGCGAGTGGTTTGCGCAGGTTTACGACCCGAAGGGCTACACCAAAGAACATTTCGATAGCTGGACCACCGACACCGACATTGCGCTGGTTAAGTCGATGGGTTTCGACCACGTTCGCCTGAGCGTAAATCCTGCACCCATGATGCGGCACAACATGGCCGACCAGCTTCCTCCCGAATACGTCGCCTATCTGGACGCTGCGGTGAAGATGATTCTTAATCATGGTCTCGCGGTCATCATCGACGTGCACCCTGACAGCGACTTCAAGCAGAAGCTCGTTCAGCGTGATGAATTCGTCGAGCAGTTCTCGGATTTCTGGCGAGCGATCGCACGCCACTACTCCACCTACGATCCCGAGATGGTGTACTTCGAAATTCTGAACGAGCCGGAATTCCGCGACCGCTACCGCTGGGCGGGAGTGCAGGCAAGTCTGGCGAATGCGATTCGGGAGGGAGCGCCGAAGCACACGATCATCGCTGCGGGGGCAAACTGGTCGGACATCCCGGACCTGGTCTCGTTGACGCCTCTCCAAGACCCGAATGTCATTTACAACTTCCATTACTACGAGCCGCACACCTTCACTCATCAGGGCGCAACCTGGGGCGTGAACTACTGGCACTTTGAAAACAAGCTCGCCTATCCCTCCAACATGGAAAACGTGCAGAAAGTCGCAAACGACCAACCCGATGCCGTGAACCGTTATTCAGTGCTCGAGTATGGACTTGATCACTGGGATGCGAACCGGATCGCCGCTGAGATCGGCCAGGCCGCCGATTGGGCAAAGCACTGGAACGTGCCGCTCACCTGCAACGAATTCGGAGTCTATCGCAGGGATTCTGATGCGCAAGACCGTGCTCGCTGGCTGCATGACGTGCGCACGGCGCTCGAGCACGACGGCATTGGCTGGAACATGTGGGACTTTGGCGGCCGCGACAATAGCCGAGGCTTTGGCGTCGTGAACGGCGGCACAGACGGCTCGAATGTTCCTGACGAACTCACCCTGCAGGCACTCGGCTTGAAAAGATGAATCTCGTAGAAGATTTTTTCTGTTCTGTGGATTTTTTCCCTGGAACTCGGTGATCTCTCTGGTCGAGCTTTTTATCCATCCAAAGCAGACCGTACGATTCCGAGCGTCGAAAAGCCTTACCACAGAGAACACAGAGTCACACAAAGAACATCCACAGAGGCGATACACTGGGCAATCCAAAGCTCTGTGGATTTCTCTGTGGAACTCAGTGATCTCTGTGGTCGAGCTTTTTTATCCATCCCAAAGCAGACCCGTACGATCCGAGCGGCAAGAAGCCTTACAACGGAGAACACAAAGTCACACAGAGAACATCCACAGAGGCAACTCACTCGGCAATCCAAGCTCTCTGAATTTCTCTTGGAACTCAGTGATCTCTGTGGTCGGAGATTTGGACTTACCCAAGCTCTACGGCAGAAAAAATTGACGAAATTCTTCTTGCATCTGTGGAAATTTTATTTAGATTAAATTCCACAGCGATGAGCAGCGAGCGCTGAGTTCTTGATTGCTCGCAGCTCGCCGCTCGTGACTCACCGCTCCAAGGAGGAAGCCATCGGAATTGGCAACAGCTAGCGCCCCACGTCAGGAAGTCCCGCCCACTCTCGTTCCCATCGCAAGAAAGAAGTCCGTCCGCCTCACGCTCTGGCCGCTGGTCGCCGCCACGTTCTTCATGGTTTCTGGCGGAACTTACGGTATTGAGGACATCGTGCATGGCGCCGGATACAGCCGCGCCATCCTGTTCCTGATTCTCACACCAATTCTCTGGAGCCTGCCTACCGCATTCATGCTGGGTGAACTCTCGAGCGCATTGCCGAACGAGGGCGGATATTACTCCTGGGTGCGGCGCGCGATGGGTGACTTCTGGGGCTTTCAGGAGGCGTGGCTCTCGCTGGTGGCCTCGAAGTTCGACATGGCCATCTATCCGACGCTGTTCGTCGCCTACCTGACGCGCCTGTTTCCGTGGTTCTCGGTGGGCTACCGGGGAATCATGGTGGCCGTGGCCATTGTCCTGGTTTGTGCTCTGCTCAACATTGCCGGCGTGAAGGCTGTCTCTGACACATCACTATGGCTATTTCTTGCCCTTTCGGCGCCGTTCGCAGCCGTGGTTGTTTTGGCGCCGTTCAAGTACCACGCGCTCATCAACGCAGTCACCACCCCGACGACTTCCACCGTGGACATGATCGGCGGACTGCTGATCTGCATGTGGAATTACATGGGATGGGACAACGCCTCGACTATCGCCACTGAGGTCGATAACCCGCAGCGGACATATCCGCGTGCAATGCTCACGGCGGTCTTCATCATTGCCTTGAGCTACATCCTTCCGGTGGCGGCGGTTTGGATGACCGGACTTCCTGCAGGCGCATGGGAAACAGGTTCCTGGGCGGACATCGCTGGACTTCTGGGCGGACCCGTCTTGCGGATAGCTCTTGTGGTTGGCGGAATGGTGAGCGCCTTTGGAATGTTTAACGCGCTAGTAATGAGCTACTCCCGCCTGCCGTTGGCGATGGCGCAAGATGGAATGTTGCCGCAGGTGTTGACCAAAATACATCCGCGCACGCGTGCTCCTTGGGTCTCGATCGCAGCCTGTGCAACGGGCTGGGCCTTGTGCGTCGGAATAGGACTTGATCGCCTGGTCACCATCGACATTCTTCTTTATGGAGCGAGCCTGGCGCTCGAGTTCGTTGCCCTGATTTTCCTTCGGGTGCGGGAACCGGAACTGCGACGACCATTCCGAGTTCCAGGTGGGATGCTCGGCGCGATACTGGTGGGAATTGCTCCGCTATTCCTTCTGGGCTTTTCGGTGATTCGCAGCGAGAGCGAGCGCATCCTGGGAATGAGTTCGTTCGCCTTTGGGCTAATCTTGATCGCCGCAGGCGTCGTGGCATACTTCGCGAACCAGGCAATCCGGCCACAAGGGTGGGCAGTACCGCAGGAGCAATCGGTTCAATAAATCAGCCACGGATCAAACGGATTGCACGGATTTTCCGATCCGTGAAGATCCGTGTCAATCCGTGGCTTCGTTGTTCTTGTTGTAGTATTTCTCTCGATGACGAAACGCCGCTCGAAAGGCGCATACATGATCTCAGCGGTTGCTGAGATGTATGGCATCCATCCCCAGACGTTGCGGCTCTATGAGCGTGAAGGCCTGCTTAAGCCTTCCCGCACCGAAGGCAATACCCGCCTCTACACCGACGAAGATCTGCAGCGGCTCGAATTCATTCTGAACCTGGCGCGCGACCTGGGCGTGAATATCAGTGGGATGGCGATCATCCTGCAAATGCGCGAGCGCATGGAAGAGATGCAGCGCCAGATTCAGGACTTCGTGAAATACATTCAGGAAGAAGTGCTCACCCGCGCCCACGCGGCGAGCGATCCTGCGCGGGGAGCCATTGTGCCGATACGGCGTCCAATTCCACCAGAGCCGCCCTCTCGCAAAAAACAATAACGATTGTCATCCCGAAGCCGACCTTCGTCAGAAGGCGGCAGAGGGACCTGACGTCTGTTTGTGCTGTCGACGCCGTTTGCAGTCGACCAACGTCGCCGTCGTTCATGCGGAGACACACGTCTTGTCAGATCCTTCTCTCGCCCGCTTTCACGTCCGAGTTCGGGATGACAACCAATTAGATATGATCAGTAAATCCCCGCATGCTCCCCTTCAAGCTCATCTACAGTGACGAATACTTCCTCCCCATTGGGCAGCATGTTTTCCCGGCGGAGAAATATCGCCGTATTTCCCGCCGCTTGATTGAAACCGGAGTCGCCGGCCCCGAGGATTTCATCACTCCTCAGCCCGCGTCCGATCAGGACATTCTTCTCGTACACACAGCCGAATACGTGAAGAAGTTAAAAAACGGGACACTTTCCGCGCGCGAAGAACTGGAGCTTGAAATTCCGTTTTCGCCTGAGCTGGTGAAGGCATTCTGGCTGGCCGCTGGTGGGTCGATTCTCGCAGCTCAGCGTGCACTTGCCGACGGTGTTGCAGTCAATATAGGCGGCGGTTTCCACCACGCCTTCCCCGATCATGGGGAAGGCTTCTGCATGATTCACGATGTCGCGGTCGCGATTCGCCGCATGCAGCACGACTCGAAAATTCGCACCGCAATGACCGTCGATTGCGACGTTCACCACGGCAACGGTACGGCAGCAATTTTCGCCGGAACGCGTGGTTCCAGCGAACCGCTGCCATCCAGCAGTCCTGCGGTTCTCGGCAGGAAGCCGCTCATGCGCGGCGCCCACGCCGGGGATGTATTCACCATTTCGCTCCATCAGCAGAACAACTATCCCGCGTACAAGCCGGCATCGTCGATTGATGTCGATCTCCCCGACGGCATCACGGACGATGACTATCTTGCCTGGCTCGACAACGCGCTCAGCTCCGGCTTGCGCCAGTTCACTCCGGATTTGATCTGCTACATTGCTGGCGCCGATCCTTATCATGAAGACCAGCTTGGCGGCCTGGCGCTGACGATTGATGGACTCAAGAAGCGGGACGAATTAGTTTTCCGAGCGGCGAAAGCACAGGGCATTCCGATCATGGTGACTTACGCAGGCGGCTACGCGCAACGAGTAGAAGACACCGTCACCATCCACTCGAACACAGTCATTGCCGCGAAAGAAATTTTCTGAGAGGGCTTTCCCGCACGTAAATACGAGGCTCTCCTGCGAGCCTCGCAAAAGCCTCACTAACCAGAAGCAAAACAGGCCATCGCGAGAACCGGGTCAAAACGCACCCCCAAGTGCCTGCGTGAGTTTGCTATCGCACAATCGATAGCCGCATAAAGTCGTTCGCGCCGATAATGCCCAGGATTGTGCGCACCACGAACGGAAACTGTTCTCGGGTGGGATCGTGAACTATCGCGGGATTGGCGACTTGATACTTGGCGCGGTGGGTCACGAGTTCGCACCCTCCAGCCGCGAGCACGTTTTTCACCCACTCTGCCTGGCTGCCATACGTGAGCGCAACCAGAAATTCCCCAGTCGCACGAAAAACGTTGACCGGCGTGTGATATCGACGGCCCGATTTCCGCCCGACGTGAGTAATGATTCCAAAGCCGGGAAGACGATCGGCGAATTTGCCGGTAATACGGTTCGTGACTCGCAGATTAAAAGCGGCGACCCATCTTTTCCGGAAGCGTATGAGCAGAACTGGCAGTGATAGGAATGCGACGACTAAGGCAATGATGGCGGCTGTCACCGAGTTCTCCTCACTTCAAAGATGCACGTTCGCCCGGCGCGGTTCCATTTGATCGCGGTATTACTCTCGCCCACTTGCCGAATTTCAACTACACTTTTTCCCACATCTTTGGGGGTGCGTAATCATGATCGTGAGACCGCAGACAGCCATTCCAGTTTTTGCTCTGTTGTTCTCATTTCTAATTGCGAGTGTCAGCGCCGAGACGCCTCGGTTGGCCAAGAAAGACGGCCGTTACGCGTTGTTTGTTGACGGCCAGCCATTCCTGATTCTTGGCGCGCAGATCAACAATTCGAGCGCGTGGCCATCAGTCCTGCCACAGGTGTGGCCGGCAATCGAAGCCATGCACGCGAACACCGTCGAGGCTCCAGTTTATTGGGAACAACTCGAGCCGCAGCGCGACAGGTTCGATTTTTCTATTGTCGATGAACTGGTAAAACAGGCGCGCGCGCACCATGTGTACTTAGTCCTGTTGTGGTTCGGGACGTGGAAGAACGGCAGGATGCACTACGTTCCCGAATGGATCAAAACCGATCCGGTGCAATATCCGCGGGTGATAAATGATCGCGGCGAGCGGCTGGATGTACTCTCGCCACATTCTGAAGCCAATCTTGCGGCGGACAAGAAGGCCTTCGCGGCATTGATGCAACATTTGAAGCAGATCGATGGCGACCAGCACACGGTCTTGCTCGTGCAGGTCGAGAACGAATCCGGGACCCTGGGCAGCGTGCGCGACTATTCGCCGGCTGCTGAAAAAATATTCCAGTCGCAAGTGCCAGGTGATCTGGTGCAGGCTCTGCACCGGCATTCGGGCACATGGAAGGAAGTGTTCGGCGCGGATGCGGATGAAACTTTTTCTGCATACTCCGTCGCTCACTATATCAACGACGTCGCGGTCGCGGGTAAGGCGGAGTATCCGCTGCCGATGTACGTGAACAACTGGCTGAAGTACAAACCCGATGCGATTCCGGGAGTCAGCTATCCGAGCGGCGGCCCAACCTACAACATGCTTGACGTCTGGAAGGCGGCTGCTCCTGCAATCGACATGATCGGGCCGGACATCTACACTGACGATTCGGATGCATATCGTGAAACACTGAACCAGTTTCATCGCCCTGATAACCCCGTGTGGGTGCCGGAGACAGGACTCGATGATTCTTTTGGCAAGCTCTTCTTCTACGCGCTCGGTGATGGAGCGATCGGTTTCTCTCCATTCGGAATCGACTACACCGGCTGGACGATCCAGGATGACAAACCGCCGGCCGTTCACACAGAAAACTACGCTCTGATTGGGCCGATGGATCGTGAGATCGCGCGGCTGAATTTTGAAGGCAAGGTGAAGACCGCAGTTGAAGAACTTGGACAACCACAGATTGCAATTGATTTCGGCAAGTGGCGGGCGATGGTTTCATTTGGGTATCGCCAATTTGGGCGCGAGGGCAAGCCGCCGGGCACAAAAGAGCACCGAGGCCGCGCGCTGGTAGCACAGCTTGGGCCGGATGAATTCCTCGTAACCGGTGTGGATGCAAGGGTCGAGTTCGAATCTTCGGCACAAGATGCGGGAAAAATGCAAATCCTGCGCGCGGAAGAAGGCCGGTACGAAAGTGGCAACTGGAAATTTCTTCGCTTGTGGAACGGCGATGAAACCGATTACGGCTTGAACTTCACTCATCAAGGCAAAGTTGTGAGGGTCAAGCTAGGCACTTACTAAACGCCGTACAGAAAAAGAAATGCGGCCGGGGAGGAGGGTCCGGCCGCATTGCGTGAGCAGCAGTTACATGGCCATTGCTTCGAGTGCTGTCCGGTTTTTGATAATTAATGTGGCACCGTCCAAACGAATCAAATCTTTCTTTTTGAGCTCGCTGATCAATCGCGTGACCGTCTCGCGCGAGGCTCCGATGCGCTGTGCCATTTCTTCGTGCGTAACGGGAGCGTGAATCCGCAACTCGCGCGCAGGTTCCATTCCGTTCACCCACGAGAGCAGCAGCCGTGCGAGTTTTCCTGACGATGATCGCGCGAGCACCAATTCGTGAATTTCGCGGTACGCATACTGGAATTCCCGGCTAACGGCCAGTGCGGAGCGGAGTCCCAGTTCTCCGCTCCGCTCTATCAGCCGGAGCAGCCCTTCACGGTCAACAAAGTTGACCAGACAAGGCTCCAACGTCTCCGCCGTGATCTCGTACGGTTCTCCGGAGATTACGGCACTTAGGGCGATAACTTCGCCGGGCTCGACTACTTTCAGTACCAGCACTTTTCCTTCTTTGGAAGTTGTCGAAAGCTTTACTCGTCCTGAGCAAAGCACCAGAGCGCCACGCGGCATCTGACCCTCAACGAAGAGAATTGCCCCGGCGGGATAAGTGGCGAGGTGACTGGAAGCGTGGAACGAACGCAGGAGATCCTGCGACAGATGGCAAAACCAACCGTCTTTCCGGAGTGAACATTGAATGCAATTCTCGACAATCGGCAAGCCATAAGGAGTGTTCATAGTTTCTCTTTCCACAGGTGGGTTGTCGTTCGCCTCGCGGCTAATGCTGGCCAGCGTTTTTAAAGCGGGCCGAGTGCGACGCAGGTCGCGGACCAGCAGGCGTCCGTCTTCGGTTTCGGAAAGAAGTTCCGCCGCGAGAGCGCGCGCACCAGCATTGTTTGAGCGCATCGCCTGTACCAACTCCCAGCCTGCGGCCGTTTCTCCGGACTTATGCCATTTCAGTCCGCAATAGAAAAGGTAGAGAGGGTCGATTCTCGCTGGATAGGAATCCTGACGCTTTCGCAGTGCGACCTTCGGCACTACGAAAGACGCAGCAGAAACTGAACGGCACGGTTTTTTGACAGGAAACCCGCTTACAAGTGGAACCGGAACCTGGGTCTGACTGCCGATGGAAAGCCCCAACGCTTCCCGAAGTGGCATTTCGGTCTCCCCGAAAAATGCAAACGTGACGCAGAGGAGAGCACATGGGATACCAAACGAGCATGACTACATAAGTATCCATCCGGTGTGTACTTATGAATCAGACCGCCAGATTCGCGAGGAGAATATGCCGAAAGAGCGGCACCGCCGCCGAAAGTTCGTCAGACCATGACGAACAGCCGTGATTTGCCCTCTGAAGCAGGTCCTGAGTTGAACAGCGGCAGTCAATAGCCGTATTCTTCGCGTCGAATGCCAAGACGCTGAATTTTTGATTGCAAAGTTGTTCTCTTCATGCCGAGGCGTGCAGCAGCACCAGTAGAACCTGAAATAACCCCGTCGGATTGGCGCAGCACTTTCAGGATGTATTCCCGCTCCAGCTCTTCCAGAGTCTGGGGGCTGGAGCTGGCAACCTGCGTGGCTTGACCACTCTGCTCAGGTAGATCACTCAAAGACGAGAGTTCACCGATCGGAACGTGAAGGGTCGTGCCTTCGGTGAGAATCACGGACCGCTCAATGAAGTTTTCAAGCTCGCGGATGTTTCCTGGCCAATGCCATTGCTCCAACGCACGCATGGCCTCGGCGGGAACAGCTTCGATCTGCTTATTCATGCGACGGGCAAATTTCTGCACGAAGTGGTGAACGAGCAGCGGGATGTCTTGCGCGCGCTCGCGGAGTGAGGGGACGCGGATTGGGAATACATGGAGCCGATAGTAGAGGTCTGCACGAAACTCATGATTGCTCACTGCCCGCGCAAGATCGCGGTTTGTTGCCGCCAGAAGACGCACATTCACGCGAATTGTGCGCGTGCCGCCCAGCCGCTCAAATTCCTGGTCCTGCAGAACGCGCAGGAGCTTGGGTTGCAGTTCGGCAGGGATTTCGCCGATTTCATCGAGGAACAGTGTGCCTTTGTCTGCCAGTTCGAGCCGTCCGATTTTCTGGCTCACAGCGCCCGTGAACGCTCCTTTTTCATGCCCAAAAAGTTCGCTTTCGAGTAGTCCGGTGGGTATGGCAGCACAATTCAGCTTCACGAAATTTCCCGAAGATCGAGAGCTCAGCCGGTGTATTGCGCGGCCTACCATTTCCTTTCCGGTGCCGGTTTCGCCGAGAATCAGCACGGTGGCCGTGCTGGGCGCAACGATTCTCACCTGATCCAGAATGCGCGCCAGTGGCTCGCTTCCACCGATGATGTCTTCGAAATCGAGCGCGTCCCTGATTTCCTGCTCCAGATACACTTTTTCCTTGGCCAGCTTATCTTTCAGGTGCGAAATTTCGGCATAAGACCGTGAGTTGTCGAGCGCACTTGCAATCTGTGGCGCTAACTGCTCCAACAAATCAACCTCAAGCGAACGGAAGGCGTTCTCACGCTTGGAGGCGACGGCCAGAGCTCCCAGGTAATGTCCACGACTGGCAAGCGGTACGCAACAGATGGAGTTGATGCCTTCCGCCAGAATCTTCTGACTGAAATCGGAACCGATTTGTTGCAGCTCCGCTCGCCCGAAGATCCGAGTTTCGCGGGCGCGAAACGCAATGCCGGTTGGGCACTCGAATACGCGGACCATAGTTTCGGAAGCGATCAGCCCCTGGCTCTCGGGAAAATCCAATGCGTGAAAATGCATCAGATCGGCGGCCACATCGTAAAGCGCCAGGTTCGCGTAGTCCTGCCCGAGGAGCCTGCGAAGGCAAGTAGAGATGTCCTGGAAAAGCTTTTTCCACTCGAGAGTAGAGCTCAAAGTCCGGCTGATATCCAACAGGATCTTCAGGCGTTCTTTCTCAACCTCCACGGCTGCGCGCGCCTGCGCATTCTCGATGAAAAATGCCATCGCATCTGCTAAAGGACGAAGCAATTCCAGATCGCGTTCAGTGAACTCATCCTCGCACCGGCTACCGAGATATAAGACCCCCACGAGGCCGTTCGGAGACTTTATGGGCAACACGCACCAACTGATCAGGCCGGCCTCGAGTGGAATGCGTAAATGACCAAATCTTTGAGACTGTTCGGTGAGTTCTTTGCGGCGGACGATTTCTCCTTCCGCCGCCCGGGCCAGCACCTGAGCAGTCAGGGTTTGGCCCACCTTTAATTTCGGTATCTGCATGCGCAGCTTGAATTCTTCCGGCTCAACCGCATAGATTTCGAATACTGCCTCTTCCTTGCGCCACAGCGTTACAAAGGCAGCGTCATGCGGGATCGCCTTTTGCAACGACTTCGAAACTGCGGCGAACATGCCCGGCAGGTCGAGCTGTGAGGTGGCCAGAACCCGTTGTATTTCGACGACCGTCTGTAATTGTTCGTGTTTGCGCTTCAAGTTCTCGTAGTCATCTTCTGCTGTAGCGTCGAGATCGACAGAAGCGGAGTGCAGAAGATGTGATGTTTCATCTTGCGCAATTCCTCTGCAGGAAGATTTTTGGGCCGTGGATTTCTCAAGCGCGGATGCAAACAAGCTGGCCAGAGCTTCCAGAAAACTCAACGCATCTTTGTCGAATTGGGCGGCGTCGCTGCTACCTATCGAAATAGATCCTATGCATCCGCCTGTACTCGTAAGAGGCAGAGTTGCAATAGAACGATGGCCGTTGCCGCTATAGAAGTGCAGGACCTCTTGAAAGCGGCTCTCCGCGTGCAAGTCGTCAATTACCAGCGGCTGCTGATGCTCCCAGACCCAACCGCTGGACGATGACTCAACACTGAACGCGACGGGTCCTTCCGGAGCGCACCGCTCAGAGCCGATCGTGTAGAACTGCATCGCACCCTGGTCATGAATCGCGTAGTTCAGAAGAGTGAAATCAAAAACGTCGCGCAGCAACTTGGAAAGTTCGGAGAGCAGGCCGGGAAAGTCGTGCTGTGCAGTAATACCGGCAGCACGCAGCAGGGCACTATAGTGAGGGGATGGCCCACCTACCTCAAGTAGGTCGCTGGAATTTAAGTGACGCTCAGGAACTTGTTGCATCGTGTAACCCCACGTACTGTCCCCTCGATGCAACCGTTCTTGCTGGTTACCTGCATATTAAAACGAAATGTCAAAAAATAACGCTGCTATTCAAAATTTTTTTGGAGCAAGATTTGAGAATTACGTCTTGCGCCGAATAGAAAACTTGAGGTATGATGCACGATTTTCCTCGGCGCAGTTTTGCAGCGGGTACTTTGTTTTCCGCAAAGCTGAGATGAACCCACTGGAAGTGATCCAGACGCAACTCTGTTTTTAAACCAGCAGCGTTGCGCCTGGACGGCAGCTACTCTCACCTGTAATTTTTCCCTTCTTCTCGCAATATCGCTGTACGGGAACACCGCCAGCAGGCCTAAAGATTCCACCGGATTCCCTCGGTTGCGACTCACGCCTACAGTTCGTAAAGGAAGGACATATATCGGAGGCGCGAGACTGCCATGACAACCAAGACCATGCTGTTTTCCGTGCTGTTGCTTTCGGCGATCTGGGTAGCGGCTCAGACCCAGCCAAGCAGCACATCGCCGTCAGGTCCAAGCTCTGACCAGCAGAGCGGAACGACCGCCGGCTCACAGACTTCAACACCTAGTACGGCGCCGCAACAACCAACCACGACGCCACAAACTCCTGGTACCGCACCACAAACTCCGGGTGCACAGGAACAGGGCACGCCAGGTGCGGGAACTCCCGCCCAGAACACCACGCCAGGTCAGGATTCGACCAGCGGCAACACAGGCGCGAACGCAACCACGGGCGGCAGTGCCATGAGTGGCAACGCAATCACCGGCTGCCTTGCGGGATCGCCAATTGCCGGCAACTACACACTGACGGACCGGTCCGGCACTGCTTATCACTTGACCGGGAATTTAGAAGCTGTGCGGACGCTGATTGGGAGCGAAGTGCAGGTAACAGGTAGCTCGGCCGGTATGAGTGCCAGTTCGGGCATGAGCTCCAGCAGTTCGAGCCCCGACCAGGGTGCGACGGCCACCGCATCAGGCCCGAATGCAAGCGCGGAGGCCTCGGGTGGTTCTGCGACTGCAACAGCGGGAACGAATGCCGCTGCGACTGGATCCGCAGGCGCAAAAGAGTTCAACGTGACGAGCGCAACCAAAGTTGCCGACCAGTGCAACTCGACTTCAACGCCGTCAAATTCTCCTCCAAGCACCGGGCCGACAGCGGTTCACGCGCCGAAAGGAGGGCCGGTAATGATGGCAGCTCTTCAAACGGCAGGGTCGCCGGGAACGGCCGGAACCGCAGGAGCACCGGCTGGCTCAAATAACGGTCAGACCTCGGGATCTATGTCGGGCCAGGGCACGACGCAGCAGACTACTCCTGGACAGAGCAATACACCGGGAACAGCCGCGCCAGCGCCGGGGACCGCAGCACCAGCACCAGGAACTGCCACCCCGACGAATCCCGATAACACGACTCCGGGAACCACAACTCCGGGAACTACCCCGAATACGACAACAACACCTACACCGGAAGCGACTCCGAACCAGACGAACCCTCAGTCGAATCCGGGCAGCACTCCCGATAACACAAGCCCAGGGACCACACCTCCCGCCGGTAACGCGACTTCACCGGCGCCAGGAACGACGAGTCCCAATACGACTCCGAACACCACGCCTCCGACAACACCGAACAGCACAAATCCGGGGACGACTCAGCCTCCGCAGGCTTAGTTCGGTGGTTGAAACAAACAAGGCCCGCTTCGGCGGGCCTTTATTTTTGCCCGATTGACGGTGACGACGCCGGTTGTCCCAACCCCTGCCCACTTCGCTGTGAGATAATTTTTTTCGGACACAAATCATGGCAGACCACATTGTTCATTGCGTGAAATTGCAGAAAGACCTTCCCGGACTTGACGAGCCTCCTTTCGACACTGAGCTGGGCCGAAAGATTTACGAAAACGTTTCGCAGCAAGCGTGGAACCAGTGGGCAGAATTCTGCAAGATGTTGATGAACGAATACCGGTTGAACCCAGCGCGTCGCGAAGACCAGGAAGTTATTGTCCGTCAGATGGAGCAGTATTTCTTCGGAGAAGGCGCGGCCCCGCCGCCAGACTATGTTGCGCCGGACGAAAAAGCCAGCTGACCGCTGCTGCTTTTCAAACCTTCAGCAATGCGCTTAAAACTCCTATCGCTCACTTCACAACGAAGTAGGAGCACTCGCGCATGCCGGCTGCGACGGGAGGCCTTCGTTATAATTGTCGGTTGCGTTTGGCTCAGATTCAGATTAACCATCCTTCGCTGGGCCGAGTAGAGAGGAATCATGGCGACTGACATTGTTATGCCGCAGATGGGTGAGTCCATCGTTGAAGGCACGATCACCAAATGGCTGAAGAAGCCGGGCGACAAAATCCAGCGTGACGAGCCGCTGTTCGAGATTTCAACTGACAAGGTTGACGCCGAAATTCCCGCGCCTGCATCGGGTGTCCTGCAGGAGATCAAGGTTGCCGAGGGCACGACTGTCCAGGTGAATACGGTCGTGGGCACGATTTCATCAGATGGCGAAGGTGCGGCAGTGAAGGCGGCTCCTGCGGCGGAGAAGAAAGCTGCGCCGGCCCCAGCCGCGCCCAAGACCGAAGCACCCGTAGCAAAGCCGCAAGCTCCCGCAACTGCGGCCCCCACCGCGCACGAGGAAGATGAGCACGCGCGTTCCTCACCGCTGGTTCGAAAAATTGCCCGAGAGAACAACGTGGATCTCTCGCAAGTAGAAGGCACAGGTCTCGGCGGGCGAATCACAAAGCAAGACATCCTGGCTTTTATTGATAAACACGAACCGGGTGCCCCATCCTTGTCTCGCCCGAGTTTGGCGAGACAGGGTGGGGAAGTTGACGTTTCTGTCCCGACATCATCGGCGTATGAGCAACCCCGATCTGCTCCGGCGTCTCGTCCTGCCGAAATTCCTGGCGACGTCGTTCCCATGTCGCGCATGCGGCAATTGATTGCCAAGCACATGATCGAGTCGCGCCGCACGAGCGCGCATGTGCACTGCATGTTCGAGGTGGACCTGACGCGCATCGTGAACCTGCGCAACAAGCTCAAGTCAGGCTTCGAGCAACGCAATGGAGCGCGTCTGACTTTCATGCCGTTTTTCGTTCGCGCTGCGATCATCGCCCTGCAACAGTTTCCGATCGTCAACGCTTCGCTTGATGGCGATAACATCCGCTATCACCGGAATGTGAACGTCGGCATCGCGGTCGCACTCGACTGGGGGCTGATCGTTCCCGTGCTGAAGAATGCCGACGAACTGAATTTCCTTGGCCTGCAGCGCGGCATCACTGATCTCGGCGAGCGCGCCCGTGGCAAGAAGCTCAAGCCGGAAGAGGTCGAAGGCTCGACGTTTACTGTTACCAATCCCGGCCAGTTCGGCGCGGTGTTTGGCCTGCCGATCATCAATCAGCCGAACTCGGCGATCATGGGCGTGGGCGGAATCACCAAGATGCCGCTCGTCGTCACCGACAAAGACGGCGCTGACTCAATCGCCATTCGGTCAGTTGTGCATCTGACGCTCGGCTACGACCATCGCCTGATCGATGGCGCGGTCGCCGACCAGTTCATGGCGTTCGTGAAGAAGACGTTAGAGGGCTGGAGCGAGGATGTGGGGTAG
>DAIPJJ010000061.1:0-21545 GCA_036770325.1 Terriglobales bacterium
CGCCGTAAGCGGGGTCTGCTCCGCCGGCTTCAGCACGCACGTGCATCCTGCAGCCAACGCCGGCGCCAGCTTCCAGGCGGCCATCAGCAGAGGGTAATTCCAGGGAATAATTTGCCCCGCAACGCCGATTGGCTCCTTCAGCGTGAGGCTGACGGCATTGTCCGGCACTGGATTTACGTAGCCGAGAATCTTCGTCGCCAGCCCACCGTAATACTCGAAGCAAGTCGCGACATCATTGATGTCGAACTCGGCTTCGACGATCGGCTTGCCGGTGTTCCGGCATTCGAGTTCGGCAAGCGTTGCGGCGTTCTGCCGAATTTTCTCTGCCAGCCGGAACAGAACTCTTCCACGCTCCTGAGGAGTTGTGGTCGCCCATGGGCCTTCTTCAAATGCCGCTTTCGCCGAGGCGACGGCACGATCCACGTCCTCAGAGTTCGAATCCGGGACTCGCGCAATTATCTCTTCGGTCGAGGGATCGTAAACCGGAAAAGTCTGCTTCGATTTGCTTTCAACCCATTCGCCATTTATGTAGAGCTGATATGTTTTAACTTCGGTTGCGACTCCGCTTGGCATGCGACCTCCTGACTAACTTGCTGAGCTGCGCTCAGCCGCACGGGCGTGGGCACCCGTGTCCACACGGGCACTGCTCGTTTCCTTTCTTCTGCCGTAAACAAAAAAGAAAAACGCGGCCAGCGCAATGAAGAACACTGTGCCGCCGATCATCCAGACTTCATACGAAACAACTGATGCGATCTGCTGCGCCGGAAAAAACACCAGTGTAATTCCCAAGAATGTGGTCACGAATCCCGCGATTCCCGATACGAGCAGAGTTCCCCGCCCGTAGCGGCCAGACCTGTTACCTTGCAAGGCAAATTTGACCAGGGCCGCAAACATATAAAGAAATGGCACAAGCTGCAGCACTACGGCCAGCGACAACATTCGCTGAAATGCGCCCTGGACTCTCTCGCCTCCGGCAAAATTCAGCACCACCAGGAGCGCCGAAACCACCCCTTGTACAATCAGCGCAGCATGCGGCGTCGCATATTTCGGATGCACACGCCCCAGCCAGGCCGGCATGTAGGAATCCAATCCGGCTACAAACGGAATTCGCGCCGAGCCGCCCATCCATGCCGAACCAATGCCTGCAATTGAAAAACTCAGCATGATCGCAAACGGAACGATGATCCAACTGATTCCAACGCGCTCGGCCATGTGCCCCACGGCCTGCACAATTCCTTGTAAGACGCTAATGTCGCTCTTGCTGATCGCAATCAGCAGCGTCAGAGTTGCGCCGATGTAGAGTGCTCCAGAAATGATTCCGCCCCAGGCCACCGCTTGCGGCAGATCGCGCGCCGGATCGCGAATTTCGTCACCCATAACCGAAGCCAGCTCCAGACCCACCAGACCGAAGCAAATCACCCCGAAGGCGTTGAGCATGGATCGGTAGTTAGCGGGAACGCGAAAGTCTGCTGCGATCAAATGCCCGCCGAAGCGCATCCACACCACGATGCCAAGTCCAATGAGCACAGCCGCGGCAATGCTTGTGCCAATCGCGCCGGCGTTGTTGATCCACTTCCCTACTCCGAGACCGGCGATGTTCAGCACAGTTAGAAGCGTAAGTAAACCGAGAGAAGTCACGAGCGCAAACAGTTTGTTCTCCGCCAGCCCCTGATGTCCCGCGCCCAGTACGTAAACCGAGACGCCAACGAAATACAGCATCACCGTCGGCACGTACAGCATGTTGTTGGTCCAGTAACACCAGCCGGAAAGAAATCCGTGGAAGTCGCCGAAGACCTCTTTCGCCCAAAGATAGACACCACCTTCGCCCGGATAACGATGCGAAAGCTCGATCACGGCAATTCCTTGCGGCCAGAAAAATAGCAGCACGGAGATGATCCACAGCCAAACCGTCACTCCGCCGTTCGCCGCCACCGAAGGCGCAACATTAAGGTTGAACACGGCGACCACGAATAGCAGGACGAGGTCCCAACGCCCGAGAACACGCTTGAGGTTTGGCGGATTGGTGGAATGAGATTCGGCCGGCACGCAGATTCCTTTATAAAGTTGGCGGGCGAGGCGCCCGCCCCACACGTTCGGATTTAATGCGCGACCATCGCAGCCGAGCGTTCCTGCTGTGCCTTTGCCAGCGCCGGAGCGACGTCAGCAAACGCCGCGATGTGCTTGTCAATATCGGCATCGGTATGTTGCACAGAGATCGTCCACTGTTCGTCCCACCAGTACGGCTGCGCCATCACGCCACGGTTGACCATGCCGAACCAATAGTGGCGCCACAGATCAACATCAATGGTCAGCCAGTCGCGGTAGTTGCGAATTTCCTTTGGATAAAGCATCAGCGCGCCATTCGCGCCTGCGCTGATCACATATCCTTGCAGACCTGTTTTTGCGATGATCTCCCGGTAGCCGTCCGTCAGCTTGCGTTCCAGTTTTTCCACATGCGCATAGTTGTCTCGTGTAAGCACTTCGCGAAAAGTCGCAAGCCCCGCCGCCATTGAAATCGGGTTCGTGTTGTACGTTCCTCCGTGAAAGACCTTGTGCTGCGAAATCAAATCCATCACGGACCTATGTGCTCCGAACGCCGCGAGCGGCAAGCCTCCGCCGATCGATTTTGCCAGGCAAATCATGTCGGGAGCCACTCCGAAATACTCCGAAGCACCGCCCCAGCCGAGCTTCGCGCCGGTCTTCACTTCGTCGAAAATCAGTAGCGCGCCGTTCTTGTCGGCTATCTCCCGCAGGCCTTCCAGGAAGCCCGGTTGCGGCATGCACAAACCGACGTTCATCAAAATCGGCTCCAGGATGATCGCGGCAATTTCGCCGGGATGCTGCTTGAACCGCAGCTCCACGGTTTCGAGATCGTTGAAAGTGGCAATCAGCACGTTTGCCAGCGTCGATTTCGGAACGCCGAGTCCCGCCGGCGCCGAGGTCGGTGCGTGAATGTCGCCGAACTCCTCCGGGGTATGCGGCTTCACACTGACCAGCGCATTGTCGTGCAGGCCGTGGTACGCGCCTTCGAACTTTACAATCTTGTCGCGACCTGTCGCGGCACGTGCAATGCGGATTGCATGCATAGTCACTTCGGTCCCGCTGTTGCCGAAGCGCACCATGTCGATCGGAAAGCGATTGCAGATTTCTTCCGCCAGTTCCCACTCCATGTCGTGCGGCATGCCGAAAATCGTGCCGAGCCGCAGACGTGGCTCTACCGCCTTCATCACCGCAGGATGGCAGTGTCCTGCCATGAGCGCGCCGAAACAAAGATTGTGATCGATGTAGTCGTTGCCGTCGAGATCTGTGAAATGTCCGGCATGCCCTTCCTTCGCAAAGATCGGATAGGGATCATAGGCGCGATAGTTGCTCGCTACGCCCAGAGGAATGCGCTTCAAGTTTTTCTTGTGCGATTCGGCCGACTTGGGCGTGCGGCGCACAAACGTGTCCAGCTCTTTTTGTAGTTCGGGATACATCAGGGTCTCCGAAGAGTCTCAAGCCGCTGCTCCGAAGAAGCGGCCATTAGATTAGGCCCGCGCATAACAAACCGCCCGGGGTTCAGCTAGAAATAGAATTTTAAAGCGAACTGCACCAGGCGCGGGTCGCGTACTTGCGTCACCTGGCCAAACTGCGAACCGTCGGAAACATTTCCGTCCGGAGTGAAAAATTGCGTGTGATTGAAGATATTGAAAAGCTCCGCCCGGAAGTCCACGTGCTTCTTTTCCGATATCGCGATTGTTTTCAGGATGGCGAAATCCGTGTTGCTGATGTGCGGCCCGCAACAGATTGTTCGCTTGGCGTTGCCCAGTGTTCCTAGCAGGCCTGGATCAAAGCATTCGAATTGCGCCCCAGCGCTGCACGGTGCAACGCTATCGTCGGTTGCGTTGTCGGTGAACGAATTGGGATCGAAGAAATAGTTGTTGTTCGATTGAGGCTTCATCGTCCGCAAAGGTGCAAGCTGCGCGGGTTCCCCGGGCAATTCGAAATCAAAACTGTACATCAGTTCGTTGTCGGCTTGAGTCGATATGCGAACGGGAAATCCGGTCTGGAAAGTGGTGATCCCAGAGAACGCCCAGCCATTCAACAGTATTCCCTTCGCACCGTCGAACTTGCGCACCGGCGGCTCCCAATAGTAGCTGAGGACGAAGCGGTGCCGCGCATCAAACGCCGAGAGCGAACGGCTGATTCGCGGATCAATCGGATTCAGAATGCCTTCAAAGCTCGAGGCCTGATCGAACGATTTGCTGAGAGTGTAGGCGGCCGTGAATTGCAGGCCCTTGCCGAAGCGCTTATCGAGCGATGCTTGCAGCGAATTGTAAGCCGAGTTAGCAATCGTGTCCTGAGCAAAGATGCTGCTGAAGACAGGAATGCCGTCCGATGGGCAGCCATTTCCGGTCATGGGGTCGCATTGCGGAGACGAATAACGACGTAACCCCACCAGAGTGATGTCGTTGGCAAGGGTCGTATTCGCGGGAATGACGGTGGGCCCGTTCGGTCCGTAGGGCAGGTGTAAACCGTTTGGACCAGTTACAGATCCAGCCGGGATGATGAACTCGCTGTCGGCGAAATATGGACCGCAGCTTCCGGCCCCAAGAATATCGTTTATGTCTAGGCAAGTTTGCGGATTTCCGTAGTTCAAGTCATGTGTCGCGAGAAGCCGGTGGCCCTGCGATCCCACATAGCCAACCTCAAGCTTCATATCTTTTGTTAGCTGGCGCTCTATGCTGACGTTGTACTGAGCTGAGTACTGACTGCGCATGTGCGGCTGAAATTGCCCGAACAGTTGAATGGGGCGAAACATGCCCCAGTCCAATCCCTGGCCGCGAGGCGGATTCAAAATTCCATTGACGCCACTTAGCGAGCTCAGACCGAATGGATTAGGGTAAGAGAAACCTCCGCTTTGGTCCAAGAAAGGCTCGTTGAACAATGTGTTGAACGGGAATGTACTTCCACCAAATGGCGGCTCAGCGCTGAACTGCTCCAGCACGAGTTGCTCAATCGGGTTATAAAAAAGTCCCCAGCCTCCGCGAATGCTGGTCTTTCCGGAAGTTCCCGGACTCCACGCGAGTCCGATTCGTGGAGCAAAGGCTTTGTAGTAAGTCTGCGTCAGAGCGTTGGGAATTCCGGGATCGCCAGGCACGACCAAGCCGACCGGCGTCATCGACGAGCAGTCCGTGTTTGCTGTGTCTTCGCACGGATACACCTTGCTGACTTCTCCGGGCCGGAAAGTCTGGACATGCTGACTCACATCGGCAATTGGAGTGTTAAGTTCCCAACGCAGACCGTAATTGAGGGTCAAATTCGGTTTGATTTTCCAACTGTCCTGCGCGAACAGATACAGACCGGTGCTGCGTACGTTCTCTACTTGAGCCGAACCTTGCCCGTACGACCCGGGAAAACCGAGCATGTAGTCTGAAAATGTCGTGTCGCCGACAGTGCTGTTGGTTGACGTTCCGTCAACGAAGAATTCGCCATTCACGTCGAAATACAGAGTCTGGTCGAATCGTTGACGCCGAACGTCCCCGCCGAATTTAAGTGAGTGGGTTCCTACAACCTTGCTGATGCTGTCGGACCACTGAAAGGAATTGCCGACCTGTGGCAATTCGCCCTCGCCATTATTCCCGATCGTAAACCCGCCGCTCACTTGGATAAATGGAACGCCTTCGTGTTCGGGTCCAACGTTCGGATGAATGCCGAGTGTGTTCTCGGGCGTTCCGTCAGTGAAGCAAGGCACGGGGCCGGTGACATTCGTGAGCCATGAGGGAGCCGGAGGGCAGGAATTCTGCACCGTGGTCGTAAAGACCGGGTGCTGAAATGTTCTCTGCGCTTCACGGTTGTAGTTGAAGCGGAATTCGTTGACCGTTGTGTTGGTGATCGTCCAGGTGTGGCTGATATTCCACTGCTGGAAGCGCTCGTTGGTGATGGAACCGAACCCTGGGATATTTGCGCCTGCCGCTTCGAACTGCGCGAATGGCGAGATCAGGTGATGATCGTCGAAGTAGTAGTAGAAACTGAGATTCTGTTTGTCGTTAATGCGGTGGTCGAGCCGCACTGTAAATTGGTCACCGCGTTCCGGTTGCACTGGCGTTGTCACCAACTCGTCGCTGCCATTTGCCGGAGTGGGGACATATTGGAGTAGATCGACAGCGGTCGCGTCGAGACATCCGAGCGGAATGATGTTGCCAGGAAAAAGATCGGAATAGAGTTCGCCGTCCGGGATATTTGGGGCTGAGCCCAATGCGGTTGTACAGTTCGGCCGTTGATTCAATGCGAATGCATCAGTGAGCGTGCCGCTGAAAGGAGATTCGGCGGAAAAGTCCGCAAAGGGCTGAGTCGCGCTCGGCCGCTCCGCTGCAGTCGGCACGAACACCAGCGGAGAGCGAATTCCCTCGCGAATGCGACGCCCTTCATAAGAGACGAAAAAGAACGTGCGGTCTTTTTTTATTGGTCCGCCGAAGGTCCCCCCGAACTGGTTCTGATTGAATTGCGGCTTGTCGCAGGAGATGCCGTCAACTGCCGTCAAGCAATAAGGCTCGGCATTCAGCACAGTATTGCGAAAGAATTCATATACGTTTCCATGAATCGCATTGCTGCCGGATTTCGTGATCACATTGACCACTGATCCCGAGTTGCGCCCGTATTCTGCGTCGAAAGTGTTAGTCAGTACTCGGAATTCCGCAATGCTGTCAGGCGAAGGCTGCACAGTGGGCAAGTTCACGAATTGATCGTTTGCATCTCCTCCATTCACGCTGAAGTTGTTCGCACGGCCACGGCCACCATTTACCGAGACTGCGCCTGCCTTGTCGCTCCCGTAAACGACCGAATTGCTGGATCCTACGGTCGACATAACGCCCGGCTGCAGTTGAAGAAATTGATACGTATCGCGCGCATTCAGAGGAAGCTCGCTCACCGTTCGATCATTGACCACCGTCCCCAATTGCGTGCTGGTTGTGTCCACCAGCGGTGCTTCTGATGACACCTCGACCGTTTCCTCGGTTCCGCCCGGCTGCAGCGTCGTATTCAACGTGAGTACCTGGTTTAGTTCCAGGAGGACATTGCTGCGGAGTTGCTTCTTGAATCCCTGCAGTTCGTACTCAACGTGATAATTTCCCGGAGTAACCTCGACGAAAGTGTAGTCGCCGGTGTCGTTCGTCTTTGTGGTGCGGCGCTCGCCGGTGGCATTGTTCGCCAACGTGACGTTCACGCCACCTACGACCGCCCCTGTCGTGTCAGAGACACGGCCGATAATGCGCCCTCCGGTGCTTTGAGCAAATGCGGCCGGGAGCAGAAATAAAGCAGCGGCTACGATGCAATAAACAAGTCCGGAACGCCGGAATTCGGGGGAAGACATCGGGAGCGCCTCCAGGCATTCGCCAAGAATCGAACAACTTAAGGGAGTTGGACGAGAAACAAACCTTGCTATAATTCAGCAAGGTTAGTAGCTGGCCAAGAGAGCTGTCAAGCGAAATAGTTCCTACAATTTGCGCGTTCGGAAGCACTTCAAGAGACGGCTCCTCGCCAGCGGCCTCATGCAGTCATGCCATCTGGAAGCAACAACGGCTACCTCAAAATCGGCGATGTGGCCCGTCTTGTGGGAATTTCCTCGAGCGTCATCCGAATGTGGGAGAGCCTTGGCCTTGCGGAGCCTCGGCGTACTGCCAGCAAATATCGACTGTATTCCGAAGAAGATGTCCGCCTGCTGAAGCGCGCAAGTTTCCTCCGCAAAGTGCGCGGCATGAACGCGCCTGCGATCGTGCAAACGCTCAAGCGAGAAGGATTGACCAGGCCGCCGCGTGATGGCAAAGCAGGAGCAATCGGCCCGCGCTTAAGGCAGCTTCGCCTTAAGAAACAAGCCTCGCTGGCAAACGTGGCCAAAGCTGCAGGAATTTCCGTGGGGTTTCTGAGCGCCCTCGAGCGCTCCCAGATGACAGCTTCTGTCGGGACGCTTCGCAAGCTGGCGCGCTACTACAAAACGAATATTCTTGAATTTCACAACACGGCCGGCAACAAATATCTTGTTCGGCCTCGAGAACGCAAAATGCTCGAGGCAGGAGCCGGGGTAAGAATGGAGCTGCTGGCCTGGGGCAACACAGTGATGGAACCGCATTTATTTCGCGTGGCTTCCGGCGCCGGCAGCGGAGAGTCTTATACCCATGTTGGAGAGGAATTTCTCTACATCCTGAAAGGTGAGTTGCAGATTTCTCTTCGGGACGAAGAGTATCGCCTGGTCGCGGGAGACAGTTTCTATTTTGAAAGCCCCGTCCCGCACAAGTGGAAGAATCCGGGTCGCGGCGAAACTGTCATTTTGTGGATCAACACGCCTCCTACGTTCTGAAATATCTTCATGCGATGGCGTCCATCGCCGCATGACTAATCGAGCCGCAATGCAGAAGCAAAAGCCAAACGCACGCAAAACTAGCAGAACCATCCGTATGCGTCTTGTTCCCTGCAGTTGCGGAACCAGCTTCGCTGTCGCTCCTGATTACGACCAAAAAGGCACAAGTTGGAGCCGCTACCTGATCTGTCCGAATTGCGGCAAGCGCCACGATCCGAAAAATCGCTTGCTCGAACTCGGCTACCAGGAAGACGGCTACTGGAAAGTGGAGAAGTGCTGACGCTTGCAGCTAGTCTTCTCCGCCAATTCTGTACACCAGTCCCAGCGAGATCCTTCCGTGATTCTGACCATCGTTAAAAAAGTTTGTGTGCAGCCAATCAAGTTGCGCCCGCGCCGCCCAAGTCGAGTTGAAGTTATAGTCGGCCCCTGCGCCCAGAACCCACGAGAATGCTGTGTCTCCTTCGCCAATGTCAGCCGCATTTACGTTGGTGTGGCTGAATCCGAACAGCAGATGTCCAAAAGCATCGTACTTGCCTGATTCGGCGCGATAGGTGCCAATCGGCCCGAAATTGAAATTGTGCATTCGACTGCCGATAGAATTCGGAACATTGGGAAGAACATTTGCTGCTCCGCCAAGATTGTTGCTGCCATAGCCCCCGCTAATGTCTCCTTCAACTCCGATTATGCGCGAAATGTCCCAGGTTCCCGAGACAATCCACCCGTTTAGGCCAATTCCATAATTGCCGACATGAGAATAGCCGCCAAAAATATCGATTCGAGAGTCCTCGTTCAGGCTATTGCTTTCGGCCAGGGCAAACACGCCCATTGACATCACCACCGCACTCAGAACCAACAAACGACGCACAACATTCCTTTCCGGATCGCGCAAAGTGCACGAGGCACAGTTGGCCCTCGCAGACGAAAAGCGCTTCCTTCCTCTTACTTGAGATTTGCTCCAGTTAGACTGCACGCAGTTTTGAAACGTTGCTCTCGCTCAACTTTCTCCACTCCAACAAAAGGCGGCCTATTTTCGGCCGCCCAAGAGTAGAACTCAGTTCAGATCACCTGTTATGCAGCGGGCTTTTTGCGCTTTCCGGTCTGAGGAACGTCTGGGTTCACGTCCACGTCACCTTCCTTATCTACCCTCAATTCCTCGTGCCGAACATTGTCACTGACTTGTTCGGTATTCTGGACGGCACGTTTTCCGACGCGCACTTCCTCAGTTACCACCGGCTGCTTCTCAGCTCGAGCACGTTCTTCGGAGAGAGGAACGCGAATTTCTTCGTCCGTCCCAATGTCACCGCTCACGCTTTCTCCTGACGCAGGGGTGCGTTCGATTACGAGTTCTTCGCGGGTGACTGGAACTGAGACAGTCTGGTTCTCGGTGATCACCTCTTTGCGAAGCCGGACTTCGCCACGCTGGACGCGTTCTTTGTATGTGCGCAGGATCTCACCGCGTAGTTGAATTCTACGTTCGTCACCAACGGAAGTGTCGGAGCTCCGGCCTGAGCTGCCAGCAAAGGTTTCAAATCCGCTCTCGCGCAGGTCTCCGCCTGCATTCTGCAGAATGCGACGAGCATCTGAAGACCTGGCACCAGTGACGCTGACCAGAGCGCCGCCAGCCTCAATACCCTGGTAATAGTAGTTCGCACGGTCCGGGTCCCACGCCATCGTGTCTGCAGATGCCTCGTAGTCCACATCCTCGTGCGACTCGCCGCTGAAAAAGTCTTTTATTTTCTGCCAGACGCTCCCGCTGTCCCGAGTCGACGTGTGAGTTCCAGTGTCGCGCCCCTCGATGAAACCGATCTCATCAGAAGTAAAGCCGCTGTCTTGCAGTTGACTCACGGCGCGGTATGCATCCTCTTTATCTTTAAAAAATGCGACAACGCGAGTGTGGGAAGTGTTCAGGCTTTCGTTCTTGGAAGTCTGAGTTGTTGCCATAATTCTGTTCTCCTGATCTGTCTGCTGTAGTTTTACGTTCTCCAATCTGATGCGCGAACGTTTGGTGGAGTGCTTGCCTTTGGAAATGCACGAACCGCGAAGCTCGAGAGAAACTTTGTCGCTTGTAGAATCAGAAAATGAAAGGAAAGGCAGGAGCGAATTTAGTCCGCTGCCAATGGGCGAAGAATGAGCTCGCGATCACCTACCATGATCGCGAGTGGGGCGTTCCGTGTCACGACGATCGCGTGTTGTTCGAATTCCTGGTACTCGAGGGCGCCCAAGCTGGCCTTAGCTGGGACACAATTCTTCGCAAACGAGAGAACTATCGCGCGGCCTTCGATGACTTCAATCCGAAACTGATTGCTCGCTATGGCCAGAACAAGATTCGTTCTTTGATGAAGAATGAGGGTATCGTCCGCAACCGGCTGAAGATTCTCTCCGTGATCAAGAATGCAAACGCATTTCTGAAAGTCAAAGAGGAATTCGGATCGTTCGACAACTATGTGTGGCAGTTCGTCGGCGGCAAGCCACTATCGACAACGCGGATGGGCCAACTCCCGGCACGCACGGCGGAGTCTGACTCGATGAGCAAAGATTTGAAAAGGCGCGGCTTCACTTTCGTAGGCTCGACCATTTGCTATGCGTATATGCAGGCAGTAGGAATGGTGAACGACCACCTCACCAGTTGCTTTCGCTATCGCGAAATCACTCGAGCTTAGCAACGCGCCGTTGACAAATGTCTGACGAAAACGCCTAGCCTGAGTACGGTAATTTTCCGCTACGGGCGCGGGTTTTCCCGAACCTTAGAAGGTGCAACTCCCGTTTGAACTCCGCAATCTATGTGCCCACAGGAGAGTTGCACATGAAACACGGTCTGCTTGCCCTTATTCTCGCTTTGCCGTCAACCCTACTAGCCCAAACATTCACCTACGCTCCCATCAACGTGCCCGGCGCGGTCGCGACTGAAGCCCGCGGCATCAACAACAACGGCGAGATCGTCGGTTTTTACAAGACCGTCGCCTGCACCGACTACGACGTCAAAGTACCGAGCTGCCCGACAAAAGGATTCAAATACGTAAATGGAAAATTCGTAAAGCTCATGGTTCCAAACAGTACCGCGACTGCAATCATGGGAGTCAACGATCTCGGCGATCTGGTCGGCTTCTACACCAAGGCCAACGGATCGAAACACGGCTTCATCTGGTTTCACCAGAATGTTGTCAAAACGATCGACTATCCGAATCCGCCTGCAAACACAAGCACAGTTGCCTTCGGCATAGATAAAGCCGGCACAGTCGTCGGTGGACTGTGGGTGATCAATCCATCTTTCGGAACTTTTCCCGATGGTGGTTGGGTCTGGGTCAACGGGAAGTTCAGCAATATGAATCCATTCGCCAAGAACGCGGCCGGGCCCTGTTGCTGGTCTGTGAACAGCATCGCTAATAGTGGAGTAATCGCAGGTCAGGTCTTCCAGGCCGATTTTAACCAGGCTTGGTTCAAGGCAGGCACTGATGAGGACTTCTTCATGCAACCGGCGTCAGGTGGTGACACATTCGCGACCGGAGTCAATTCCGGCGATGATATGGTCGGCTATGGCTCATCTGGATGGTTCGCGAAGAATATTGAAGCGGGTGAAGGTGCCGGCGATTCTCCGGAAACTGCGCCACACTTCAGCGTAGTGAAATTTCCAAATTCCGGAATAACAATACCGTTCGGTTTGAATAATGCCAGAGCCGTAGTAGGAACTTATACCGACTCGGCAGGAAAACAACACGGCTTCATGGCCAAAGCCAACTTGTAATTTTCATGCCCCGGGTGCCCCACCCTTGTCGGGTTTTTGCGACAGGGTGGGGATTTTGATTTTAACTATTGAACCTGCACAGCTTCTGCTACAAGTTCTCGCTCCTGCAGTGACAAACCGCTATACCGTCCCGATTCGATCTGTCGTTTTCTTGCTTCCGGCGGCATGGCTCGCAAAGCTTCAATCACGTTTCGGACTGCCGGACGCAAATCATTTGATACGCCAACTTCCTTCAATTCAGCAAACTGGAACTCATTTCGAGGGTTGCTCCCGGCAGCCTCACTTAATCGATGGTCCGCAAACCGTGTTGCAACGTAAGCCGCGTTGGACGACTCTTGCTGCGCCGCGCCAGCCGAGGGTCGCGGCGGAGTATTCGGAGCACTCGGTCTCGGAGCTTTTGACGGCGAGCTATTGTCGTCGTGCCGGTAGTCGTCCGAATCGCAACGGCAACCACGGTTGTAATCGCGCCGGTAGTAGCCATTATCGTTACCATCACCGTAAGGATCACCGTAGTAGTACGGTCCATATGGATAGGGATAGACGTACGCGTTCGGTCCGTATCCATACCAATATGGATATCCCCAATACGGCCCAAAGCCGAAGGCAATATTTAGCCCCCAACCCCAGCCAGGGTACCCCCACCCGTGCCACCCAAAGCCGTTGTGAAACCCGTGAAAACCACCGAAGCCTCCATTAAAGCCATTGTGGAACCCGCCGAAAGCGCCGCCTCGGAAACTTCCAAAGCCACTGCCATGGAAGCCGCCGAAATTTCCACCGTGAACGCCCCCAAACCCGCCGGAGTGGAACCCTCCTCCTCCAAAATGTCTTACGCGTTGCCCTAGCGCGGTTTGTGGAACCGCACCCAGAGCAAGCGACAGAAAAACCCAACCAACCATTCTCAAGAAGTGGGTCATAAGTTTTCCTCGGCCCGTAACTATTGCTAATTAGATGCCTCCTCTGCTGCAACTTGCAACCTCAGGTCTATACTGGCGGTCAGCGAGGATGCTCCGCCTATCGTCGTGAGCAACAGTTTAGTGAATTTGTCACTGGTCCTGGCGATCGCAATCCCGGGTGAAGTGATTTGGTCGTACTTTTCCTTCGTGACGATTTTTGCCATCGGCCTGGTCACCATTTTTGCTCGTGGTGATTGGCAAAGAGCCAGGGGATTGGACAAGCTGATTCTGCTTGGGCCAGTCTTCTACGCAGCCCCGCTCGCGGCCTTCGGCACGGAGCACTTCACACTAACGTCAGGGATTGCGTCGCTCGTACCGAAGTGGATTCCCTGGCATTTGTTTTGGGCGTACTTCGTGGGCGCTTGCTTTATCGCGGCGGCATTGAGCCTGGTAACCAGGATTCAAGGGCGGGTTGCGGCGAGTCTGGTTGCGCTGACTTTTTTCTTTTTCGTTATCCTCATGGACGCCCCAGGTTGGATACGCCATCCGGGAAATCGCTTTGCCTTCACGTTGGCGTTGCGGGAGCTGTCCTTCAGCGGCGGCGCATTGGCCCTGGCGGCTAGCCTCGGCGCTGACGGTACCGAAGACCGACATGAGCGGAGCAGAGACGTGTTTCAAACGATTGCGCGATACTTCATTGCCGTTCCGGTGCTGGTTTACAGTTTCGAGCAGTTCATGCACGGAGATCACGTTCCGGGCGTTCCGCTGGAACCGCTGACTCCCACCTATGTGTTCGGACACGTAATTTGGACTTACCTGGCGGCCGTGGTTTACGCATTCGCCGGCATCCTGTTGCTGGTGGGAAAGAAGACCCGTGCCGCAGCGGCATGGCTGGGATTGACGGTGCTTTTCGTCGAGTTCCTCGTCTACGTGCCGATAGCAGTGGTGCAACGCGCGAGCATTGAGGGTTTCAACTACCTGGGCGATACGTTGATGTATTGTGGTGCGGTTCTTCTACTCGCGGGCGCAATGCCGCGGGAATCGAAGCTGCTTGATGGAGCTAGTTCCGCACGCCTGCGACAGATAGCTTGATCCTGTAGAGGCTGGTGCTGGCTGTAATGTACAGAGCCTTTCCATCCGCATCGCCCCAGGCGACATTGCCCACGACCTCGGGAACTTTAATCGTCGCGAGGTGCTTGCCCGCGGGTGAAATAATCCAGACGCCGCCCGGACCTGCGCCGTAGATGTTGCCTTTCTTATCGACGCGAATTCCGTCCGGCCCACCGGGATCTTTCTGACCCGACGCATCGAGCAGCACCTTGCCGTCCCCAACCGAACCGTCAGAATGCACTGGATAACTCATCCAAACTTTTTTGCCTGAATCCGCTACGTAGAGCGTCTTCCCATCCGGAGAGAATGCGATTCCATTTGGCCGCGGCAAATCTTTAATGATGAGTTGCAGCTTGTCGCGCTCTGGTTGCGAACCGGGCTTCTGCCTACGCGCATTAGGGATTCGGTAAACACCGTTGAATTGCAGCTCTTTAATAGGATCGTTGTCCTGCTGCGTGGGCAGGCCATACGGAGGATCGGTGAAATACAACGAGCCGTCGGACCGATAAACCAGATCATTCGGACTGTTCAGTTTTTTGCCCTGATAGGAATCCGCAAGTACGGTGATCGTCCCTTTTGGATCGAGTGTCTCCAGGCGCCACACGTTCCGGCGCGCGTGACCAGCGACGGTAACACGGCCGTCAGCATCGAGGGTCATACCGTTCGATCCAGGCTCCGGGCCGCCATAGTTCGCCGAGCCTGTGTAACCGCTTGGCTTCATGAAAACCTGCGCATCTTTGCCCGGCGACCATTGCACAATTTCGTTGTCCGGAATGACCGCGAACAGAAGGCTGCCGGCTCGCGTCCAGGCGGGTCCTTCAGTCCACTTGTCGAATCCACTCGCGACTTTCTCTAGCGTCGCATTCGCAGGGATGAGCTGATCGGCTGTCGCATCGAGCCGCTGAACTTCCTGCGAAGTCGCGGAGATCGGGATTACAAGAAGGGCGGCACACAGTGTGAGACTCTTCAGAATTCTCATAAGCCGCACATCTTACACTGAATATGTCAAGTGAGTACACTTAACTCCCTCGCGTCATAGCAAACATCAGGAGTACACTCTTACGCTAAAAGAATGGAGGGGCACATGAGTCCACTGGGTTTGCTAAGCCTTCTAGGGTTGGCGCTCCTCCAGACCGCGATCACTGCTTCAACCGCTTACCCACAAACTCAGCCTTCGACGCCCGATTCAAAGTCCTACACCATTGATGTATCGGCAAAAACCAAATGGGTCGATACAAACATTGACGTTCGCGGCGGCGCAAAGCTTCGATTTACCGCAACAGGTCAGATAACGTATGTCGCGGATCAGTCCTATGCGGGCAAATTGCGAACCTCAGGTACGTTCGGACCAGAGGGGCTTTCTCGAGGTTTTGCTGATCTGGTCCATCAGTATGCAGTCCCGAGCGCCGGTCACGGAGCTTTGATTGGCCGCATCGGTTCTGAATCGTATGCGCAGGCTTTCCTGATCGGAGCCAACAAGGAGTACGAAGTTCCCGTTGCGGGCAGATTGTTTGTCGGAATCAACCAGAGCGACAAGGATGCATCCACCGCGACTGGGAGTTTTCAGGTCAAAATTGAAATCCTTGAGGAGGGTACCGGCGAAGCGGCTGCGATAGGCGGGCCAGCGGACAGCCCAATCGCGGGCATCACGCCAGAGTTGCTGGGCAAAATTCCGCGTCGCGTTTCTGACGAAGCACACAATCCTGGCGACATGGTGAATGTACTGATCGTGGGGACACAAGATCAACTGGTCGAGGCTTTCGCCACGGCCGGCTGGGCTCAGGTGGACAAAACCGTCCACGAGACCGCGGTAGCCGCTCTATTTGGCTCCATACAGAAGAAGGACTATCTAACGATGCCGATGAGCATCCTCTACCTTTTCGATCGGGCTCAGGATTTTGGATTCGCGCACGCCGAACCCGTCCGGGTAGCCATGTCGCGAAATCATCTACGGGTGTGGAAATCGGACTACTCCATCGAAGGCCGTCCCGTCTGGTGCGTGGCCGCGACTCACGACATCGGATTCGAACGCGATCAACGCAATAACGGCGTAACGCACAAGATCGATCCTGCGATTGATGGTGAGCGCGAGTTTGTGAATGGCACGTTGTCCGGAACAGGTCTGGTAGTCCAGCGAGATCACGTTACCCCGGCGGACCCGCTCACCACAGCCAAAACTGCGACTGGAGGTGAGTTCCACTCCGACGGACGAATCCTGGTGCTTGTACTCAAAAATGCTGCGGCGAAAGCAGATTGATGGCACAGCATGTTGTACCAATTATTTTGTTAGCATCTCCGGATGAAATTTCTATCAACCGTTCTGGCCGCGTTGTCGATCCTGTCTTCGGCGGAAGCCCAGCAGGTACGAAAACAGGGCAGTCCGCTCGAGCACCTGCCGTCAAACATCGAAGTGCTCACGCATTTCGGTGAGCGCGCCGACATTTCTCCGGATAACCAGCGCGTCGCATTCATGTCGAAGAGTTTCGGCGACGCCATGCTGATCGACCTGAAAACGCGCGTTATCACCTGCCTGACTTGTAATGTACCGGCGGCCGCGTTTCTGCGCGTGATGCATCTTGTGACCGGAGACTACATCCTGATCGGTCCCGACCATTTCGAAGACATTCGCACCAGCCGCACCCGCGACAACGAATTGTGGTTCCTGAGCAAAGTGCGAGGCTCGAAACCAGTTAGGCTCGGACAGAAAATGAGCGAGGGTGCGGCGATCTCAAAAAAGTCGCTGAAGATTGCTTTCTCCCAAACTTCGGCCCAGACAGCCGATCTCGCGCCCGGCACTTCGAGGCTGATGGTCGCAGATCTCGATCTCTCCGCTGGATCGCCAAAGCTGATTAACAGCAAGACGGTGTACGAAAGCAAGGACCACAGTTGCACGCTGGAAGCGCAGGATTTCTACGACGACGACAAGAAGATGGTGTTTACTTGTTACGAGCCGCACGATGCAGCCTCGGTAATGGGGATTGATTTGCAGACCGGTGACGTCACAAATTTCTCGAAAGCACCTGGCACGTACAACGAGCCGGAAGGAATTTTTCCTGATGGTTTGTACACGGCAGTCGAAGGCGATCGCCAATGCAAAGACTTTGGCGGCGGCTGTGGGCCTGGGAATATTGATATTTGGAAATTGAAGCTCGATGGCACTGGCAAGGACTTCACACGGATCACCCACTTCAATGACTATGAAGGCGGGAAAGCCTCGAATCCGGTGATTTCAACCGACGGACGCTTCATGGCTTTTCAGACCGGACACACCGGCGATGCGGCAGGCGTCGGTTATGGAATTCTGATTTATTGGTTCAAACACTAGATTAGCGGCATGCTGCATGCGTATACACATTCAAGCAGTCCACATTTCTGAGTTCTGGGAGACTCAATGCGTAAACGGCTATTGGTTGTCCTTTTATTCTTTTTCGTCGCAGCAATCAGCGGGAGTGCTCAAACCAAGAGCGTCGCCGAGCGGCTCGGCTATCCGGCTGATGCGAAGCTGCTCATCATTCATGGTGACGATCTCGCGGTTGCGCATTCTGTCGATTCGGCCAGCTTCGATGCTCTCGATCGCGGCGCAGTTACGTCCGCCAGTATTATGGTTCCCTGCCCCTGGCTAACTGAGGTCGCCGAGTATGCAAAGGCTCATCCCGAGGCCGACCTCGGGCTTCATCTGGTGCTGAATAGCGAATGGAAGAGTTATCGATGGGGGCCGGTCGAGTCGAAAGACAAAGTTCCGAGCCTTCTCGATCCCGCAGGCACATTGTGGAGCAATTCAGAGCAAGTGGCAAAGAACGTCAAGCCCGAAGAGGCCGAACGCGAGATTCGAGCTCAAGTGAAACATGCGCTCGCGATGGGAATTCATCCTACGCACCTCGACACACATATGGGATCGCTGATGGTGAATCCTCAGTTGATTGCCGCATACGCGAAAGTGGCACATGAAAATCATCTTCCATTTTTGTTTATGAAAATTCCAGGTATGGGCCCAGAGGTGCTTTCCGCGTTGAACGATAAAGACGTCGTGCTGGATTCAATCGCCATCGCAAATCCGTCAGTCAATCCAGCAGAATGGGAGCAGTTCTATCTCGAGACCATCGGAAATCTCAAGCCCGGGCTGACAGAGCTGATCGTTCACCTCGGCCAGGATGATTCCGAGCTGAAGGCGATCATGGGCGGCCTGCCTTATGGTTCCGAATGGCGACAGCGCGACTTTAACGCCGTCACCAGTCCAGAGTTCAAAAAGGCTTTGCAGGACAATCACGTAATTCTTGTGAAATGGAAGGACCTGCAGAAGCTCGTCCAATGACCCTCGCGGCGTGACTCATGAACCGGTTCAACTACAGTGCGCCATAAACCGGCACCGCTGCACCGTGGATGAGTTTGGCATCGTCGCTACACAAGAAAAGAATGACGTCCGCGATCTCCTCCGGCTTGGGCCATTTGCTGAAATCTGCGTTCGGCATCGCCCGCCGATTCGCAGGCATGTCGATGATGCTGGGCAGTACCGAATTCGCGCGCACACCAGTTCCCGCCAGATCTGCTGCGAGGGAATCGATCATCGCCACGGCTGCTGCTTTTGAAGCCGCGTATGCTGCTGCACCCGCGGCATGGTTGACTGCGGCTTGAGACGCAATATTAATGATCACACCATTACCCTGCTTCAGCATGAGCGGCACAGCAGCGCGTGCGAGCAGAAATCCAGCGCGCAGGTTCAGCGACAGCATCTGTTCGAAAATTTTCGGGTCGATCTGCCAAAGGGGCGTGCCGCCGGCATAACCGCCTACGCAGTTCACGAGAACATCCATGCGCTTTTGTTCCGCAAGCACGCGACTTACCAGCTCACTGCATCCGGCTTCCTGAGTCACATCTGCTTGATGTCCTTTTAGCGACGGCGCTCGTGACTCTGCCAGACGCTGCAAGGCCGCAAATTCTTCGGCACGCTGATAAGTAACGGCCAAGTTTGCACCCGCGTTTAGGAAAGCGAGGCTCACCGCGCGTCCCAAGCCGCCGGTTCCGCCGGGGACAACCACCGATTTGCCATCAAACTGTTGCGCCATTCTCGGTCCTTAGTTATTAGCCCTTAGCTTGCACTTTAATTGATGATCTTCGATGAACCAGATTCACGATTGGAACCTGGTCATCGCTTCATCGCTGCGCACGCACGATCGAATTCCGAACGCGGCCCCTGAACGAATGTAATCGGAATTACCTCCTGCATGTATGGGCGACTACTTCCATGGCGGCGATAAACTGTGCCGTCCGGCTCGAACGCGCGTCCGATGCTGCCGTGATCGTCCATCACAATGTTGGGATTGCGCCAATTGCCGCTGAATTCGAGATACGGCCGTCGGTCATTAATGAACTGTCCAGTGAGGATAGGCCAATAGTTCATGTAAAGGCTAATTGGCTCTCCATCAGTTGAGAGGTTCAGATGCTTCCGCATACCGCCACCCAAATGCAACCGAAGCCGCTCACCACGTGGCGTGCAGAGGTAAGCGTCGCCTGTCAAATTGCTAGTGCGATACAAACCGCTGCTACGAGGCGTCGGCTCAAAGCTGATCCACACCAAATAGTCTCCACCTTTGGCGTGAGCCCTGCCCCAGCCCTGCCACATCGGCATGATGTGGAACTTCCCGCCAAGATAGAAGGCCCATGGAAAGAAGACTCCCGTAAGCGCAGTGAGGAGGACCGCGCCGAGCACAAGGACTAGACTGACCTGCAACAGGCAACCAAAGCATCCCACGCGCTTGCGAGGAGCAGACTGCGGAAATGCGCTGTACCGAGTCATTCCTCTAAATCCTGTCTTGACTTCTGCAGTTTGATTCGCATTTCATTCCCGGGCTGAAACCCCAGCGACTCATACAAACGCCGGCCCGCATCGCTGGCGTGAAGGATGACAAGATCGATCTGATTCTCCCTGCACCAATCAAGCGCTGCCTCAACCAGACGGCGGGCCAGTCCACGACGACGGAATTCCGGCTCTGTATAGACGTTCAGAATGTTGCCGCGCCTTTGACCTGATCCCTGCATATGTGGCGGCCAATCCATAAGCCATAATCCGGCGCCAGCCACGACGCGTTCATCTCCGGTTATGACGAGCCATGCCAGGTATTCTTCCGATTGCATTTTTGCTTCAAGCCACACGCGGAATTTCGCTGCCATTAAATCCAGGCCACCTTGATCGTGGTGCCCCATATCGTGAAACATCGCGCGGCGATGCTTCACGATTGCGGAAGCGTCTGCCAGAGTCGCCCGTCGCAAGTCAATTGCTTCACTCATTTCGATTTCACAGACAAGCCGTTCCGCCTATTTCACAGTCAAGACACCGGCCGTTTGAGGAAGGTGATTCGCAATGATGAGTACCGCCGCTACGGCTGAGGCTTGGCTTCGGGAACGATGTTGGCATGCCGCGCTATCTCCTGCCATCGTCCGTTTTGTTTCATCCACACCGCGGTGAAGCGAAGGTGCTCGCTCTTGCCTGTATTCGGCATCTTCCCTCCCCAGGTAACCGTCTCCGGGCCGGCCACGATTACGAAATCACCGTAGTCGTGAAAGTATTCAATCTGCCGATCGTACGCGGTAATGATCAGAAAACCTGAGCGCATCAATCCCAGCACCTGCTGTTTGTTAACGAATTTGTTCAGCGGATTGGTAACCACAAAATCGTCTGACCATAGGCGCTCCATGACGGAGGGATCTCTATGGATGAATGCGTCAGTCTCTTCCGTGTTGAGGTTTCGGATTTCTTGCTCAGTTTTGCTCTCGCTCTGTTTCACCTGAGTCGAAAGCTTGCTCGTCGCAACCAACCCCACCGCAAATAACGTCGATAAAAACAATAATTGACGCATGGTATCCTCCCCAATGCGTCGGCCATCTTACGCGAAATATAAATCGGAGGCCAGCGCCGGCTTAGCAGGGCTGCCGAAAACAACGCCCCGAGCAGGCGCGTGGCGCCCTCAGCTTTTGTGGAGATTGATCGATCCGTCGCCAGTGTGAATAGAGATGAGATTGCCTCCGCCGTTCAGCTTGCCGTGAACATCGTTTTCCCGGATTCTGCCGTCGGTGGTCATCGGGACATTCACATCGATGTGTCCGTCGCCGGTGTGTAGATGCAGGTCAGCAGCAAGATCGGGCGGCAGTTCCAGGCTGATGCTGCCGTCGCCTGTGTGCAGCATCCATTGTTCGGCAACTTTCGATCCGGCGATCGCGCGAACGTCGAGGTTGCCGTCCCCGGTTTTCAAGTCAAGGGTTTCGAACTTGCCGTCGGCATTGATGTGACCATCGCCGGTATTGGCGTGAAGTCGGCCTTCCACGTGGTAAATTTCTTCAGCACCGTCGCCGCTGCTCAGGTCCATTTCACCGCTGAAGTCGGCGAGTTCGATATTGCCATCGCCAGTATGAAGATTGACGCGCCCTTTGCGTGGCATGTGGATAGCGATATCCACGCGGTGACTTGTGA
>DAIPJJ010000062.1:0-21326 GCA_036770325.1 Terriglobales bacterium
GCCGGCAAACTGGCGGTTGAAGGCGCCGTGCCGCTGACGTTCAACGCTTTCAAAATTCCGCTGATGCGCAACCTGGTGAAGCGTTCGATCACTGGAGTGCAGGAGGCCGCATGGGCATCCTAGAGTGGGCGACGAGTCCCTGGGGACAGCGAGTCCCAATTCACATCGCATGGTTTCTGATCTGGGTTTCGCTGATCGCCGGACTGGCGTTCTTAGTAATCCATGCCATTTACGTGAAGTTTTTCGCAAGAGCAAAAGAATTCGCAGGCACAGTTTCCCCTGATATCAGCACGCGCCTGCCCGAAAAGATCGCCCGGCACTCGCTCGCAGCACGCCTTTTCCACTGGATCATGGCTGCCGCGATGCTCGTGCTTCTGTTCACCGCATTTCTGCCCAAGGTCGGCGTGCAGTTCAACTGGGTCACCTATCACTGGATCGCGGGAATCGTCCTCACCGCGTCCGTACTCTTCCACATTGTTCACGCTTCGTTCTATCTCGACTTCTGGTCCATTTGGCCCGACAAGATCGACCTGCAGGATTCGTGGAAGCGCGTGGCGCGATTTTTCGGAAAACCCGCACCCCTGCCGCGCAGGTCAGGAAAGTATCCACTGGACAATAAGCTCTACCATGGCGTCATCATCCTCTGCGGGCTTGGCGTCATCGTCACCGGCATCTTCATGATGTTCCGCGTTCGCACCGGCATTCTCCCGCGCAATCCTTACCTCTTCGGCGATATGACCTGGGGGTTGATGTATGTCCTCCATGGTCTCGCCGGTGTCGGCCTGATCGCACTCGTCATCGTGCACATTTATTTTGCGATCCGCCCCGAAAAATTGCCGATCACGTACTCCATGATCTTCGGCACCATGAAACGCGATTTCTATTTACACGAACACGATCCTGAGCGCTGGACGGTAACTCCGAATCCGCCGGCGCGCGAATCCCGAGGTTTAGCCGATGCCGACTGAGGCGGCAAGCCTGGCGGAAATCGAAGATCGTTGTGACGCTATTGAAGAATGTTATGAATTCATGCTCGCCTTCGCCGGCAAGGGATTGCCCAGCGATGAGGGTAGCCAGGTCCGCCATCACTTGCAGCGGGCCGTCAACGCGCTCCACGACTTGGCGAAGGCTTTCACCGACTTCCTCGAAAAAAATCGCCTCGAGCCCGCGACAAAATATCAGGCATTCTTAAGCGTATTGAAGCGCGACGCTGCCGACTCACTCGCCGCCCTTGAGTTGGTGCTCGTGCAACCCACCATCAGCTCCCAACTCATCGACAACCTGAATGCTTCAATTCATCTTCGCGCGTTGCTCACAGACATTTTCCTGCTCGACAGTCTCCTTAACGAGCGGCTGAAGACAAATACCGCGGTCTCGGACTGACCTCAATGAACGCACAAGAGCTTCGCGAGAAATTGAAAGGTGTAGTCGCATTTCCCGTAAGCCCGTTCAAATCCGATCTCTCGCTCGACGTAGAAGGCCTGCGCCGCAACATCCAGCTCTTGATGCGGCATCCGATTGCTGCGATCGTAGCCGCCGGTGGAACTGGCGAACTTTATTCGCTGACACCGGCTGAACACATCGCGGTCGTGCAAGCAATCGTGGAAGAAGTGCGCGGGAGGATTCCTGTCATTGCCGGAACAGGATTCAACCTGCCAATCGCCGTTCAACTTGCGCAGCAATCCGAACGTCTGAAAGTAGACGCGATTCTCGCGCTTCCTCCTTACTATCCCAACGCCGACGACGAAGCGCTTGCCGAATACTACGCGGCGATTGGTGCCGCTACCCCGCTGCCGTTACTGGTTTACAGCCGCGACTGGGTGAATCCCTCGCCCGCATGGGTCGAAAAACTTGCAGCCAAAGTTCCCACGCTCGCCGCATGGAAAGATGGTCAGGGCGACATCCGCCGCTACCAGCAAATCATGCACCGGGTCGGCGACCGGTTGCACTGGATCGGCGGCGCCGGTGACGATTGCGTACCCGGTTATTACAGCATCGGAATTCGCTGCTACACCTCCAGCATCGCGACCATTGCCCCGAAGCTCTCAATCCAACTGCACGAAGCTGCCGCAGCAGGAAAAAGCGCCGAACTCGATCACATTATGCAGCGCTACGTGATTCCGCTCTACGCATTCCGCATGCGCCGTAAAGGATACGAAGTCACGGTCATGAAAGAAATGATGAACCAGGCTGGCCTTTCCGCCGGCCCCGTGCGGCCTCCGCTGCCCAGTTTGCGCCCCGAGGAAATCAAAGAAGTAGCTGCGATGCTCAAAGATTGGGAATCAGTTTTATCGCTCGAGGCGGTCTCATCGTAAGCTGAATTTCCCTTCATTCCGAAAGCGACGTAACATTTCCTTATCTAATCTAAGAATGTTGAGTGTTCCCTTATGCCAACAATTGAAACAACGCTTCCGTCAGCTACTGAATTAACCGGTCGTTCGATCATTGGTTTTTCCCGAGGCAAATCTGGAGGCGCTGCCTTTCGCGCGTTTGATCCGCAGACAGGGAAGACGGCCGAACCCGAGTTCACGTCCGCGAGCCTGGACGAAGTCGATCAAGCCGTTGAACTCGCCGTCGCCGCCGCGCCCGAGTGGGCCAAGGCTCCGGGTAAAATTCGTGCCGAGTTTCTACGCGCAATCGCCGCAGGCCTCGAGAAGATCGCCGACGCCATTATCGACCGCGCCCAGCTCGAAACTGGATTGCCGCAAGGCCGATTCAAAAGTGAGCTGGCACGCACCTGTGGCCAGATGCGTCTGTTTGCCGAAGTGGTGGAGGAAGGCTCATGGGTAGCCGCTCGCATCGATCATGCCGAGCCTAAAAGAGCGCCGCAACCTAAACCCGATATCCGCTCCATGCTGATTCCGCTCGGTCCGGTCGTTGTCTTCGGTGCGAGCAATTTTCCGCTCGCGTTTTCGGTTGGCGGCGGTGACACGGTCTCTGCCTGGGCCAGCGGGAATCCAGTCATCGTAAAAGCGCATCCTGCGCATCCGGGAACGGGAGAGTTAGTCGGGCGCGTAGTTGCAGACACAGTGCGCTCTCTGCGGCTTCCCGAAGGACTATTTTCCTTACTATTTGATTCAGGTGTCGCGGTCGGCCAGGCGCTCGTAAAGCATCCCGACGTCAAAGCCGTTGGTTTCACCGGATCGCTTGCCGGTGGACGCGCATTGATGGACCTTGCTGCCTCTCGCCCCGAGCCGATTCCGGTTTTCGCGGAAATGGGCAGCACCAATCCGGTTTTCGTTCTCCCGGGAGCTCTCAAAGAGCGCGGCGGACAAATTGCCGCAGGACTCTATGGGTCAATCACGCTCGGCGGCGGTCAGTTTTGCACCAAGCCCGGAATTGTTTTTCTTCCCCAGAGCGACGCGTCGCAGGATCTGGCTCGTGACGTCGAGAAGCGCGTCTCGGAAGCGGCCCCATTCACTTTGCTGACCTCGGGAATTCACAAGGCCTTTGTGCGTGGTTTGGACGAACGAAAAAAGTCGGCGGCGAACCTGCGCGTCACTGCAGGAAACGGCAGCAAAGTCGATGGTTATCGAGTAAATCCAGCAGTCATCCAGACGGACGTGGCGACTTTTCTGTCAGAGCTGGAGCTTTCGGAAGAACTTTTTGGCCCCGCGACATTGCTCGTTTCACACTCAAACAAATCGCAAGCGCTCGAGGCCGCCGCGAAACTCAAGGGACATCTGACCGCGACCGTTCACGGCACAGAACAGGATTTCGCCGAATACGCTGATCTGATTTCGCTTCTGCAAACCAAAGTCGGACGACTTGTCTTCAACGGCTATCCGACAGGTGTTGAGGTCAGCCATGCCATGGTGCATGGGGGGCCTTATCCTGCCACCTCCGACGGCCGTTCCACCTCTGTTGGAACTCAGGCGATTCTTCGCTTCGCGCGTCCTGTCTGCTTTCAGGATTGCCCAGATGTATTGCTCCCGCAGGAACTGAAAGACGCCAACCCGCTGCACATCTGGCGCATGGTGGATGGCGAGATGACACGCGATTCAACCACCCGGCCGGTCTGAGCGCACCACGTCACAGCGTTTTCTGTGTCACGTTCTCCAGATACGTGTCGGCAATCGGCCGGCTCTGCATAACGCTGAAGTCCTTCACGCTATTCAGCGCGAACACCGATGCAGCATCTCGCGGAGCCTTCACGTGCGTGAAGTCGGCTCCATCCACGTCATCCAGAATGAACGCTGGCCGCACATCCGGCTGCATTGCTCTGATTTCCACATCGCGCATGGCGATGTTCTTCACATGCCGAATGAAGAAACCTTGCGCAGGAATAGGGCCGAATCGCCCAGGCTCAGGATAAGAGTTCTCGATCTCCGGTACAACGATCGCCGCAGACTCCTTCGTCCCTCCACCGCGATGCTGAATAAAAATGCTGTCGAACTTCACATCCTCAATGTAATGATCAGGTATTCCGCTGATCAGCGCCGCCTGACGCGAGTTCGCATTCGAGACGACAACGTTATTCACCAGCACACGCCGCAACTGCCCGATCGGCACGCCTTCCGGACCGCGCATGCGGCTCCCCAGCCGCAGAAAAAACGGCACATCTACGATGTCGCGCATTGCGATGTTGCTGATGGTCACATCTTCAAGCAGCCCACCGTCCACCGTTTCAAGCGCGATGCCGTGGCAGTCTTCGATCACGCAATTCGAAATCGTGAGATTCCGAAATCCGCCATTGCTCTCCGTGCCACACTTGATGCGCCCATTCCGCGGCACGCGAACATCCGGCGCGAACTTTTTAAATGTGCCATCGAGCAGAGTACCTTCTTCGTACCCGCCCGTGACGTAACAATTCGTGATGGTCACATTGTCCGTCGGCCGCGCATACCCAAGCCCATATGAACTCTTTGGGCAAATGCCGTCATCCCACGGAGAGTTCACACTGCAGTTCGAAATCCGCACATTGCGGCAGCAATCCACATCAATCCCATCGCGATTGGTATCGATCAGCAGATTGTCAATGGTGAGATTGTCTACTCCGGTTGCAAGAATCGCGAAATGTCCCCCATGCAGAATCGAAATATCGCGGATCGTTACATTATGGCAGTTCTTCAGGCTGATGCTCTTGTTCCCGACTCCTGCCGGAAGCACGTCATTCCTCGTACCTCGACTCAAGCCCTTGCCCCAAATTCGACCCGGACCGGAAACGGTGAAGTCCGAAATGTTTTCGCCCCAGATCAGGCTGTTGTGCCAATGACTGTGCCCGAAGTCCTGGTAGCGGTCCCACTGATTTGGTTCTGGCGGATCGTAGCCACCACTACCAGAAGCCGGCGTGTCAGCCGCAATGATCGTTGCTCCCGGACCAATATAGAGATCGACGTTGCTCTTGAGGTGGATCGAATAAGAAAGATACGAGCCGGCAGGGAAGAGGACAGTTCCGCCACCGTTCTTCGCAGCAGCATCGATGGCGGCATTGATGGCCGCAGTGTCGATCGTCTTACCGTCAGCCTTCGCGCCGAATGCGGTCACGTCGAAAATGGCGCGTGACGGCTGTGATTTCGATGCCGCCACGCTCTGTCCCACAGCGAGCACTGACCCTGCCGCGCCCACAACTCCGGCTTTCAGGAAATTCCTTCTTACCGACACCTGGTCCACGCTGTCGCTCCTATTGAGTTGAAATTTTCAACATCACCACCCCATGCTTCGGAACCGAAGCCGTGTATGAACCGCTGAGTGTCCCCAAATCCTTATGGGCCCACAAGTCCCTCGCATGCGCAGGACCGTTGACCCCGAGGCTCTTCAAATCCAGCCTGATCTTTAACTCTGACTCGCCGCGATTGAACAATCCCACCGCGCTGCTTCCATCTGCAAGCGGCCGGGCCCAGATTTCCAGCGGCCCCTCGTCCCATACGCGACGCCCTTGAACCCCCTTCGAGTCCTGATCGACCGCAATCACTTCCGAATTCAGAAGGATCTGTTTTGTCTCATCATTCATGCTGCGAATGTCATTGCCGGCCAAGAGCGGCGCGGCTAGAAGCGCCCACAAAGACATGTGCGTCAGATATTCGTCATGCTTCATTCCGCCGTTTCCGACCTCAAGCATGTCCGGATCATTCCAGTGTCCCGGCCCGGCGTATTTCTCAAGCCCATCCTGGCTGAAGCCGATCACCGACATGCGATCGTACCGGTCGCTGATGTCTTCGGTCGTGCGCCACAAATTTCCCGTGCGGGGTCCCCACGTCCACGGAGCATTCACTCCCCAATCACAAATGCTGAAAACCATCGGTCGCGATGCCTGCGCAAAAGCGTCGCGAAATTTTGCGTACTGAACCTCTGGATCGAGTCCTTCCGCATGGCACCAGTCAATCTTCACGTAGTCCACGCCCCACGATGCGTACGTGTTCACATCCTGCACTTCGTGCTGATAACTTCCCGGCTTCTTCTGACAAGTCAGGCGTCCTGCATCGGTATACAAGCCGAACTTCAGCCCTTTGCTGTGAACGTAGTCAGCGAGCGATTTCATCCCGGAAGGGAAGTGCGCGGCATCGGCAACGATGTTTCCTTGCGCGTCGCGGCTGACCTGCCAGCAGTCATCGACGTTTACGTACTGATAGCCGGCGGCTTTCATTCCACTGCTGACGATTGCATCAGCCGTTTCGCGAATCAGTTGTTCACTGACGTTGCACCCGAACTTGTTCCAACTGTTCCAGCCCATGGGAGGTGTCGGTGCAATTTGCGCCGCGCGATCGTCGGCCGCGTTCGCGTACGTGGCTGCGCACGCAATCGCGAGCAGGGCTGCAGACAGAATTGCCATCAAACTTCTTCTCGGATTCACTCGCTGTCTCCTTTTCCTGTGGCCATCGCTTCCGCGCGCGAAATTATAATTCGCTCAACACAACTTCAACGTTCAGTGTTTCTCAACTTCTCTTTTATCTGTATTGCTCGATTGCATTTCGAGCCGCGGACTGCCCACAGGATTTCTTGTTTTTAGTGCCTTTGCATGCCGAACTCAGTTTTTCTGGTTTGACACGCCGTTTGGCCCGAATCTATATTCGCACTTCGCGGGAACTTCGCACAGACTGTCACCTCGCCTCGCGAAACCTAAAGAGCCAGACTCGTGCAAACGAAATCTGCGATGCAGCCCTCTTCGACATTCGGTCCAGATCGCAAGCAAAAACTCGACGCCACGAGTATCCAAAGCACGGTTGAACAGCTATTGAATGCGACGCCATGCATCGACATCCACACTCATCTTTATCCGCCACAATTCGGAAGCATCGGCCTGTGGGGAATCGATGAGCTGTTGACCTACCACTACCTGGAGGCTGAGTTCTTCCGGTATTCCGACACCACGCCCGAAGAATACTGGACGTTTTCGAAACGCAAACAGGCCGACGCGATCTGGCGGACTTTGTTCATCGAAAATACGCCAATTTCAGAGGCTACTCGCGGTGTTGTCGCGGTCCTTCGGGCTTTTGGCCTTCCCACTGATTCCGCAGATCTGCGCGAAGCCCGCCAGTTTTTCGAAAGCCAGCATATTGAGCAGCACATCCCGAAGGTATTTGAACTTGCCGGCGTAAGCAGCGTAGTCATGACCAACGATCCGCTGGACCCTGCCGAGATGGATGTTTGGCTGAAGGGGGTCAATCTCGCCTCTCAGTTTCAAGCCGTGCTTCGCCTGGATCGCATCGTTCGTGAATGGTCGGACCCATGGCCCCTGATGCAGAGTCTGGGATACAACGTCGATGAGAACGCCTCAGCAACTTGCGTGAAAGAGGTGCGTCGGTTCCTCGCCGACTGGTGTAAGCGAATGCGCCCGGTTTACATGGCCGTTTCGCTGCCCGACACATTCCAGTTCCCCGACGACTCGCGACGTGGCCGCATCTTTCGTGAAGCCATCCTGCCATCGTGCCGCGAACACAATTTACCGCTCTCTCTGATGATCGGCGTTCGGCGGCAGGTAAATCCGCGCATAAAATTGGCCGGCGACGCAGTGGGCCGCGCGGATATGCGCTCCATCGAAAATCTCTGCCGTGATTTTCCAGACAATCGATTTCTGGTCAGCGTGCTCAGTCGCGAAAACCAGCACGAGCTCTGCGTGTATTCCCGCAAGTTCAACAACCTCATGCCGTTCGGCTGCTGGTGGTTCATGAACAATCCATCCATCGTCGAGGAGATCACGCGCGAACGCATAGAGATGCTGGGAACGAGTTTCATCCCGCAACATTCCGACGCCCGCGTGCTCGAGCAAGTTATTTACAAATGGCGGAACACGCGCAGGACTCTCGCGAAGGTGCTGACCAACAGTTATCGCCTGTTGCTCGAAGATGGACGCGCCGTTACGCAACGCGACATTGAGCGCGACGTGAATCGATTCTTCCGCGCGAATTTCGAAAATTGGCTTGAAAAAGATTGCGCAGAGAGCCCGGTGTACGCATCAACCAACGGCTAGTAATCCAAGTCCTCTGGGTTTACGCCTTCAACAATTTCTGCAGCGAATCCGCAATTGAGAGTGTCAGCTTTCGCGGATACTCCGTGCGAACCATCGCCAGCGCCAGAGTTCGATTGATCCGGTTTCCATTCACCCGATAGGTATGAAAGAAGCGCGTGCGCTGCCGCAAGGCATGCTCGGGAAGCACCGAATAGCCAAAGCCCGATTCCACCAGCCCTTTGATCGCCTCCGTGTCTTCCGCCTCCATCACAACATGAGGCGTGACGCCGATTTCCTCGAAGAAGCGGTCGATTCTCATCCGCATCACGCTGTGCTTCGGATAAAGAAGAAACGCTGCGCGCGCCAGTTCTTCGGGACGAATATAACCAATCGCCCCACCCTGCACCTTCTTTGCCGAGGGCCGCACGATGAGCAGTTCTTCATCGAACAGGGGAGTGATCTTCAAATCATCTTCAGGTACCGGAAGCGAAACCAGACCCAGGTCGAATCGTCGGCTGTGCAGGCCGGCAATCGTCTCTTCCGTCGTGCTGACTGTCACTCGTATCTCGACATTGGGATATTGTTTGCGCAACTGGCGCAACGGCTTTCCCAATTGATAAATAAGCGTAGTCACTCCGGTCGCAAAATTAAACGGACGCGTGTCCTTATTAATGTCAGTTTCGAATTCCTGCTTGAGCTGGTCCCTCAGGCTGACCATTTCCTTCGCGCGTTCGGCGAGCCGCAACGCCGCCGGAGTCGGCATCAACTTCTTTCCATTGCGCACAAATAATTCCGTGTGAAGCTCCTCCGCCAGGTTTCGCAATTGCAGGCTGACCGCCCCGGGCGACAGATGCACCTTCTCGGCAGCGCGAGTCATGCTCGGCGAATTCACGACCGCCAGAAATAGTTCGAGCTGATAAATGTCCATTTTTCCGTTGAAGCTCAACGACAACTTACTTTAACAATACTAAACAATAAATGCCTGAGCGGCTGTCCAGATGCATGATTGCTGGGAAGGTCTAGGGCCGGCTACCTGCTCACGCTGGCAATTGGCTCTCGTAACAGGGTTTCTTGGGAATCTATCCCGCGCGTCGACTTCTGACTTTTCAGGCGGTACAGCGTTTCTCCCGCGCGTGGAAGCAGCACAATTCCTTCTGCTTCCCGGTCTCGCCACTCGTCGAAGTTGATCTTCGCCGGATCTGCGTAGCCGAGCCCCAGATTTCTGCATCGCTCTTCCGAAATGCCCGTCGCTAGTGTGACTCTGATTCGCGGACTCTCGACAGCGGCGTCGTGGTCATACGTTCCTTGTCCGCGCAGGTGTGTCGAGTGCGCGATCACTCCGCGAGGAATTTCGGCGAACCTGTCCCACTGCTTTAGAAAGTATTCGCAGCAGTGGTACCCAATCTGGTCGATATATTTCTTGTGCGTGTAACTGGCTTCGGTAATGTGCGGAGCATACAGGACCACTTCGCCGCCTTCTGCCATCGCTGGTTCGACCTTGTACATGCCCTTCGATCCCGTCCACAGGTCGTCATACATTTCGGGCATGACCGCCAGCACACGCTGAAAAGGGCGCTCCACCCATTGAATGTGCACTTCGGCAGCATGTTCTGCGGCAGCCTTCCATGCTTCACGCGCGCTGCCAAAGTAAAAGCCGGCAATGTGTTTCTCTTCCAGTACCAGTGCCAGGCACGCCACAGGAATCGACACTTTCTCCGCCGCCAGGTTAATCAGCGTGCGCACCGGAGTGTCATACGTGCCGATGATGTTGTAGCTTCCGAGCAACGCGCCCAGCCAATGTGTATGATGAATCATCTCGCCCGTGCTTATGCCGGGGAAGAGATATTTGTTTCCTCCCGAGAAGCCGACGACCTCGTGGGGAAATACAGGCCCACAAATCAGGACCTGGTCGTACTCAAAGATCAGACGATTGATCCGGATGTGAATTGCTTCCGACAGCAAGCCTTGCGATACCTCTTGCACCTCGCTCGCGGGAATTGCGCCGACGTCCGCGAAGGTTTCGGGTAAGTCCCACCGGTGATTGAAAACGCGCGCGCTGCCGTACTTTCCATTCTGTACCGGTGCTCCAAGATGACGGCTGAGCTGTGCCTCATCCATCGGCTGATGTGTTCCGAGAGCCACCAGATAATCGCAAACCGCCGCCCGCCTTGCGATCTCCTGCTGGCAGAGATCGAACATCAACGGCATCGGCATGCTGCGCGTGCCATCGGGAATAATGATCAGCACGCGCTTGCCGTTAATGTGAAGATGCTCGGCTACATCCGCGACAAGGTGATGGACTTCTTCTCGCCCAAGCTCTCGCCCCGAAGCGCGTTTACTCAATAACTTCATGCGTTTCTTTAACTCTGCAATCTACAACGCCCCTGCTTTTTCCAGCGCCGTCTTCATCCCCGCCCAACTTTCGATCGACGAGGCTTCCGGAGTTCCTGCTCCCCGCCAATGGGTTTCGAGACTTACGGCATAGTGAAATCCATCGCGCTTTAATGCCGCGAACTGTCCGGCCCAGTCAATGATCCCTTTCCCCATCGCCGCCCATTCGAAGCCCTTGGCGGTTTTCTTAACGTCCTTGACATGGCAATGTCCAATGCGTTTCTTCGGCAATCCCCTGTAACCATCCGGGAAGGGAACTTCTCCGAGCCTCGCCGCATTTCCGGGGTCCCAGTTCAGCATAAAATGTTTCGACGGCACGCCTGCCAGCGTCTGCGCGGCTTCGGCGCCAGTCGCGGTGTTGCACGCAAATTCGTTCTCGAGAATCAGAATCAGCCCGGCCTTGCCCGCCTTCTCGGCGGCCTTTTGCAACTCCTCGTTCATCGCCGCGCGATATGGCTTCTGATCTTCAAGCCGCCAGAAATCAAAGCAGCGAATGCGGTCGGTGCCAAACTTCTTTGCCAGCTCCATACAACGCTCGAGCACCTCACCCTGCTGATCGAAAGTGAAGTTCGCATTGAAATTATCGTGCTCGGCAACTTTCGATTTCGGCGCTCCCGGCCAGTCCGTTTTAAATAACGGGCTCGCGATATCGGTGACTCGCAGGTCGTATTTCTTGAGAGTTGCGATCGCCTCTGAAATTTCCTTCGCATCCAGATTCGCAATGTTCTTGTTCCACAGTCCGCGAATCTCCACCCATCCCATCCCAAATTTCTGGGACGCTACTTCACACGCGTGCCCAAAGTCCTGCGAAATTTCATCTGTAATGACCGAAATCCTGAAAGGAGACTTGGCCAGCCGTGATGATTCCGATCCGGAAGCGGATGCACTCCTGGGCAGACAAGCTGCCGCCACAATACCGGCCCCCGCTCCCATGAATCTGCGACGCGAAATCTGCGCTCTCATCTGCTCTCCTTCGCCGTGCTACGGCGTCCTATCGTTCACGGCTCGCCAGTTTACATCACCAGAGATTCGCGTTGAGACGCGGCCCCTTCTCAGAAGCGGCGTTTGAAATCGGGGTGAATACGCCAGCCCGCGCCCGCCTCCTCCGTAACTCCGTGTCTCCGTGGTGACGACTACCATTCAAACCCACTGTCATTCCGAAGCGCCAGCGGAGCGGGAAGCGAGGAATCTGCTGTTCCCCAAAAGTGCGGGTGCCCCATCCTTCCCGCGTTTTTTGCGGGAGGGTGGGGATTTTGACTCTTCGATTCCTCCGTGTCTCCGTGGTGACGACTACCTTCAAACCCACTGTCATTCCGAAGCGCCAGCGGAGCGGGAAGTGAGGAATCTGCTGTAAGCTGAATCGCCCGCAAGGCTGGTATCACTGCGCGACTTCATCCGTGCCCGCCCTCTACGTAACTCAAGCCCAAACGGGAAGGGCACGCCGGGTTGAAACGAGTTGCTCGCGCATCTACGCCAGCCATTCGTTTAATTTCCTTGAACTTGCAGCTCAACAATTTCTGTCGCACCAAGTTAAATACTTTCTGTATCCTTGCGACTGCTCGCCGGGAAGACCAACGATTCACCCCGTGCCGCCGAAAAAAATTCTCTCGAGGTGCCGCTTGAAACAACTATATTCCCTGGCCTTGATGACGCTCTTGCTGCCCATTGCCGTATCTCAAGATTCCGCCCCTGAAGGCTTCGAGCACTGGTCCGCAGATTCACTTAAACAAATGGAACAAACGCTAGCCAAGGATGCCGCCTCGAACCCCAATCACCTTTCCACCAATCATTTGAAGAATTTTCCTAATGACACGTTCATGCTCTCCGTTCGCGAGGCCGACGGCGCCGTCGAATGGCATGAGCAACAGGCGGACGTTTTCGTTGTCGAGTCCGGTTCCGCAACGCTCCTGGTCGGCGGAAAGATGGTGGGCGCACAAACGACCGAGCCGCACGAAATGCGCAATGGAACCATCGAGGGTGGAACCCGCGTGAAGCTCTCAGCCGGAGACGTGGTCCGCATTCCTCCCAGGACTCCGCACCAGCTTCTGCTCGATGGCGCGAAACACTTCACCTATTTCATCGTTAAGATCAAAGGATACTAACGCCGAACGAAATCGCGTCTCACACGCTGCAAGAGCGAATTACTCTTCTTCTTCGCGAGGATTTCTGGCGCTCTCTGCGTCCTCGTGTTTTTAACTCCGCGAACTCTGCGGTTAAAAGCCTTTTCATTCAACCGCAGAGACCGCCAAGCTTGAGTCGAAAACATCACCCAAGCTTTGCTGTCGCAACTTCCCTCGCGATCGCCACTCCCAATTCTTCCGTCGTTGCCGTTCCGCCAATGTCCGGCGTGCGAACTTTCGCCTTTGCCAACACAATCGCGATTGCCCTCTCGATCGCATCCGCCGCCTCAATCACACCGAGATGTCTCAACATCATCGCGCCAGACCAAATCTGCCCGATCGGGTTCGCAATCCCTCGCCCTGCTATATCCGGCGCCGAGCCGTGCACCGGTTCGAACATGGAAGGAAACTTTCGCTCAGGATTCAGGTTCGCAGAAGGAGCAATGCCGATCGATCCCACTACCGCCGGCCCGAGGTCCGAAAGAATGTCGCCGAACAAATTCGACCCGACCACCACGTCAAACCAGTCGGGATGCCGCACGAAGTGCGCGGTGAGAATGTCGATGTGGTACTGGTCCGTGCGAACATCGGAATACTCTGCGCTCATTCTGCGGAAACATTCATCCCAGAACGGCATGGTGTGAATGATGCCGTTTGATTTCGTCGCTGACGTGAGATGCTTTTTTCTCTTCCTCGCAAGCTCAAACGCGAATCGCAGCACCCGGTCCACTCCGCGCCGCGAAAACACGGTTTCCTGGATCGCAATCTCGTCCTCAGTTCCTTCAAAAATCCGCCCGCCAATTTTGGAGTATTCGCCCTCGTTGTTTTCGCGGACAACCACGAACTCGATCTCGCCAGGCTTCCAGTTCTTCAGCGGCGTTTCGATCCCCTCAAACAGCCGCACCGGCCGCAGATTAACGTACTGCTGGAACTCGCGCCGGATCGGAATCAGCAAGCCCCAGAGCGATATGTGATCGGGAACATCGGGTCGCCCCACCGCGCCCAAAAAAATTGCGTCGAAGGAATGGAGCTGATCCAGCCCATCATCCGGCATCATCTTGCCGGTCTTCAGATATGTCTCGCAGCTCCAATCGAATGATTGCCACGTCGTTCGAAATCCGAAACGCTGCCCAGCAGCATCGATTGCCCGAATGCCCTCCGGCACCACTTCCTTCCCAATTCCATCTCCGGCGATAACTGCGATGCGAAAGTTTTTCAATAGAAGTTTCCACCCAGGCGGAATGATCAGTGAATCTCAGGCTCCGGAATTGGCTCAATGCCTTCCAGAAAATCAAAGTCGCAGCCTTCGTCGGCTTGCTTGATGTGCTGCATGAAGAGTTTTCCGTATCCCCGTAGATAGATGCTCTCTTTGGGCTTCCACGCTGAACGCCTTCGGGAAAGCTCCTCCTCGCTTACGCGCATATTCAGTTCCTTCTTCGCGACGTCCAGCTCGACCACATCTCCCTCTTTCAACAACGCCAGCGGTCCGCCGACAAACGATTCCGGCGAAACATGAAGAACACAGGTTCCATAGTTCGTGCCACTCATGCGCGCGTCCGAAATCCTCAACATGTCCCGTACGCCAGCCTTCAGCAATTTCTGCGGAATCGGCAGATTCCCCCACTCCGGCATCCCCGGAGCTCCCTTCGGCCCTGCATTTCGAAGCACCAGTACGCTGTCCGCGTCCACAGCGAGCGCCGGGTCGTCAATTCGCGCATCCATATCGTTATAGCTGTCGAACACTATCGCGCGTCCTGCATGCTTCAGCAGCTTCGGATCAGCCGCCGATACTTTGATAACCGCTCCATTTGGCGCAAGGTTGCCGCGTAGGATTACCAGTCCGCCCGATCGCAGAATAGGGTCTTTCGGAGTGCGAATTACATCCTTGTTATAGATCTCTGCCCGCGAGATATTCTCGCCCAGAGTCTTGCCGGTCACCGTCAGACATCCAAGTTCCAGCCGCGAAGACAACGCATTCAACAGCGCCGGCAATCCTCCCGCGTAATAAAAATCCTCCATCAGATATTTACCGCTCGGTCGAATGTTTGCCAGCACCGGTGTCGTGGCCGAGAGCTTGTCAAAATCATCCAGCGTTATCCGCACACCGGCGCGCCCGGCCATCGCAATCAGATGAATGACCGCATTCGTCGATCCGCCAAGCGCTAACACCGCCGTAATCGCATTCTTGAACGCAGCTTCCGTCGCAATGTCGCGCGCCTTCAAGTCTTCCCAAACCATCTCGACAGCACGCCTTCCCGAAAGGTTCGCCATCTTCGCATGATTCGAATCGACCGCCGGAATCGAACTCGCGCCGGGAAGGGAAAAGCCCAAAGCTTCCGCGACGCTCGTCATCGTTGATGCCGTCCCCATCGTCATGCACGTTCCAGCCGAGCGGGCAATGCTTTCCTCAATCTCCATCCACGCATTCTTGTCGATGGTTTCCGCCCGCCGTTCTGCCCAATACTTCATCACGTCCGCGCCACTCCCGAGAATCTGCCCCCGCCAATTTCCGCGCAGCATGGGGCCTGCAGGAACGTAAATCGCGGGCAGGTTCATGCTGATCGCGCCCATCAAAAGCGCTGGCGTCGTCTTGTCGCAGCCGCCCAGCAACACGCACCCGTCGGCGGGGTAAGACCGCAACTGCTCCTCCGCTTCCATCGCGAGCAGGTTGCGATACATCATCGTTGTGGGTTTCTGAAAAGTTTCGCCCAGCGTGAGCGCCGGCATCTCAACAGGAAAGCCTCCCGCCTGCCACACACCGCGCTTCACGTCTTCTGCCACTTGCCGCAAATGACCATGACAGGGGTTAATATCACTCCACGTATTCAGGATGGCAATGACCGGCTTGCTCTGATAGTCCGCATGAATGCATCCCATCGATGCCGCACGCGAGCGATGACCGAAGGACCGCAGATCATCCGGCCCAAACCATCGGTAGCTTCGAAGAGATTGCGGGGATCGTCGGGACATTAGGCAGGTTTCGACTTCAATTTTCCTCAACGAAACGTCGTTTTTATTTGCGAATGATTTAACACCGTTCCGGCGAGCGCATAATTCTAGATGTCACAAATCCCAGGGTCAACCGAGCCTGCGTGTGCCGCTGCTGCTGCTTCCAATCGCTTGTGGAGCACTGCAGCGCTCGCGCATCTTGCGACGGAGCGGTGAACTCTGACTTCTCGCCTTCTCCGTGACTCCGTGTCTCCGCGGTGACGACGACATTCAACCCCGCTGTCATTCCGAAGCGCCAGCGGAGCGTGAAGCGAGGAATCTGCTCTTAGCTTCCTAGCTCGCAAGGTATGTATCAGGGCACGACTCTATTCGTGCCGACTGCTTCTCCGTGACTCCGTGTCTCCGTGGTGACCGAACGTCCCCAGCCTTCTCGGATATCCAACTGCCCCTCCCGTGACTTTCGTTATTTGCTTCCGCCTCATGCCCAATTAAGAATGAAGCGTTCGTAACTGGAGAAGTAATGTCCACCATATCCCCGCTCCCTCGTTTGCGCGCTGCCAGAATCGCGCGATCAGCCTCGGCCGCTGTCCTTCTGCTCTCGCTGCTCGCCTGCGGCGCTGGCCACGGATCTTCAAATGGTGGCGGCGGAACCGGCACAGGCGGAGGCGGCGGGAACGCCAATTTCGTCGTCCTGATAAGCGGCGGCCAGCAGAATTCGAACGCGCCCACATCGAACGCAGCTCTTTACGACCTTTCCTCGAACAGCATCTCGTCAACCGGCGCCATGGTCGACGGACGTGCCTTCTTTACCCTCACTCTGCTTTCCGACGGTTCTGTTCTTGCAGCCGGTGGAGATACGACCGACGCCCAGAACACCGCCGAAATCTATGCTCCGACAACCGGGGCCTTTCGCTTTACCGGCGGCATGAACTGTCCGCACTTTGGCCACATCGCTGTCCGGCTAAGCACTGGCAGCGTACTTGTTGCCGGAGGCTCCGACACCCCGTGTGGCGAACTATTCAATCCGGCAAATGGCACCTGGACCTTGACCGGAAGTATGACCGCAATCCGGTTTGGCGCCGCTGCCGCTCAAATTGCGGGAGGCTTCGTTTTTGTTACCGGCGGGAACAACTCATCATCTGGAAGCACGGCTGCAAACTCAGCCGAACTATTTAATCCGACGAATAACACCTTCGCTGCAACCGGCTTCATGAACGTAGCGCGCGCCTTTCATACCGCGACCACTCTGCCAAATGGCACTGTGCTCCTGGCCGGCGGAATGAATGGAACTCAGGTCTTCGCCAGCGGCGAGATATTCAACCCGGGAAGCGGCACCTATACGCCAACCAACAATATGACTGACGCGCGCGCCGGACACACCGCGACCTTGCTTAAAAACGGCCTGGTTCTCATCACCGGCGGTGTCGACGCCAATGGCGCCACCGCAACGGCTGAACTCTTTGATCCCAACGCTGGCACGTTTACCGCAACCGGCAGCATGTCAGTCGCTCGCGTAAACGCATCCGCAGTCCTTTTACCGAATGGCAATGTGCTTATCGTTGGTGGAAGCAACATCACTACTCAGAGCGAAGTTTACGACGCCAGCACTGGCCAATTCTCCAGCGCGGGGAACTTCACCCCAGCCGGCGCTGGAACCGCCGCAGTCGCATTGCAGTAAAGCCACCCGGAGTAACAAGTAAACCTAGGCCCGTCAGCATCCATCCGTCTGTTTGAGCCCCTTTTTTTTGTCAAATCTCTTTAAAAAAACGTTTTTCCATCCTCTTTCGATGTAGAATCATCGCCGCAATTCGCGTGCGGGCAGAAGCCGGTAACTGATATCACGCCATTCGATTGACTAAAAGGAGAACCGCGATGTCCACCTACGAACTTTCACGACGCAGAATTATGCAGATCGGTCTCGGCGCGGCCGGTGCGGGACTTGCCTCGACTTCGATTCCGGCAGCGCACGCTTCAGATTTCAGCTCGCTTGATCATGACGATCTGCCACAAGTTCCAAACCTTCAGAAGTCTGTTAGCAATGCTTATCTTTTTCTCGACCAGATGATGGACGCCTACGTCCAAGGTTCAACCACGCGGCTCTGCCAAAGCTACGCCGACCAGATTGCCGGAGGCACATTTTTCAGCACCGCCTTCACCTATGACAATGCCTTAATCGCGCTCGCGTTTCTCGCCCGCGGACGTGGCGACGATGTCCAGTGCGCTATCATCATCGGCAACGCGTTGCTCTATGCTCAACAAACCGATCCTGCCGGCGACGGCCGCTTCCGCCAGGCGTACATGGCCGGAGTCGCTGACAGTAACGGCGTCTTCGTCACTCCCGGCCTTTCGTTTTTCCAGGGCAGCGCAGTGGGCGATGTCGCCTGGGCCGGAATCGCTCTCGCTCAACTCTACGCCCGCACTCGCAATAAGAAATTTCTCGACGGAGCGCTCAAAGCCGCTACTTTCATCGAGACCACTACCCGCGACAACACCAACGTCCCTCCCGGCGGATATTTCTTTGGCAACGGCCAGTCCAACAAATCCACCGAGCACAACATCGATGTCTACGCTCTCTTCACCATGCTCGCCCGTCTGTCCGGCGACAACTCCTGGCTCGATGGTGCAGCCCATGCCCGGGCTTTCGTCGAAGCCATGTTCGACCCGCCTTCCGGCCATTTCTGGACCGGCACATCCGACCCGACGAACATCTTTTTCAACAACAGTCCCGAAGATGTCCAGACCTGGTCTTATCTCGCGTTCAAAGATCCCAATTTCGCGGTCACGCTCGACTGGGTTAAAACTAATCTGGCCACCACCGACACAACATTTGCCTTTAACAACGGCTGGGGCGTTTTCGGAAGCCTCAGACTGCGCGTCAATGGCATGACTTACGCCAGCCTCAGCAAGCTTGGAACCGTTCTCGGTGACAACACCGTCGATGCGGATGCCGTTTGGCTTGAAGGCACGGGGCACTTGATCGCCGCACTGTTGCAACGCCGCTTACCTGCAAAAGATGACATCCCAAGTTTCCACGGCGATGTCGCCCTTGCCGCATCGCTGCTCGAAAATATTCAGGTCGCGCAGAACAGTTTGGGCACAGGCCAAACCGTGAACGGTCAGCCCATTGTTCCAGGGCGAGGCTTCACCGCCTCCACCAGCATTCTGAACACCGGCTTCGGCTTCAACTTTTTCCCATTCCTCCACATCGGCGCAACCTCCTGGTGCGTCATGGGAGCCTTGGGAGCTAACCCGCTACGCCTGATGTCCCTGTTTTCAAGATTCTGAGTGTGATTAAAAGAAGTCAAAGGAATCAAAGAGAAGAGAAGGCGGTTGCCCCGCCCTTCCCGCGTTCTTTGCGGGAGGATGGGATATTTGGTCTTGAATATTTTTTCACGACGGGTGCCCCGTCCTTTCAAGGCACTGTCATTCCGAAGCGCCAGCGGAGCGTGAAGCGAGGAATCTGCAGTTAAGGTTTGTCGTCCCTGCAGGGTGCCCCACCCTTGTCGCGCACTTTGCGACAGGGTGGGGATGTTGACTTCTCGCATTAGCGGTTGCACGCTATGCGCTTGGCCTTCAGGACTGCATAAAACTAGGTCCGCAATCAAACGCGAGGGCGAAGCCCGAGCTCACCTCCCGCCCAAAAATTCCGTCACCGCTTCTATATACATCTTCGGCTGGTCCACAAACGCCATATGTCCCGCCTGCGGCAAAATCACCAGCTTCGATCCGGCAATCTTTTCATGCATCGTCCGCGACAGCCTTGGATTCGACTCATCATGGTCTCCGCAGATCACCAGCGTCCGCACATGAATCGTCGACAGTCTGTCCAGGTACTCAACCGACTTGAGATTGCCGTCAATCACGAACTCCCCATCCGATCCCCACATCTCCCGATAAAGGTCCCACGCGTTTGTCGTATTTCCAGCGACCGGATCGTAGTTCGCATCCGGCCTCGCCTGATACAAGTACGGAAAATATCCATCGCCCCACGCCAGTTTCGCGTACTCTTCCGGATACCGTCCCTTCTCCCACTCCTTGCCTTTGCCGTAGAGCCCGGCCTTCTCGAGAGCATCCAGTTTCGCGAGCTGCTCCGGTGGCATGCTGGCTTTTTCTTCCGCCAGCACTTTGTTCATCTCGGTCGTGGAGTAGAACGTCCCGCCCAGAATCAAGTGCGTCAGGTTCTGCTGATATTTGAACGCATACGCCTGCGCCAGCACTCCGCCATACGAGTGTCCCAGCAAACTGATTTTCCCGAGATGCAGCGCCTGGCGCACATCCTCCACATCTTCCACCATGTTCTCGACGGTGTACTGCTTCACGTCCTCGATCTTCTCCGATCGGCCCGAGCCACGCTCATCAATAAAGACCAACTGGTTCGTTCGCGCCAGCGGCAGCAGGTATGGCAAAAGATAATCGTGCGACGCGCCCGGCCCGCCATGCACGATCATCAGCGGCGCACCATGACCGATGATCTTGTAATAGATCAGCACCCCATGCGCATCCACGAATCCCTCTTCCATGCGATACACATTCGAGCCTTGCGCACCGGGAACCGTCGTCGTGGAAGTCTTCGTCTGAGAAAACGCGATCGTACTGATCAACGCGAGCAGCAGGCAAAGGTGAGTAGATTTCATGCAGCAGATTATAGTTGGGAATTTCTTGACCCAGATACTTTCTATTTTTCAGCGGATATCGTTTTCGCGTCGTTCGAAGGGTGAGATTGCAGGACCGGAGCAAAAGGTGGAGCAGGCCTCCAGACCTGCATGCACCTCCTCTCACGTGTCATCCTGAGCGCGGCCGGATGATTTGCTTCGCAAATTATCCGGAGAAGTCGAAGGACCCCATGCCCGCCGGGGCTTACCACCAAACTCGTCAGGGAATTTTCTCGAAGAAGCGGGTGCCCCACCCTTGTCTCGCGGTTTGTGCGAGACAGGGTGGGGATTTTGACTTTCCCGGCTGTCACACGCGATTTCGACGTAGTTGGAGTAGTGCTTCAGCCCTGCATAATCGTCGCTTCCCCAATAAACGCGAAAGCGCGAGCCCAAGCAGAGCTAGTCGAATTGACATGTGCTCCACATGCAAGTATGCTGCTTACATGCCAAAGATGATCCAACTCCGCAATGTGCCGGATCTTCTGCATCGCACCCTGAAAGCCCGCGCTGCGCTGGCAGGGATGTCTCTGTCGGACTACCTTTTGGCGGAGATTAAGGAAGTAGCTCAACGGCCCACACTCGCCGAACTTCGAGACCGCCTGCATACTCGCAAGCCAGTGACATCTCAGTTCGACAGTGCTCGGTTAATCCGCGAGGAGCGCCACGCGCGGTGATTGTGCTTGACGCCTCGGCCGCCGTTGACTGGCTGCTGCAAACACCTGCCGGAAGGCAGATCGAGAATCGCATCTACCATGTTCCCCGTCGCGATCCGGTCAGCGCCCGGATAGATCCTGTCGCCCTTCCTGACGATCGCATGGAACAGCA
>DAIPJJ010000063.1:0-21247 GCA_036770325.1 Terriglobales bacterium
CCTTCCAGGTTCCGGCGACTCCGGGCACATTCGCCTGACCGCCAAGACGTCCTTCGGATCCAACTTCGCGGGCGACACGGGTAACTTCTCCGGCGAAGGCGTTGAGCTGATCGACCATCGTGTTGATGGTTTCTTTCAGCAGCAGAATTTCGCCGCTGACGTTGACCGTGATCTTCTTCGACAAGTCTCCGTTTGCAATAGCTGTCGAAACTTCCGCGATGTTTCGCACCTGGTTCGTGAGGTTCGAGGCCATCGAGTTGACGGAGTCAGTCAAATCTTTCCAGGTTCCACCGACGCCAGGCACGACCGCCTGTCCGCCGAGCTTGCCATCGGTACCAACTTCGCGGGCCACGCGCGTAACTTCAGACGCGAACGAGCGAAGCTGGTCGACCATGGTGTTGAGTGTTTCTTTCAACTGGAGAATCTCACCTTTGACGTCGACGGTGATCTTGCGGGAGAGGTCGCCTCGGGCTACGGCGGTTGCGACTTCGGCGATGTTTCGCACCTGGCCGGTAAGGTTCGAAGCCATGAAGTTTACGTTGTCGGTCAAATCCTTCCAGGTTCCCGCGACACCGGGCACCTGCGCCTGCCCACCGAGCTTTCCTTCCGTACCTACTTCGCGGGCAACGCGGGTGACTTCTCCGGCGAACGCGTTGAGCTGGTCGACCATGGTGTTGATGGTGTTCTTGAGTTCAAGAATTTCGCCTTTCACGTCCACCGTGATCTTGCGCGACAAGTCACCGCGGGCCACAGCGGTCGTCACTTCGGCGATGTTTCTCACCTGCCCGGTTAGATTTCCCGCCATCGAATTGACTGAGTCGGTCAAGTCCTTCCAGGTTCCCGCGACTCCGGGAACGTTCGCCTGACCACCGAGGCGTCCTTCAGAACCGACTTCGCGGGCGACGCGGGTGACTTCTCCGGCGAAGCGGTTCAACTGATCGACCATGGTGTTCAGTGTTTCTTTGAGCTGCAGAATTTCGCCACGGACATCGACGGTAATTTTGCGAGATAAGTCACCGGTTGCGATTGCGGTTGCAACTTCAGCGATGTTTCGCACCTGGCCCGTGAGGTTTGAGGCCATGAAGTTGACGTTGTCGGTCAGGTCTTTCCAGGTTCCGGCCACGCCCGGCACCTGCGCCTGTCCGCCGAGCTTTCCTTCGGTACCCACTTCGCGAGCGACGCGGGTGACTTCTCCGGCGAATGCATTGAGCTGATCGACCATCGTATTGATGGTTTCTTTGAGTTCGAGAATTTCGCCTTTCACGTCGACCGTAATTTTTCTCGAGAGGTCGCCACGGGCCACAGCAGTGGTGACTTCGGCGATGTTTCGAACCTGCGCCGTGAGGTTCCCTGCCATGGCGTTTACGGAGTCGGTGAGATCTTTCCAGGTTCCTGCCACACCGGGCACCACAGCCTGTCCCCCGAGTTTGCCGTCGGTCCCGACTTCGCGAGCCACGCGCGTTACTTCGGAAGCGAAGGATCGCAACTGGTCCACCATGGTGTTAATCGCTTCTTTGAGCTGGAGAATTTCGCCGCGCACGTCGACCGTGATTTTGCGCGAGAGGTCGCCGCTCGCGACGGCGTTGGTGACTTCGGCAATATTTCGCACCTGGCCAGTCAGGTTGCTGGCCATCGAGTTGACCGAATCAGTAAGGTCTTTCCAGGTCCCTGCCACTCCGGGCACAACCGCCTGTCCGCCCAGCTTGCCATCAGTTCCGACTTCGCGGGCCACACGCGTCACTTCAGAGGTAAAGACGCTCAACTGCTGAATCATTCGGTTAACGATGTCAGCCGAGCGCAGGAACTCGCCTTCGAGTGGCCGGCCGTCAACGTCCAATCGCACTGTCTGAGTCAGGTTGCCCTGCGCGACGGCCGCGATGGCGCGGGTAACTTCCGTCGTGGGTCGAAGCAAATCTTCGACCAGGGTGTTGACTGAAACCTCCATCTGTCCCCACGAGCCGCGCGATTCATGGAATTTCGTGCGCTCGCGGGTACGCCCTTCCTTTCCTATGACCTGGCCGACGCGATTCAGTTCCTGCGCCATCTGCTGGTTCGCAGCAACAATCTCGTTGAAGGTGTCGGCAACTTTTCCGGCGAGACCAGTCCACGAACCGGGAAGCCGGACGGAGAAGTCCCCGTCGCGCATCGTCTGCAACGCTCCAAGCACAACACTAAGATCGGGTTGAGCGGCTTCTGCGACCGCGACCGCCGTTCCGTTGCCAGCGTTCAAGTGGGGCGCTTCATTATTTAAGGTCGCAATCGCCTGTGAACTCTTCTTCATAAAATTCCTACCTTTTGAACAGGGAGAGACATGAAATGCTATGCGGAATCAGACAAGTTGACGGTCCACGCATGCGGAATTGTGCTACCCAGCACGATCGATTGGGGGAAGATGAGGCCAGTCTTTCAATACGAGATACTGGCCCACTCGGGATATTGGTATCACGTAAGCTGGTCGAAACACCCTACAGTCTTTACTGTAGACCTCGTCTACCCCGATCGAGAGGAAATGCCCGTATCGTATTCAAAGCAGGTATGTTCGATGCGAAACAATGGTCCGGTTCTTTATTGCGGTAACCGCTTGCAACATGAGCATTCTTGCCGTGACTGAAAACACGGTTTATTCTTCTTCGCTTGAACTTGAAACCAATCTTCCAGCATCTGTCGCATCGAACGCGGTTCCTATTTCCCACAATTACTGGTGGGCTTCTTTGTCTGTCCATAGCCTTGCCGGCGGTCGTTTTTGCTCAAAATGACACCTATCAGCCCTCGCCTGAGAACCTGAAAGCGCGCCAGGAATACCAGGATGCCAAGTTCGGCATGTTCATACATTGGGGTGTCTACAGTGTGCTGGGCGACGGGGAATGGATCTTCCATGATCGCAAGCTGACACTCGACGAATACAACCGCCTTCCTAAATTTTTTGATCCGGAAAAATTCGACGCCCGTGCGTGGGTAGCTTTGGCGAAGGCTGCCGGCATGAAGTACATCACGATCACTTCGCGCCATCACGACGGATTTGCGATGTTCGACTCCAAGGTCTCGGACTGGAACATCGTTCAGCGTACGCCGTACGGAAAAGATCCTTTAAAGATGCTGGCGGACGAATGCCATCGGCAAGGAATCAAACTCTTCTTCTATTATTCGCAACTCGATTGGCACAATCCTGACTACTTCCCGCGAGGCGTGACGGCTTGGAACAATGGCAGGCCCGATCACGGCGATTGGAACGCTTACCTCGACAAATACATGGACGGTCAGTTACGCGAACTGCTCACGAATTATGGCGCAATCGGCGGGATTTGGTTTGACGGAATGTGGGACAAACCCGACGCCGACTGGCACCTGAAAAAGACCTATGATCTGATTCACCAGCTCCAGCCTGCGGCGCTGATCATTCCCAACCATCATCAAACACCCCGCTACGGCGAAGATGTGCAGACGTTCGAAAAAGATCTGCCCGGAAGAAACACCGCTGGGTTCAACACGACTTATATCAGCGACAAAATCCCGCTCGAGACTTCGCAAACAATAAACAACTCCTGGGGGTTCAATATTGGCGATGATAAGTACAAGAGTGTGGAAGAACTCGTGGAGTTCCTGGTTCGCGCCGCGGGAAACAATGCCAATCTCTTGCTGAACATCGGGCCGATGCCGAACGGGGAAATCCAGGAAGAATTTGTCACCCGACTGAATGCTATCGGCGAATGGCTTTCGCGGTATGGAGAATCGATTTACGGAACGCGCGGTGGGCCAATTCCGCCAGCGGATTGGGGAGTCACCACTCACAAGCAACACAAAGTCTATGTTCACGTTCTGCACTGGAACGCGCCGTTGCTGGCGATTCCCCCGGTGAGTTCAAAGATACTCAGCGCGCAATCATTGTTGAGCGGTTCGCCAGTTGAATTCACGCAGACAAGCGAGGGGGTGGTATTGAAAATCCCCGAAGCTAAAGGAAACGAGCTGGACCGAGTTGTAGTCCTGAACTTGGCCGGAAACAATTGAACTAAGATGCCAGAGCAGAACCCGCCTTCCGCGGAAGTCGATCGATTCATTGCCGAGCAGATCGATACAGTTCCACACCTCGAAGCTCTTCTGCTGGTATGGAATAGCCGTCCGAAGGCCTGGACCATTGCCGAAATGGCGCACTCCTTGTATGTTCCCCCTGAACTAGCCGAAGGCATTTTGCGAGACCTGGCGCAGAAGAACCTGATTCAGAATACAGGCACAAGCGGCGACTCGTATGCTTATCAATCTTCAGAAACCCGCGACGGTTTCATGGTGCAACTGGATAGGACTTATCGAAGAGACCTGATCCGAGTGACAAGAATGATCCACGCCAAGGCGCCATCTGCACTCAGCGAGTTCGCGCGTGCGTTTCGCTTCACAAAGGACAAAGAAGGGAGCAAAGAGTGATCGCAGCAGCGGTATATATTCTGGGCGCGGTTACAACTCTGCTCTGCGGAGTACTGCTCCTGCGGGGATACTTGGGCGCGCGCAAAAAGTTGCTGTTATGGAGCGCGTGCTGCTTCTTCGGATTGGCAATTTCCAATTTGCTGGTGTTCGTTGATCTGGTTTTGCTTCCGCAGATTGACTTGTACTTCTGGCGACTGTTCACCGCTTCCATCGCGATGTTGATTTTGTTGTGGGGCTTGATCTGGGAGGGCGAATGATAATCGTGAACGCTTTCCTGCTGGGCGTGGTCGCTACTGCGTCATTGGTGGCTGGAGTTTTTTTTCTGAAGTTCTGGCGCCGCACTCGTGATCCGCTCTTCCTCGCATTTTCGATTGCCTTCATCGTCGAAGGTTTGAATCGGCTGGGAATGCTTCGTGAGCCACACCCGAACGAAGGCAGTCCGTGGCACTATCTTGTGCGGCTGGTCGCGTTCCTTATTATTCTCGCTGCGATCTTGCGCAAGAACTATGGCGAGAGCCACCACAGTTGAGCTTGAAATGGAATCCTGATGTCTTTTCCGTTCCAGGGCACGGCCAATGCATTGTCGTCGGAAGGCCTGGCCGAAGCCGCGAGCAAACTCGGTGTTTTTGCCGCCGAGATATGGACTGTGCTAGCGGTGGAGACTTCCGGATGTGGTTATCTTCCCGACCGCCGCCCGCAAATTTTGTTCGAGCGTCACATTTTTCACCGTCTGACGGCGGGACGGTTCGATTCAAATAGCGAGATCAGCGGTCCCAGCCCAGGTGGATATGGGCCTTCCGGCTCACATCAGTACGATCGTCTTGCACAAGCGATGGCGTGCGATCGGACAGCATCACTTCAAAGCGCCTCTTGGGGAATCGGCCAGATCATGGGCGAGAATTTTGCAGCAGCCGGATTCGGAAAAGTGGAGGACATGGTCACGGCGATGTCATCGTCGGAAGACCAGCAGCTTGCCGGGATGGCGAATTTCCTTGTCGCAAACAGACTTCATCTTTCGTTGCGATCGCATGACTGGGCGACGTTTGCGCGGGGCTACAATGGCCCGAATTACGTAGTCAATCGCTATGACGTCCGCTTGAATGCTGAATACCAGAAGTGGTCGGCGGGAGTGTTGCCAGATTTGAATGTCCGCGCCACGCAGTTGTATCTCACCTATCTGGGTTTTCATCCCGGCCCAATCGATGGCGTGGCCGGCGAGCGCACCTTGGCGGCCTTGGCAGAATTCCAACAGAGAAATGGCGTAGAACAATCTGCGTCGATATCCGTGGAATGCGTAGCGAGTCTGCAGTCTGCGCTTGGCGAAGTGAATGCGTAAGGCAGGGCCGTGCCTCCGGCAAACGGTGTCGCCCGAATGAATAGTATGCTGTTGAAACAATCAGAATTGCTGTTTGTGCCATACCATCCCTCAATGGAGCGGCTTGATGAGATCCTGGTGGCTTATTTGTTGCATTCTCGCGTTAACTTCGGCGTGGGCGGCTGCGCCTGACGAGCAAAGTCCTTCCGGCAATAAGTCTTCCAACCTTTTAGGCTACAGCTCTCAAAACTCGCAAGCTGAAAGAGACTGGGAGAAGAAGTTTCGCGACGGAATTGTTCCCGACAACATTCGCGAAAATATGCGAAGGCTGAGCGCCCGACCGCACAATGTCGGATCTCCGTATGACAAGGACAACGCGGAATGGATTCTTTCGAAGTTCAAAGAATGGGGATTCGATGCCCACATTGAAACCTTCAATGTTTTGTTCCCGACTCCAAAAGACCGCGTAGTCGAATTGCTGGAGCCAACGAAATTCACCGCCAAGCTCCAGGAGCCTGTGCTTTCGATTGATCCCACGTCGAACCAGACCTCCGAGCAACTCCCCACGTACAACGCCTATTCGATCGATGGAGATGTTACCGCTCCGCTTGTGTATGTGGGCTATGGAAATCGCGAAGACTACGAGCAGCTCGATCGGCTGGGAGTCTCCGTGAAAGGTGCAATCGTCATTGCGCGCTACGGCGGCGGATGGCGCGGTATTAAGCCGAAAGTAGCAGGCGAGCATGGCGCGATTGGCTGCATCATTTTTTCCGATCCGAAAGGCGACGGCTACTATCACGGCGAGGACTATCCGAATGGCGGTTGGAGACCACGGTTCGGTGTGCAGCGCGGCAGCGTGATGGATACTGACTATCCCGGTGATCCCCTCACGCCCGGTGTAGGCGCCACCGCGGACGCGAAGCGCTTGTCGGTCAACAACGCGAAGACGATCACCAAAATTCCGGTGCTGCCTATTTCGTATGCCGATGCTCTCCCATTGCTCTCGGCGCTGAAGGGCCCGATTGCGCCGGAAGATTGGCGCGGCGCATTGCCCATCACCTACCGCGTAGGCCCCGGACCCGCGAAGGTTCACCTGCAAGTAACTTCGAACTGGGACCAGAAGCCGCTCTATGACGTCATTGCAACTCTCCACGGCGCCGATGACCAGCATTGGGTAATCCGCGGCAACCATCACGATGCGTGGGTGAATGGAGCTGAAGATCCGATATCCGGCCAGGCAGCACTTCTTGAAGAGGCACGAATGTTGGGCGAACTTCATCGCCAGGGATGGACTCCGAAGCGAAGCATTATTTATTGCGCATGGGATGGCGAAGAGCCGGGACTGCTTGGCTCCGTCGAATGGGTGGAGACACACATTGACGAATTGAAGAAGCGAGCGATTGCGTACATCAATTCCGATACCAACTCTCGCGGATTTTTGGATGCCGGAGGCACGCAGGACTTACAGCATTTCATTAGCGATGTCGCCCGTGACATTCAGGATCCCGAAACCAAAATGACCGCGTTCGAGCGCGCACACCTCTACAGCATTGCCAATGCGAAAGATGATGATGAACGCAAAGACTTGCGAGGACGCAACGACCTTGTACTCGAAGCGCTGGGCGACGGGTCCGACTTTACAGCGTTTCAGGACTTCGCTGGGATTTCTACTCTGAGCGTCGAGTATGGCGGGGAATACGACGGGACGCAATATCACTCCATCTATGACGATTTTTACTGGTACACACATTTCGTAGACACAGACTTCACATATGGACGCGCTCTCGCGCAAACGATCGGCAGCGCGATGATGCGTTTGGCCGATGCTGACCTGATGCCGGTCGACTATGCTCCGCAGGCGGAAGCCATCAAGAAATATGAAGAAGAGTTGGAAAAGATACTGAAACAGAAGCAGGACGAATTTACCGAGCGCGGTCTTGAGTTGAAGGAAGGGGTATTCAAAGCGACAAACGATCCACGCAGACCCATGCTGCCGCCTCCATCTGAAGCCGTGCCGCCATACATGAATTTCGCGCCGCTTAAGAATGCGCTCGATCAACTGAAGAAAAGTTCGGACAGATATTCGAAAGCGCTGGCTAAATGGCAGGCGAGTGGCTCCCAGATGTCCGCGGACAAACTGCAATCGCTGAATGACGATTTGTTGAAAGTCTCAAGGCTATTTCTAAACGAAAAAGGCCTGCCAGAGCGTCCGTGGTTCAAGAACCAGGTTTATGCACCGGGAGCCTACACGGGCTACGGCGCAAAGCCGATCGCGGCAGTGCGCGAATATATGGATGAGAAAAAATGGAGAGAAGCCGAGGCAGAAGTGCCAATGGTCGCGCAGGTAGTTGAAAACGTAGCCGCGGGAATCAACAAAGCTGCGGAAGACCTGGAATCCGCGACCGCTCACTAAAATTTCAGACTGCGGTAGCCATGGCTTTCTGTTTGTAGACAGCCGGAGAAAAAGCCGACAGCGTAAAAAAGAAAGTTGCGCCTTTGCCGAGCTCTGAAGTCGCCCAAACATCTCCGCCATGCTTTTGCAGTATCCGCCTGACGGTGGCGAGTCCGACGCCTGTGCCTTCGAACTCGTCGGGCCGATGCAAACGCTGAAAAACTCCAAATAGCTTGTCGGCATAACGCTGATCAAACCCGGCGCCGTTGTCGCGAACGAAGAAGACTACCGCATCTTGCTCATCAAGTCGCCCGATCTCAATGGTCGCAACTTCACAGCGACGACTGTACTTGATAGCGTTCGAGAGCAGATTTACGAATACCTGCTTTATCAGACTTGATTCACACTCCATTGTGGGAAGTTCGGCAATACGCCATTCGATCTGTCTGTCCTGGCACTCCAGATGGAGCTCCGAGACAACGTCGCGAACCAGAGAATTCAAATTGGTTGGCACGCGCACTAATTCTTTTCTTCCGATTTGGGCCATGCTGAGCAGGCCTTCGATTAGCTCCGACATTTTTTTCGCGCGCTCTTGAATCCGCTGAAGGTACTGGCGGGCGCCGGGTTCGAGAGAGGCACCGAATTCTTCGCTCATTATGCTTGAGAAGGCGCTGATATGCCGAAGCGGAGATCGGAGATCGTGAGAAACCGAGTAGGAAAAAGCCTCGAGTTCTGCGTTTGCAGCGTGAAGCTGGGCGGTCCGTTCCTCGACGCGACGTTCGAGTTCATCATGGGCATTTCGCAATGCAACGTCGCGCGTCTGGATTTGCTCCAGCATTTCATTGAAAGTAGCGATCAGACCAGATACTTCATCGACCTGCGCTTGATCCGGGGTGCCATCGCCACGCAAGTTTCCCGGTTGCAGAGCACGAACGGAATAGTTCTTGTCCTTCGAGACGATGGCAGCAACGTTGGACAACTGTACGATGGGCTCGGCAATGGAGCGCCGGGTGAAGGAAGAGATCCACATGGCCGTTCCGAGCGAGACGAGCAGGACGACTCCGACCAGCGCTGCAAAATTCCGTTCACGGCGCTTGAATGCATCGAGGTCCGAGAGCATATATATGGAGCCAATGTTTTTACCCTCGAAGGTGAGTAAGCGGCCAAAGAAGGCCTGCTGGTTGTGGAATCCGTGAAATTGCGCCTCTCCAGATGGAATCGATTGTCCAGGGGGCCACACCACGCCGTGGTCGCGATGATAGCTGGCAAAAGTGCGGCCGTCCGGCGTACGAATCTCGGCGAGGATAATGTGCGGTGCGCCGTGTAAGGCGGAGAGGGTTCTTTCAGCGGAGTCGGGGTCATCGAAGACCAAAGCTGAGACAGAATTCGCGCCGATGATCTGCGCCTGCATATCCAGTTTGGCGACGACGTCAGAACGAAAATTGTAGAAGTCGTAGATGAAGAAACCAGCACAGGCCAGAAAAAGAGCGGTGCCCCCGACCATCACGTTGAGGCGCGCCAGTCTGCCTGCAATTGAGGAGTCTTGCAATTGAGGAATCAGCACGTCAATTTCCGAACGTGGAATTCTTTCGTATTCCGACTGCGAGCTTCAGGAGTTCTGAGCTCATTGCAATGCCGGCGTGTTTAGCTGTCTCGATGTTTACCTGAAAGCGCACGTGGTTGTTTTCGAGCACGAACTGGATCATGCCGCCCCGTTCCGTGAATCGTGGAAGATCGCTGACGGTGAGGGCGCTGCTGCTGTTCAGGCTTGCGAGGATCTGCTTCAGGTGTGCCTCCTCGGAGAAGCTGATAAACACGACCCTGCAACCCGCGGCATCGTCAGCCGTGTTTACTTGCTTTGCGACCACGCTTTTGCCGCCAATATTTTCATTTGCCACCAGATCATTCAGCGCCCGGCCAAATGGATTCTGCCCGAGGACGCAGATCAGGAAAGGCCCTGACCGGGAATCGGCTGACTGTTCCGGCCATTCAACAAAGCGGCTGAAGTCGTAGAGATAAGTGGCTTTTACCTGATATTCAGAGGGCCGATATTGCTGGCCGCAAGCGGCTGGAGCAAGGAACAACACGGCCAAACTTGAGCACAGCGCAATGGAGATCGCGCTGACGATACCGCGGCCTCGAACTGCGGATTGCTGCTTTATTCGGATGGCTTGTTCCACGTGATCTGCGCGTAGGCGCCCCTTTCAACCAGCACCGGAGACATTTCGCCATGACGCGGCTGGAGTAAATTCTGTCCCGCTATTGACAGAGTCAGATTGCGGGCGACACGCCAACTCAAACGGGCATCGGCGGTCGAGTATGCGGGAACCAGATCAGCCGGCAATGCGCTCACGTACCGGAATGTCGGATCAAATTCGAGCCGCATTCGCAAGTTCAAGAGCGCCTGCAGCGTGACTTGATTATGTGGGCTCGCGGTTTCGTCAGAGAGCGCAGTGGCAGACTTCTTGCGCGTGATGCGGTCTTCGAGATCGAGACTCACATAAGAGTAAGCGGCCCTGAGCTCTACGTTCTTGTTCAAGCGGAAATCGGGTGCGATTTCGCCGCCATTGGTCGAACCCATGATCCGGTTGGCGAACGGCACGGAAATCAGGATGTATGGGGGAGGTGGGGAGGCCACTATAGAAATCGACGCGTCGCCGAAGTCCCCGAGATCGTTGTACTTGTTGTGAAAGAGCGACAGATCGACGTAGAACCTGGATGTGACGAGCTTCCGGTATCCGGCTTCGTAGCCGAGCAAGGTCTCGGAAAGATATTTGCCGTCGTCACAGACACAAATGAAGACTGGCGGATTCGTAGCTGCGGCCAGGCCGGTCAACTCGAGATCCTCGTCAACTCGCGAGGGCGTGCGCACCGCGCGAGTGACCGCAGCCCATACGGACTGATGGGAAGTAGGCGTCCACAACAGGCGCGCACTGGGCTCATTTTCCCACCCGGTAAAAATATTGTGCTCGAATTTCGACCCGACCGTGAACCAAAGCCTGTTTTGAAGCAGAGCGATCTGGTCCTGTACGAATGTGCTGTACAAATTGTCTGCCTGGCGCGCAGGCACAAAAAGCGCGGTGGGTACGACCTCGGTTAAGTTACTGGGAGACCATCGCGCGCCCGCGCCCCAGATGATCTCGTTTCTTTGCGTCAGGAAAAAATGGTGAATGAAATCGATATCGAGCGTATTTCTCGACTCGCCGAGTTGCGGCCCCAGCCGGTAGGTTCGATCATAGTAAGCCTGCAACTGCAGGTCGGAAGTATCGCTCAGGTTGTGGTGCCATTGGGCAAGCAGGTTTCCGCCGGAAACGTCTTGGACGCCGTTAACGATGTGCTGTGCGGGCGGAGAAATCACACCAATGCCGACCTGCTGGCCGACACTTCCCTTGTAGAGATCGCCTTCAAAGGTCAGCGTGTCGCGAGCGGTGAGGTTTGAATCGGTCCGAAAACCAGCCTGCCCAAGCTGCCAATCATCGTAGTTGACGCCGTCAGAATGAAACTCAGGACCGCGCCCGAACCCCATGGCATAGCCGCGGTAGTTGAACCTGCCGGTGTAAGAAGCACCATAGCGCAATGCGCCAGAGGATTGTTCGATGTTGCCAGCGGAATATGCGGCGTAGCTGCCGCGAGTGTGTGCGGCGTTGCGAGTGATGATATTGATGACACCGTTTACGGCATTCGAACCCCAGATCGTCCCACCCGGTCCACGAATGACTTCGATGCGCTCGACGTCCTGAAGCAGCACGTTCTGAACGTCCCAATACACCCCTGCAAACAGCGGCGTATAGACGCTGCGGCCGTCGATCATGACGAGTACGGACTTCGAGAAGGCGTTGCCAAAACCACGAATGCCGATTGACCAGCTATTCGAGCTCAGGCGGGAAACTTCAACCCCGGGCACAATTCGCAAAACTTCCGGAATGCTGGTTGCGCCGGAGCGGCGGATGTCATCCTGGGTGAGTACGTAAATAGCCGCCGGAGTTTTCCAGACCTCCTCGGGCTCTTTGGAACTGCTGGTGACTTCGAGGCTAGCGAGTTGCGCAAGACTCAACTCTTTGAGCGGCGCGGCGGATGTGGTTGATTCTTCATTCCCGGGCCCTTCTGCCAGGAGGTGCGGTTTCACAGCCAAAATGAGTAGTAGCGGGAAAAAGGCAATTGAGGCGAGCGAGTGCCAGTGCGCTGATCGACAAAAAAGTGTTGTTCGCGCGGAAAAACAGGGGGGCAACTCTCCTCCTCAGGAACGGTGCTGGGTCTCGAGGAGAATATCGGCGGGAGAGGGCGGTACTTTAATGAGTCGCGATGCCTTTGATGATTTCTCTCATCGGGTTTTCGCGCGCAGGGATCAGTTACCCACGACTTCCCTGATTACGCGGAGAAAGTTGTCACCCATGATCTTTCTGATGTCTTTTTCGGAATAGCCGCGCCTCAGCAGGGCAGCAGTGAGATTTGGCATTTTCGAAACGTCTTCCAGGCCGCGCGGGACAAGGCTGATTCCATCGAAATCACTGCCAATGCCAACGTGGTCGATGCCGGCAACTTTGACGACGTGATCGATGCATGCGGCGGCATCTTCGACGGTGGCGTGCCCGATCTGATAGGCATGCTTATCGTCGAAATATTCCTTCGCAGCAAGCTGGTCGAGCGCCGGGCCGGTCACATTGGCCGGGACTTCACTTTCGCTCGAAACCTTCTTCTTGAGTTCATCAGCATCCTGCTGATTCAGGAACGAAGCAGCAAAATTCACTCCGACAACACCGCCGTTTTTTGCTAATGCGCGCAGCATGTCGTCGGTCATGTTGCGCGGAACATCGGAGAGAGCGCGACAGGATGAATGCGATGCGATAACTGGTCTCGTGGATACTTCGATGGCATCGTAGAAGGTTTTATCGGAGACGTGCGAAATGTCCACGATCATGCCGATGGCATTCATTTCGCGCACGACTTGCTTTCCAAAGTCAGTCAAGCCGTTGTGCTCGGGTTTGTCGGTGGATGAATCGCCCCAATCAGTGTTGCGGAAATGGGTGAGGGTCATCGCAAGAATGCCCATACGGTGGTACATCCTTAGCACCGCGAGATCATTGTTGATCTGGTGGCCGCCTTCGATGGTCAACACAGCAGCGATCTTTTTATGGTGCACGATCCGTTCGATATCGTGCGCGCTGGTGGCGAGTTCGATTTGATCAGGATGCTTGTCGAGCACGCGCTGAATCGCGTCGCGCAGGTCGAGTGTGCGGCGGATGGTATCCGGTCCTTTGTAGTAGGTGGGAACCCAGAGAGCGAAAAACGGAACATGCATGCCGCCTTCTCGCAGTCGGGGAAGATCGACCATTCCATCCGGGAGGCGATTCCCGAGATCAACATTGTCATAGATGACGTGCTGCACTGTATCTTCGTGCCCGTCGATGCCAAGAACATGAGTTTGAATGCGGCGAGCGCGTTCGTTCAGGTCCTGCGAAAAGGCTGCAGAACAGAGACTGACAATGAGTGGTAGAACTGCGAGCTTTGATCTCATCATTCTCCTCTGACAGGAAAGTTATTTGCTGGAGGACGCTGTACTCGCGTCCCAGACCAGTTTTCCGCCAACAAAAGTTTTCAGAACCTTGGTGTCGCGAATCTTCTCGGGCGGAATGCTGAAAATGTCCTGACTGAGCAGCACCATATCGGCCAGCTTGCCGGGAGCGATCGAGCCCTTTTCCTTTTCTTGAAACTCAGCGTAGGCCGAGCCCATCGTGTACGCCTCGACCGCTTCCGCGACCGTTAACTTCTGTTCCGGAAACCAGCCGTTCGGATTCTTCCCATCCAGCGTGGCGCGCGTAACGGCGGCATACAAAGTTTGGATAGGATCGAGCGGTACAACGTCCCAGTCGGTTCCAAACGCGAGCCGGACTCCGTGATTCAGAAAACTGCGGAAGGCATAAGTGCGGCTGGCCCGGTCGTGACCGATTCGTGTTTCGGCCCAGCGGCCATCATCGATTGCCTGGTAGGGTTGGACGGATGCAATTACCTGCAACTGCGCGAAGCGATCGAAATCCTTTGCCGCCATGTGCTGCGCATGCTCGATCCGAAAGCGGCGGTCGGCTTCGCCGTGCGCCTTCGCAATGTCAGCGTATAGATCGAGAGTCGTTGAGATAGCTTCATCGCCGATAGCGTGGGTACAAATCTGAATGCCGGCGTCATCGGCCTTCATCATGCGGTCGCGCATGAGAGAAATCGGATGCATTTCGTCCGAAAGCAGCCCACGAGCGTTCGGTTCATCCAGATAAGGCTCGAAAAAGTAAGCCGTCCGCGAGCCGAGCGATCCGTCGGCGAACGCCTTCACTGCGCCGATCCGGAGGAATGGTCCGCCAAAGGCGTGGCGAATGCCAATCTTCGCCTGATCATCGACACCGGTGATCAGCGGTGCGGCGTAAATGCGAATCTTCAACTCGCCGCGATCCAGCATCTCGTTGTAAACCGCGATGTCGGCGTAATCCGGATTCATGTTCTGTACGCTGGTCAATCCCAGCGACAATGCATGGTTCATCGCGCGATTGGCAGCGTGCAGCCGCTGATTGTGCGAAAGAGGAGGAATGGCGCGGGCGGCCATGTCCATCGCAGCATCTTTCAACGCGCCCGTAGGATTGCCCTGCGCGTCGCGAACAATGACTCCGCCCGGAGGGTCGGGAGTTTGCGCGGTAATGCCCGCGAGTTTTAAGGCGAGGGAATTTGCCAGGACCATGTGGCCGTCATGCCGGCTCACGAAGACGGGAGTGTCAGGCGTGAGCGGATCGATCAGTTCTTTGGTCGGAAGAACGGGCGGTTTCCAGTTGGTCTCATCCCAATCGCCATTGAGTATCCACTCGCCTTTTGGCGTGACCTTGGCGCGTTCACTAATGCGGCGGGCGAACTCCTCTTTGCTCGTGGCGTCGGTGAGCTGAACGCTGTCGAGTTGCATACCGCCGGTGATGAAATGGACATGAGCATCATTGAAGCCGGGCAAGAGGAGCTTTTCGCCGGCATCGATGATGCGGGTCTGCGGACCGCGCCAGGCTTCAACTTCGGCATTCGAGCCGACCGCAACAATGCGCTCTCCTAGAACGGCGACAGCCTGAGCGATCGGATGCGCCTTATCCACTGTCCAGATCCTCGCATGGGTAATGATCAGGTCGGCGGTTGGTTTACGCTGAGCCTCTGCCACCGAAAGCATGGCAGCCATGCCGGTGAGCAGCAACACGATTCGAGCAGCTACGTTCTGCATACGCCTCTTTCTAATTCAGATTGGAAACAGATGTTACACTTTCTTGACTAACGCCAAAAGAACTTGCCGCGTAGTAGCGGCAGGAGCTGACCATGAGCGAAAAGGCGGCGGCAATATTCAACAACAACGGTTCGATGAGCTTTGGCGAGCGTATCGCCAGGCTGCACAAGAAGCGGCAGGAACTGATCCGTCCGGTGCAGGAAAATCCTCGCGATTTTGTGCTCATGAGCGTCAGAGCGCTGGCCGAGAAGCTGCAGACCGACCCGGCTACCGTCATGCGCATCGTGCAGGGGCTCGGCTTTGGCAGCTATAAGGACTTCAAAGCATACCTGCATGAACTCGCCATCGCAAATGCGACTTCGCTGCAAGGAATGCAGGCCACGGCCTCTGCCGAGGATTCCAACTCTATTTCGCAAGCTCGTAAAGCGCTCGATCAGGACCTGCAAAACCTGCACGCGCTGAGAAACACTCTTGATATGGAGCGGCTGGCGGCGGTGGCAGAAAAAATTCACCGCGCTCGGACAATTCTCGTGCTCGGCGGGGACATGGCCATCGCGCTTGTGGAATTCCTGGAGTACAAGCTGACCTTGCTTGGACTCCCGGTGATTACGGCTACGACGCCCGGAAAAGCCTTTCACGCAGCGCGCAATGTCGGCAAAAAGGACCTGGTCATCGCTATCAGCTTCCGGCGTGGTCTGAGGCAAACAGTGGACGGCTTACAACGAGCTCGGGCAAACGGGGCATTTTGCGTAGGACTTACCGATACATTTGTTTCTCCTGTCGCGCGTTTTGCGAACGTGGCGTTTCTCACGCCGGTTGAAGCACCGTTCAGCAACTCCTATGTAGCGCCAATTAGCTTCATCAATATTCTGTTCACTCTTTGCGCCCACCATCGGCGCTCACGCACGCTCGCTATCCTCAAGAAAGTGGACCAGGAGCAGCGCCACGGCTATCGCTGGTACCAGGGATAGCTTCGAGACAAATAGAAACAAATGTTGCATTTCTGAAATAAAAGTCTTGACAAGCGACAGGATGCAGAGATATAAGTGCGGCTGAAAATGAAGCCGCGCGAAATTGCTGTGCCCTTCTCAACTTCGGGGTGCGTTGTCTCCCGTTTTAGCAAACTCCTCCTTCGAGGAAGCCGTATGAAAAATCGCCTCCTTCGCTTCTGCTTTGGTTGCTTTTTGCTGGTGAATGTAGCGTTGGCGCAGGTCACGTCGCGCGTAACAGGAGTCGTGCGCGATCCGCAGGGTGCCCTGGTAAATGGAGCCAAAGTAACCCTGAGCAACGAAGCCACAGGCGAGTCATTTACGAGCTCCACCAGTTCTGGGAACTACGGGTTTGACGCGGTAAAACCCGGAACATATACCGTCCGCGTTGAAGCGCCTGGATTTCAGAAGTTCCTTTCCACCGGCAACGTACTCACTGTCGGCTTGCCGCTGACCGTCAATGTGCAATTGCTGGTCGGTACCACGAGTGAACAGGTCGTTGTATCCGGCTCGGCACAGCAGGTTGAGACTTCCACCTCGGGCAATATTGGAGAGTTGTTCGACAACACTGCACTGAACAGCCTCCCAATCGTCACAACACGCGGGAGAAATCCTCTCTCGCTTGTCGAATTGGAGCCGGGAGTGGTCGATGGCAGTGGGTTCAATCAGGAGGGCTTAAATATTCAGGGTGGCGGCGTTTACGTGAATGGAGCGCGCGATCGGGCCTGGAACTACACACTTGACGGAATCGATGCCAACGAAACCAGCGCCGGCGGCGGCAACTTCTCGCCGCTGCACCTGAACCCCGACATGCTCTCGGAATTTCGAGTTATCACCAGCAACGCAACTGCGGAATACGGACGCAACAGCGGGGCAGAAGTCGTGATGTCAAGCAAGTACGGGACGAACAACTTCCATGGTTCGGGATATTTCTACTACCAGACTCCCGGCTTTGACGCCAATGATCCAGGAAATATTGAGGCGAATCTTCCACGGCCGCAATTTGTGCAAAAAATTTACGGATTCGATGTCGGCGGGCCGGTGATCAAAGGAAAGACTTTTTTCTTCGCGAATTTTCAATGGCTGCGAACCGTACACACAACGCTGAATTCCCAGCCCGTCTTTACGCAATCCGCGCGCAATGGTCTGTTGCGGTTTGTGGACCAGAACTCGCCCAATTGTGTGAGTAATGGAGATTGCACGAATACTGCGGCCGGAAGTTCAGGCGCATCAGTAGACGCAAGCGGCAATGTATTGCCCGGCGTCAATGTCGACACCTACGATGTGGCCGCAAACGACCCGTTCGGGCTGGGACTTGATCCCAATGTTCAATCCATGGTGAACGGATCCAAGATTCCTCTCCCCAACGATTTCGGTCTTGGTGACGGTCTCAACGTAGCGGGTTTTGACTGGCTCGCCGGCGAACACGAAAAGCAGATTGACTACACCATTCGCATCGACCACACGTTCAACACTCGCCACAGCATCTTCGGCCGCTGGTCGGCAGGTCATCAAAATACATTCGGCGACACGGCCAATCTCGGGCTGCCAATTCTTCCTGGTTTTCCCAACATCGTGGACACATTCCGCAGCCCAAAAAACCTTGCGGTGAACTGGCGATGGCTCATGAGCCCGAGGATGTTGAATGAATTCGTTGTGGGCATGAGCCGCTTCTGGTTTAACTTTGCCAATCCCGCGCCGAACTTCCAGAGCAATCCGGCATTCAACTTTACGGCTGATCCAATCTGCGCGATCAACGGTCTGGCCTGCATGTCCACGCCCTTGCAAAACTATGTGGGGAATGCGCGTTTCCTGACCACATTCCAACTGGTTGACAACATGTCGTACGAGCGCGGGCCGCACGCGTTCAAGTGGGGGATCAATTTCCGTTACCAGCGACATATCGATCAGCGCGGAAGCATCGGCAACCTCGACGCTGCTCCGGCCATCAACTTTGACCCAAGCATCAACACTCCTGATCCAACAGCCTTCAACTATCAGAATCTGAACATCGATCAAGATCAGGACTTCCGCGACATGAAGGGTTTCATCAACGATCTTCTCGGGCGGGTTGGCGCAATTCAGCAAGGAGTAGTCGCTCAGAACCCGAACACCTGGGCCACGCCCGGAACTTTGCTTCATGCGGATTTCCGGATGCCGGAGTACGACTTTTTCGGGCAGGATTCATGGAGGATCCGTCCGAATCTGATCTTGGATTTAGGATTGCGTTGGGAGGTCAAACTTTCTCCGCGAGTGACTAATGCCAACAATATGCTTCGCCCGAGTACGCCCTTCGGCTGGGGCATGAGCAGCACAGCTCTCAGTTGGCAGCCAGGACAGTTGTATCGAGATTCCTACAACAATTTGGGTCCGTCGATCGGTTTTGCCTGGGATCCACGCAACAATGGAAAGACCTCGATTCGAGGGAATTTCCGCGTCGCCTACGACAGGATCAATACGTTTTCGCTGTCGTCGGCAATCTTCCAGAACATGCCAGGGTTGAGCACGCAAATATTCGACACCAGTTTCGGCACTGGCGCGGGTAGTTGCGGAGGAACCGATGGGCGACTCAGTACCTTGTCCTCGTCTGTTCTCAACTGTGTAATCAACTCCAATCTTGCCCAAACACCGACGCAGCTTCGCACCCCTCCCCCATTCAGTAACAACCAGATTACGGCGGTCGATCCGAACTGGAGACCACCGCAAACTTATATGTGGAGCTTTGGCTTCCAACATGAATTGCCGAAAAAAATCATTTGGGAGTTGGATTATCTGGGCCGCAAGGCGACGCACCTATACGGCGCCTACGATGCCAACCAAGCCAAAATCCGCAGCAATGGATTCTTGAACGCGTTTAACACTGTCGCCGCGGGCGGCGACAGTCCACTGATCGATCAACTGATGCAGGCTCCGGGTGTTGGCTGTTGCGGAGGTGATCCGAACGGTTCGGCATGGCTTCGTGACAGCGGACCGAATGGTAGTCCCTACAACGGCTTTCTTGAAGGCGGTCAGGTTGCTGGTCTGGCGGCTCAACTTCAACAGGATCGGGTCGATGTAGCAGCGGGATTGCCGCCGACGTTCTTCATCTCGTATCCGCAGTTTTCAGGGGCGTTTCCCAGCAGCAACGGTGGTTTCGTTGTCCTGGACAGCCGTGACTTTTCAACGTACAACGGTTTGCAAACCGTGATCCGGCGTTCGTTTGAAAATGGGCTCACGTTCCAGGCGAGTTACGTCTGGTCGAAATCACTCGATACTCGCTCGTTCGACCCAACGTTCACCGCCGTGGCGGTCCAGTCGACGCCGTTCGGCGCATCGAGCACGCCATTTGATAATGACAATCCCAAACACAACTACGCGCCATCCGACTTCGACCGCACGCACGTTTTCCAGGGAATGTGGACTTACCAACTTCCGTTTGGAAGAGGCAAAGCGATCGGCTCAACCGCAAACGGCGTGTTAGACCGAATTATCGGAGGATGGGAGCTGGGCGGATTCGGAATCATCGAGAGCGGACGTCCGACGACGTTCTACTCCGGCAGCAACGACTACACGCTCAGCAGTCTGATTCGCACGGTGGCGAATTGCACCGGATGCTCACCGGACATGCTGCATATTCATCGCGATCCAGGCACGGGCTTGCTGACTTATTTCACTCCGCAGCAAATCGCGCAATTTTCCACGCCCGGACCAGGACAGTTCAGCAATGTAGGACGTAACTACTTCCGGCTTGCTGGATACAACATTTTGAATCTGTCGCTGGTTAAGAAGATTCGCATCAAGGAAGGGCAGGAACTCGAAGCCAGGTTTGAAGTGCACAACGCGATGAACTCCACGCACTATGACGAGCCTGGAAGCAATCGCTATACGAATGGGGATTTCGGGGTTGTCGATCCGCTGACGGTTGAAGAGGACGGGCGCAGCCTCTCCAGCGATTTCCGCCAGGGGCAAATCTCGCTGCGGTACAGTTTTTGATTGAGAATTCGGAATGAGCGTCATCTGATATCGGATAGTGCTAGAACCGATCTCATGGACGTACAGCGGTTCGGCGGCTGTAAGAATGCGTCGCCAGGATTTTTATCTCATTGCTTCGTGTCTTCACTACCTTCTCAAGCTCGCAGAGCTGTCAGTGTCGGCCTTTTGCTCCTTGCAACCGCTGTGGCAGGCCAGGGCGTGCCGAGCGCAGCCGTAGAGTCTGGAAACAAAGGTCAGGACATTGCCGTCGTGATTGTGCCGGTAGCGAACATGTATTCGGCGGCAAACGACGATGCAGACGTTGTCTCCCAGGCGATTCTGGGGACTAACGTCGAAATACTCCAAGACAGTTCCGGCTGGAAGAAGATTCGAACAGACGATCAATATACAGGGTGGACGCACGAATCGGAGCTGCGGCGCCTTAGCGCGGGTGATTCCGGATACGCCAGTTCCGGGCGCGTCGCGCAGGTGAGCAGCCTGAGTGCAAACCTCTACCGCGAAACGAATGTTACAGAACATCGGCCGGTAGTCAGGGTTCCGTTTGGAACGCGATTGGAAATCATTGCCCAGGGTGAAGGCGAAAATACGGGTTGGTTCCAGGTGCGACTTCCTGATCAGCGAATGGCGTGGATACAGGCGGGAGATGTTGATTTAGCACCGCGGAAGTTGAACATTGAGGAATCTATCGCTTTGGCGCAGCGATTTCTCGGGGTGACGTATACGTGGAGCGGACGCTCGAGCTTTGGTTTCGACTGTTCGGGTTTTACGCAGATGCTGGTGCGCAGCCGCGGGATCATCATGCCGCGCGATGCCGACCTGCAAGCTGCTTGGATCGGGGCGGTGCCTGTGGAGCGAAAGAAACTGCGCGCCGGCGACTTGATATTTTTCGGCAGCGCCCCCGATCACATCACCCATACCGGCGT
>DAIPJJ010000064.1:0-18696 GCA_036770325.1 Terriglobales bacterium
CCCATGCCATGCGCGGAGTGTTGTGCGCCAGGCCAAAGCGCCCTTGCGCATCCAGCAAGATGATTCCGCCATGGCCATTCAGACGGTCCTTCAGGTAGTTCATTGCCTCGGCGGCGACCCACTGCGGAAGATTGCCGGCGGCTACGCGGTCGACCGCCCACTTGGCAAGCACCAGCTTCATGATGGGCTCGCCCCATCCTGTAGTGGAAGCGGCGGCGCTTTGATTGTCTGCATAGCAGCCACAGCCGATGAGCGAAGAGTCGCCGAGGCGGCCCGGGGCTTTGTTCAGAGTTCCTCCAGTTGAGGTCGCTGCGGCAATATTGCCGGATGAATCCAGCGCAATAGCGCCCACGGTGTCGTGTGAAATTTCGGGAGCGAAGAGGTCTTGCTTCTCTTTCGCAGCACCGGCCTGAAAGTCGCGCAGGCGTTCGACTTCGCGCGGAATAATCAGGTCTTCGTTCTTGCAGAGTTGAATGCCGTGCTCCTGAGCGAAGCGTTCGGCGCCCTCGGCCACGAAGTACACATGCGGGCTCTCGCTCAAAACTTTGCGTGCGGCACGGATCGGATTTGCGATGTGCTCGACGCAGCCGACGCCGCCGCCGCGAAGACTTGCGCCGTCCATGATGAAGGCGTCAAGCTGGACCTTGCCTTCGCGATTGAGAAAGCTGCCGCGCCCGGCGTCGAAGGCTTCGTCGTCTTCCATGACGACAACCGCCTCTTCGACCGCGTCGAGCGCAGTCCCGCCCTTTTCGAGTGCATGCCAGCCGGCATCGAGCGCTTTGCGCACGCCGTTCAGATGCGCTTCGACCAACTCGTCAGGAATTGCCCATGCGCCGCCATGGACGAGAAGAACGGGATGAGTGCTCAAAGCAGAGTCTCGGAGAAACTGGTCAGTGTAGCATCACGAGTTTTATTTCTATGTCATCCCGAACTCGGCCGGCGCAAGCGGGCGAGAGAGGGACCTGACGACGGTCAGTGTTGCCCATGGAGTTGAAGCGGCCTACGATGATTGCGTTCTAGTTGATCCCGCCACCTTTATCGCCGCCGTTCGCGATCGTAAGGTCCCTCTCGTGCGCGTCGCAGCGCGCCCGTTCGGGATGACACAGGGTAGGGTGAGGCTTCAGTCGGTTGTCATTGGGTGCGCTGCATCATGCCGGGGATAGTTGTGAATTGAAACGAATTTGCATGTTGGACGAGCAGATGATTGACGGCTTCTACGGTTCTCGATCGATCTGTGCCGAACTCCTTGTGCCCACCGTCGTGCAAGAGGATTACATCGCCGCCGCGAATTCTTGGCTCAACTTTCTGCCTAATAAATTCCGCCGAGGGCGCATTCCAGTCATAGCCGGTGATGTTCCACATGACTGGTTCCAGGCCAAGTTCACGGACGATACGGAAAGTACCGGGCCGCCTGCCTCCCCAGGGAGGACGGAATAGATTGGAGTGTTCGCCCACGGCATCTTGAATTGCCATGCGACATCGTGTGATTTCCTGACGAAGGCTCGACGTCGATGCAAACGTAAGTTGCGGATGAGTGAATGTGTGGTTCGCGATCACATGCCCCGCCTTCGCAACCTCTCTCACGATATCGGGCCGTTGCCGCACGTATTTTCCGATCAGAAAGAATGTTGCTTGAACATTGTGTTTCGCAAGGACCTCAAGCAGGCGAAACGTGTAAGGATCGTTCGGGCCGTCGTCGAATGTGAGCGCGATCTGCTTCGATCCGCGTGGTCCTCGGCAGAACGCACGACCGAACCATTGCCCGGTAGGCGCCATGGTCTGGTATCCAGCCGCTGTCGCGCCGACGGCCGCCAGTGTTGAGATTGCAAAACCAAGCACGCTGCGATTCTAAATGTCTGAATGATTCAATGGCTGAATGGTTTAACTGGTGTTAACTTCTTCCTCAATTGCGCAGGTCTTGCACTCGGGATATTCTCGAAATCGATCTCCTCACGTTCATGGCCAAGCTTTTCGATCTCCCCCGGTATATTGCAGTTGAAGGTCCTATTCGCGTCGGCAAGAGCACGTTGTCGAACATTCTGGCCGATCGGTTGCACGCCCAGCGCGTCACTGATCCCGAGCAGAACTCGTTTTTGAAACGGTTCTACGATGGCGAGCCGGGTGCGGCGTTTCAGGCGCAGTTTACGTTTCTGGTGCGACGATTTGAACAGCTGCGCGATTTGGATATGGCCGCTTCGCACAAACTCGTCGTTTCGGACTTCATCTTCGAGAAGGACAAGATTTTCGCCTACCTCAATCTGAACGATCAGGAGCTCGACACCTACAACCGCTATTACAACTACTTCCGCGACCAGATTCCGACCCCTGACCTCGTTATTTATCTGCAGGCGACGCCCGAGGTCCTGAAAAAGCGGCTCCGAAAGAAGAATGCTGCAAGTGAGAAGGCGATCAGCGAAGAGTATCTAGAGGAAGTTGTTAAAGCTTACGAGCACTTCTTTTTTCACTACACCTCGTCGGACTTGCTGATCGTGAACACATCAGAAATTGATTTCGTCGAGCGCAACGAAGATTTGCAGGAGCTGCTCCGCAAGGTTTCAGAGCCGATCAAGGGCACACAGTACTTCCTGCCGCTGGGCAGCACAGAGGCGGCAAGCGCGTAGGTCCGCAACCAGAAATCCCATTACTCCCGCCTTTATACTTTGATTTCGCATGCTGGCCTTTGTCACAGGAGCGACCGGCTTTCTGGGCAGCCATGTTGCTCGTGCACTCATTGAGCAAGGGGCTGATCTGCGTCTGCTTGTCCGCGCCAACAGCAATACGAAAAATATCGACGATTTGAAGGCCGAGCGCGTGATCGGTGACGTGCGTGATCCGGCATCGCTGGAGAAGGGAATTGCCGGGTGCGATGCTGTCTTTCACGTTGCGGCGGATTATCGTCTATGGGTGCGCGATCCCGAAGAGATGTATCGCTCGAACGTCGAAGGCACCCGATCAATTCTTGAAGCTGCGCGCAAGAGCGGAGTCCGGCGGGTAGTCTACACATCTAGCGTGGCGACGATGGATTTTACGTCGGATGGTCAACCAGCAGATGAGAACTCGCCAGTCTCGCTCGAAAGGATGATCGGACCGTATAAGCGCTCAAAATTCATGGCGGAGCAGGTCGCGATCGAAGCAGCACGAGCCGGGCAGGACGTGGTGATTGTGAATCCAACAACGCCGGTTGGCGAGCGCGACATCAAACCGACGCCGACGGGACGCATTGTCGTGGATTTTCTGAAAAAGAAATTTCCTGCATATGTTGATACCGGATTGAACCTGGTGGATGCGACTGAATGCGCACGCGGCCATATCGCGGCACTCGAAAAAGGAAAGACAGGGGAGCGATACATTTTGGGCGGCGAAAATCTGACGCTAAAGCAGATTCTCGACAAGTTGGCGAGTCTGACCGGCTTGCCGTCGCCGAAACTTCGCGTGCCCTACGCTATGGCATTGGCGACCGGGGTGGTAGACGAAGTCTTCACCGGGAGAATACGCGGGAAAGAACCGCGGGCGACAATCGATGCGGTGAGAATGGGGCGGAAGAAAATGTTCGTTTCTTGCGCCAAAGCCCAGCGCGAACTGGGATGGAAGTGTGTGCCGGTGAATGACGCGCTGCGAAGGGCGGTCCAGTGGTTTCGGCAAAACGGATATGTCTAAGCATCCGAAGATCGCGATCGTCGGAGCACTTGAGCGCGAACTATTGCCGCTGATCAAACATTGGCACGCGAGAAAATCCGGCCATGATGGGCGCGAATTTGCCTTTTACGAGAGCGACTATGCGGTGGTCGTTTGCGGCGGGATCGGCGCGGAGAGTGCTAGGCGGTCGGCGGAAGCTGCCATCGCGGCGTATTCTCCTGCGATTCTCGTATCTGCGGGGATAGCTGGAGCTCTTGTCCCCGAGCTTCACGTCGGCGATACCGTTTTTCCTTCGACTGTGGTTGATTTCAAGGACGGAAGCCGCCATGCCACGGCAATTCAGGACGCGCCGCTCGGCAGCACCAGTCTCGGACGAACTGTACTGGTAACCTATCCGGAGATAGCCAGTTCGCAACAGAAGCGGCAGCTCGCGAAATCCTATGGCGCACACGTTGTCGATATGGAGTCTGCCGCCGTTGCTCGCACGGCCCAGAAGCACAACTTGCAATTTGTTGTGGTGAAAGCGATTTCTGACGAATTGGATTTCGACATCTCGGAATTGAACCGCTTTGTTCGTGGCGGACGGTTTGCGACGACCTCGATGATCTTGTACCTCATTCCTCGCCCATGGCTTTGGCTGAAGATTATTCGCCTGGCACGGAACACAAAACGTGCATCAGACAATCTATGTGCCTGGCTGCGGGAAAGTGCCCTGACTAATACAATAGTTCCAGGCGTACCTTCTCAGCATCAATCTTGAAATGGCGACTGCGCAGCAACTAACTTCCAAGCAGGCTCCTGATGTAATTCCAACCACGATGCTGGCGGCCGTCTATCGCGGCAAAGCCGACGTGCGGCTCGAAACTGTGCCGGTGCCTGAGATCGGACCCAGCGAGATTCTGGTCAAGGTCCATACCTGCGGCATTTGCGGCACAGATCTGAAAAAAATCGCTACCGGTTCACACTCCGCTCCGCGCATTTTTGGGCATGAAACGTCCGGGACCGTGGCGGCAGTTGGAGAGAACGTTCGAAATTTTGCCTCCGGGGATCGGGTGATGGTCTTCCACCACATCCCTTGTGGGAACTGTTTTTACTGCCGCAACAAAACTTTTGCGCAATGCGAGACGTACAAGAAAGTGGGCTGTACTGCGGGGTTTGAGCCTTCGGGCGGTGGATTTTCGGAATATGTGCGCGTAATGGACTGGATTGTGAAGAAGGGAACCGTCCGGATTCCGGACGCAGTCCCATTCGAGCAGGCAGCGTTTGTCGAGCCATTGAATACCTGCTTGAAGGGGATTGAGCGTCTGGCGTTGCAGCGGGGAGAAACGGTCCTTGTCATCGGGCAGGGGCCCATCGGCATCATATTGAGCCTGTTGAGCAAACGGGCAGGGGCTACCGTAATCACTTCCGATTTGTACGAACAGAGGCTTACAATATCTACAAGGTTCGGGCTCGAAAACACTATCAACGCTGGACGCGATGACGTCGTAGCTGAAGTGCGTCGCAGGACCGAGGGACGTGGCGCCGACGTCGCGATATTGGCGGTTGGCGGAAATGGCCTGATTCGTACCGCGATGGATGCGATTCGTCCCGGCGGGCGGGTTTTGTTGTTTGCGCAAACTCAGCACGGCGAGGCGACCTTTGACCCGGCAGTGGTTTGCGTGGATGAGAAGACGCTGATTGGTTCGTATAGCGCGTCAGTGGATTTGCAGGATGAATCAGTTCGCATCGTAATGAATGGCGAGCTGGCATTGGAGAAGCTGATCAGCCATCGCTTTCCGCTGTCGCAAGCAGTGGAGGCTCTGGATTTGGCGGCGCATCCGCAGCCGGACTCGATGAAGATCGTGATTCAGCCGGGGTTGAGCGGTAAAAGCTGAAAGGTAGAAGTGAACGGAAAGATGACAGCAGCCGTCCTCTATGGCAAAGAGGACGTGAAAATTGAGAGAGTGCCGATACCTCGCGTAGGCTCGGGCGAGGTCCTAGTAAAGGTGCAGGTAGCTCTAACCTGCGGAACCGACCTGAAAGTTTATCAGCGCGGATATCACGCGCGCATGATCGTCCCACCGGCACTTTTCGGACACGAATTGGCTGGAGTGATCGAAGAGATCGGCCCGGGAGTCCGCAGTTTCAGGAAGGGCATGCGCGTGGTTGCGCTGAATTCTGCTCCTTGCCAGACCTGCTTCTACTGTTCCCGCCATCAGGAAAATCTGTGCGAAGACCTGCTCTTCAATAACGGCGCTTATGCCGAATATATTCGCGTGCCGCGGCGCATTGCCGAACTCAACATGCTCGCGATCCCCGAGCATGTGAGCTTTGAAGAAGCCGCCATGGTTGAGCCGCTGGCGTGCGTGCTGCGCGGCCTGCATGAAACCGGAGTTGAGATCGGAGACACGGTTGCCGTTATCGGAGCCGGCCCGATCGGACTGATGTTCGTGCATGTGGCACAGGCCATGGGATGTAATGTGATCGCAGTTGTGAAGCGCGATTCGCAAATCGAAGCTGCGCGAAAAATGGGCGCGCATGACGTCGTCCATCTTGGCGCCGTGAAAGATCCCGTTGACGCTGTCCGTGCTCTCTCGCCCGCGGGACGTGGTGCAGATGTGGTGCTTGAAGCCGTGGGCCGCCCGGAAGCATGGATTTGGGCAACCGAGATGGTCCGGAAGGGCGGGACGGTAAACTTTTTCGGCGGATGCGCGAAAGGCGCGAAGGTCGAAATCGACACCAACCGCTTGCACTATTCAGAAGTGACGTTAAAGGCGACGTTCCATCACACGCCGGACGCGGTCCGCAAGGCGTTCGCCCTGATTTCCGAAAAGAAAATTCGACCGACGGACTACATCACCGGAGAAGCGCCACTCTCGCGCTTGCAGCAGGTCTTGCAGCACATGATGAACCGGAACGGGGACATTAAGACTGCGATTATTCCAGGACAGTAGAAGCTCTTAGCTCTTAGCCTTTAGCTGTTAAGTTGGACGGTCAAGTTAAAAGCTAATTGCTAAGAGCTGAAACGTTTTTATGAGTGCCGCCTCCTCTATTTGGTCTCATGTTCCGGCTGAGTATGCGATCCCGGCGCACGCTCCTTCGCCCGAAGATGCGCGCGCGTATTGCGAGCGGCTGGCGCGGACGCATTACGAAAATTTTTCAGTTGCCACCTGGTTCCTGCCGAAACGGCTGCGGCAGCACTTCTTCAATGTTTACGCGTACTGCCGAATCTCGGATGATTTGGGTGATGAGACTGGAAACCCAGAAGCTTCGTTAGAACTTCTCGACCAATGGGAGACAGAACTGAACGCGTGCTACGAAGGCGCGCCCAGACACCCTGTGTTCGTGGCGCTCGCAGGCACCGTACGCGAATTTGAAATTCCGAAGCACGAGTTTTCTGACCTGCTGACTGCGTTCCGCCAGGACCAAACTATAACCCGATACGAAACTTTCGAGGATCTCCTCGGCTATTGCCGATACTCAGCGAATCCGGTTGGGCACCTGGTGCTTTATTTATGCGGATATCGTGATACTGAGCGCCAACAGCTTTCCGACTTCACCTGTACAGCTCTGCAACTTGCGAATTTCTGGCAGGACGTGAGCGTTGATTACGAGAAGAACCGCATTTATTTTCCGCTTGAGGATATGAGAAAGTTTGGCGTGGCTGAGTCTGACATCGCTCACAGGAGAAATTCTGAGCAGTTTCTTGAAATGATGCGGTTCGAAGTCCGGCGTGCGAGAGAATGGTTCGATCGCGGCTTGCCGCTGGCGAGTAAGGTGAGCCGTGAACTTGCGGTCGATATTGAGCTATTTACGCGTGGAGGCCAGGAGATCCTGAACGCGATTCAGCGTCAGGGATATGCTGTGCTTGGGCGGCGGCCGGTAATTTCGAAGACGCGCAAACTCGCGCTCGTAGCCAGGGCGGCTTTACACAAGCTGATATGAGCACCATGGCCCATTCGACGCCGCATTTGCCAACTGAATCGCAACTTCATGTTGCATATTCGGTGTGCCGCGGGATCACGCGCAGCCAAGCGAAAAATTTTTACTACGGATTTTTAGTTCTTCCCAAGCGCAAGCGGCAGGCGCTGAGCGCAGTCTATGCGTTCATGCGGCGATGTGACGATATTGCCGATGATCCGGGCTTTTCTGCGGTGGAGCGCAGGCAGAAGTTAGATGCATGGGTGGACTCATTTCATGCAGCCGAAGCCGGCCTGCCTACGGATGATCCCATTCTGCTGGCGCTGGTTGATGCGCAACGCAGGTATTCGATCCCTGTCGGTTTGCTTGATCAGCTCGCCTTTGGGACTGCAATGGACGTCGAAGCCGCGCACGACGAAAATCTTCCTCGGCATCCAATTCAGTATCGAAATTTTCAGGAACTGGAGCGCTATTGCTACAACGTAGCTTCGGTCGTCGGTCTGGTGTGCATTCACGTTTTCGGTTATCGCGATCCGGCGGCGGAGCGGCTGGCCGAGCGGCTTGGGCTGGCTTTCCAACTCACGAACATCATTCGCGACGTGAAGGAAGATGCGGCGCTCGGGCGAGTCTACATTCCACAAGACGATTTGGCGCATTTTGGGATATCGGAATCCGAACTGGCAAACGTAACTGATCTGGCCAAGCTTCGACCGTTGCTGGAAATGGAAGCGCAGCGGGCCTTCGAGAATTACACCGCCGGAGACGAGTTGTTGCATCTGGTTTCGGAAGATAGCCAGCCGGCCCTATGGGTCCTGATTACGATTTATCGCGGGCTGCTGCAGAAAATTGTCCGGCTAAACTACGATGTTTTTACTCGCAAGGTGAGCCTCACCGTTCCTGAAAAGCTAAGAATCTTCACAAAAGGATTCATGAAGCGAATCCTCTGATGGCCTCCGAGCAAGAATCGCAACCAGCACAATTGAGCATGCGCGACAAACCATCGGTCGCGATTGTCGGAGGAGGCTTGGCGGGCCTTGCTGCGGGATGCGCGCTTGCTGACAGCGGGTTCCGAGTCACGCTGTTTGAGAGGCGGCCTTATCTGGGCGGGCGAGCGTCATCCTATGAACATCCTGGAACCGGCGAGGTAGTCGACAACTGCCAGCACGTGCTTTTCAAATTGTGTACGAACCTGATCGCGTTTTATCGAAAGATTGGCATTGAGGGGAAGATTCGTTGGTTCGATGGCATGACATTCATCGAGCCGGGCGGGCGACAGTCGAAGTTGCGCTCGGGAATCTTGCCCGCACCGATGCACGTTACGCCGTCGTTCCTGGCATTTAAGTTCTTGAATACGAGAGACAAGATTGCGCTTGCGCGCGCACTGTCATCTCTGGTTAGGCGAATTCCGAAAGATGATGGAAGGACATTTCAAGATTGGCTCAAGCAGCATGGCCAAACTCGAAATGCCATCGAGCGCTTCTGGAAACCAATACTGGTCAGCGCGCTCAGTGAAGACCTTGACCGCATTTCTGTGCCTTATGCGGCGCAGGTGGTGCGTGAATCGATGAAGTCACGGACTGCGCGACTGATGGGCGTTCCGACGGTCCCTTTGACAGAGCTGTATGACGCAGCTCGCGAGTACATCACTCGTCAAGGTGGCATAGTGCGGTTGCGAAATGGCGTGCAATCGTTTGTGCCAATAGAAAACGGCGTTCGTGTTCGGCTACAGGACTCTGAGGAAAAGTTCGACTGCGCGGTACTAGCTGTGCCATTCGATTCTTTAGCCAAGTTGCTGCCCGATGTGCTCGAATCGCGCGACTTGCGGAACAAGCTTTCGCGTTTTGAAACTTCGCCGATCACCGGTATTCATCTCTGGTTCGACCGCCAGATATCAGACCTGCCGCATGCGGTGTTGCTCGACCGCACGATCCAGTGGATGTTCCACAAGTCACTACTGCTGGTAAGGGAGAAGGCGAGCAACAACTCTGGCACTGATGTCCCCAGCTACATCGAGCTGGTTGTAAGCTCTTCAAAAACGCTGATCGAAAAATCCAGGCAGGAAATCATTGACCTTGCTCTCAACGAAGTTCGCGAGTTTTTCCCTAAAGCTCGAGAAGCGAAGCTGGTGAAGGCAACCGTGATCAAAGAGCTGAACGCTACGTTTTCGCCGAAGCCGGGAATTGATAAGTACCGGCCAGCTCAACAGACAGTGTGGCCGCGAGTTTTCCTGGCGGGAGATTGGACTGCGACCGGATGGCCTGCCACGATGGAAGGCGCGGTGCGCAGCGGGTATTTGGCCGCGGAAGGTATTGCGCAGAGCACCGGAGCAGCGCAGCGATTTGTTGTGCCGGACTTGGCACCGGGCGGGCTGACCCGAATTCTCGGATAAACCTACTTGGTTAGATATCGATGCTGCTGTTCGGTCAGCGGGACCACGCTCAGCCGGCCCTGCCTGACTAGTGGCGAATCAGCGAAAAGTTTGTTGGACTTGATTTCGGCAAGCGTGACCGCTTGAGGTAGAGGCTTGCCTGCCTTGATCTTCACGCGCGGGTTTTTGGCGTCTGATGCATCAACTGAAACTACGCTGGCCTCTCCGACCGCGCTCTTCACGTCTGCGGTTTCATAGATGATCAGCTCATCGCCGGACTTCATCTCGCGGAGATGTTTCAGCGCGACTGGATTTGAAACTCCGTCCCAGATCGTGGTGCCATCCCGTTGCAAATCAGCGAATGAATACTCGGATGGTTCAGTTTTCAAAAGGTAGGGCATTGTCGGTAGTCACTCTTGCGGCTTCTGATCTTTGTTGTCGCCGCTTTCGTTCGGATGATCTTCGTAGATTGAGTATTGGTGTGTTGGCCGCTTCATCTTGATCGTAATGTCTACGGTCGGCTGCGCGATGTCGTAGTCGTCGCCATAGGTTTGGAAGCCGTGGGCGAGTACCTGAATGCGCATTTTGCCGTAAGGAAGACCATCGAAATTTGCTTTGCCATTCGGGTCTGTTTTCAACTCGATTCCGCCGCGCTCCTGCTTCCCCTTTTCATCCACCGGATGGATAACGACCGCCGCGTTGCGAATAGGCTTGGCATTTTCATCGCGCAGCACGACGAAATTGACGTTGGAAAGAGGCGTTTCGGGCTTCCTCTCTGCAAACACGGGGAGCGACAGGATTGCGATTAAAACAAAGAGCAACGGAATACGGTGGTGTTTCATAACCCAACTATTTTAAATTTCCCACAAACTGCTGTCATCACGCGAGATTACGGAATCGGAGCCATGCGGCGGTTCCCAATAAAGCATTGATGGATAAACGGCTTGGTATATCGGTCAACGATGTCCTTCGGAATGCTGCCCTCGTCCAATTCTTTGAAATCGAATTTGATGGTGCCGGTTTTGCCATCCGGGTTCACCGTAGCAAGCAGGTACCCATAGACATTGGTCTTTGCGGTTTTTGCCCGCGCCGAGTTGGGCGGCAGAGGATAACGCTCGGCGCCTGCCGTGCCGATGATCCAGCCGGGCAGGACTCCGTCGTTCGCGCGCCAATAATCGGTGTTGTAGATGCCGTCCATGTAGTAATGCGAGTGGCTGGCGAGAACGTAAACCGTCTTGTGCGACTCATTCTGCATCTTGAGCAGCATCTGGTAGACGCGGCGTCCAGTTTCAATCCCTTTCGGAGATTCATTCATGCTGTGGTTTGAGGAGATGCTCTCCGGTAGCGCTTCGTGCATTCCGACCACGATGGTGTGGATCGCTGAGTCGCCGCGATCGCGATCGAGCACGCCTTCAATCCATTGCATCTGCGCAGGGGCGAACTCGTCGGCGGTGGCGTTGTCCATATAAATAAAATCGATGCCGTCGCGCATCCAGTGATAGTAGGTCGTCGGTTCGGTCGCGTTCGGATCGTCTTTCAGGCGCTGCTCGCGTATGTCGGGGCGGTCAAGATAGTCGTGAAACTGTTTTACGAAAGCTGCGCGGGTCTTTGGGGGTGTGGTTTCATGATTGCCGATTCCAAGATAAAAGGGAGTGTCGCCCCACGGCTTGATCTGGTTAGTAATGAAGTCGTCCCAGGCATCGTTCTCGTATTCTGCGAGGTCGGTCGGCTTGCCTTCCCGGCTGCGCTCCTGCACAAAATCCTGATCGGGGCCGTAGATTGCGCGCAGATCGCCGAGGTGCCAGTAGAAATCGACAGTGTGCTTCAGTGCGTCGGCCGCGATTGCCGGCATCACCACGTCTCCGCAGTTGCGGGAATCGCCGGACACTGCAAAATACCAGGTGTGGGAATCACTTTTGCGGTCGGCGGCATTGCTAATTGTCGAGATAGACAGCGTGAGCAGGATGACACCCTTGACGTACTTCATGGCGTAAGATGATCTCCGAAACGTGCTTCAATAGTGTAACTTCGCGGACTGATCCATGTGGAAGGCTGGTCATATTTCCAGAGTTGCCGTTGCGGCCGTAACGCTGCTGACGGCAGTGACGGCGAGCGCGCAATCTCCAAAACCGGTGCTGGTTGAGCTATTCACCTCGGAAGGATGTTCAGATTGCCCGCCGGCTGAGGCGTTCCTGCAGGCGCTGGATTCCAAGCAGCCCATTGCGGGAGAGCAGTTGATCGTGCTCGAAGAGCATGTGGACTACTGGGACGATCAGGGTTGGAAGGATCCGTTTTCATCGCACGCCTTCACGCAAAGGCAGCAGGAGTATGTCGAGCGCCTTGGCGTAAGGCAAGGGCCCTATACGCCGCAGATGGTAGTCGATGGCGAGGACCAATTCGTCGGCGCGAACCGATCACGAGCGGCGAAGGCTTTTAAGGCTGCAGCTTCTTCAAATAAATCAGAAATAAAACTTTCGGCTCAGCTCGAAAATGGGAGGGTTCTAGCCCATCTGGAGATGGGTCCGGTGAATTTCAAGGGAGACATTCTAATCGCGATTGCGCTCGATCATGTTCAGTCGCAGGTGCTTCGAGGGGAGAACGGCGGCCGGCACCTGGAGCACGTCGCGGTAGTGCAGTATCTTGCAAAAGTTGGAAAGGTCAAAAAAGGCGAAGCGTTCACGAAGGATGTCTCAGTAGCTGTAGATCATCCAGGGCAGACGTACCGCGCAATTGCATTCGTACAACAGCCGGATCAGGGAAAAATTATCGGCGCAGCAATGAGCCGGGTGCAATGACTCGGCCTCTCGCTGCGCCGAAGAGTTAAACTGCAGCTCCCGCGGGTTCCGGAAGCTCAAGCTCACGCCGTTCAACTTCCTCGAGCGCGACGTGCCGCTTCGCAACCAGCATGTAAATCGACGGAACCACGAACAGTGTGAAAGCCGTACCGATAATCATGCCGCTGACCAGCATAATGCCGATACTGTTTCGCGCGCCCGCACCTGGCCCCGTTGCAAACACCAGCGGCAAGTGGCCAAAGACGGTAGCCGCAGTGGTCATCAGGATCGGCCGCAAGCGCGTGCTGGCAGCTTCGATCACCGCTTCCATCTTCGTGCGACCGCGCTCCTGCAGGTGATTCGCGAACTCGACGATCAGAATGCCGTTTTTGGCGATCAGACCCACGAGGGTGATTAATCCCACCTGGCTATAAATGTTCAGGGTCGTGAATCCCAGGAACGAAAACGCCAGCGCGCCTGAGATCGCGAGTGGCACCGAACCCGCAAGAATAATGAACGGATCACGGAAGCTCTCGAACTGTGCAGCCAGCACCAGGTAAATCAGAATACCTGACAGCGCGAATGTTCCGAGGAACTTGCTGCCTTCAACTCGAAGCTGGCGTGACTCGCCCGCGTAGTCGAAGGTGAATCCCTGCGGCAGCATTTGATGTGCAGTGTCTTCCAGGAACGTGAGCGCCTTATCGAGCGGCACTGGAGGCGGAATCACGCCCTGAATTCGTACGGCATTCAACTGCTGAAATTTGTTCAACGAACGCGGCTGAGTGGTTGTCTTCAGAGTTGCAAACGTGGACAAGGGCACAAGCTGGTTGTTCGAACCCTTTACGTAAATGTGCGCGAGCTGGTCCGGAGTCAGGCGATCTTCGCGCTTAACCTGCGGAATGACCTTGTAGCTCTGGCCTTGAATACTGAAGCGGTTTACATAGTTGCCGCCAAGCATCGTGGAAAGATCCTGGCCAACCTCGCTCATGTCTACGCCCTGAGAGCGGATCTTGTCTCGGTCGAACACGACTTCGGTCTGCGGCTGGTCGAACTTGACGTCCGTATCGGCGAAGATGAACATGCCGCTCTTCATCGCTTTCTGGACAATTTGTTGGGCCAACTCACTGACTTGCTGCGGCTCGGCAGACGACTGAATCACGAAGTCGACCGGGAAATTGCCGCCGCCCGGCAAGGGTGGCGGGGTCAGTGGAATAACGCGAATACCCGGAATCTTCGACAGCTTGGCACTGGCCTCGATGAGGAGCTGTTGCGAAGTTTTCTTTCGCTGGCTCCATGGCTTCGTGACCATACCACCAAAGCCGCCACTGGGCTGCGTGATCTGGAATATGCTCTCACTCTCAGGGAAGGAGTGGTAAACGTCATAGACCTGTTGTGCAAACAGGTTGGTCTGGTCAATGGTCGCATTCGGGGCAGACTGAATGACGGCGAACACAACTCCCTGATCTTCCGCAGGCGCCAGTTCGCGCTGGGAAAACATATAAAAGGGCACCATGAGCAGCGTCACAATGACCCACAGCGTAAGCACGACCGGCCGGTAACGCAGGGTGCCACTTAACATACGCCCGTAAAGGTTGCGGAAGGACTCAAAACGCCGGTTGATAATGCCTGCGAATCCGCGCTCGCTCGCACCTTCGCGCAAGAGCTTGGAACCCATCATGGGCGAAAGCGTCAGCGCCACGAAACCCGAAACGATGACGGCACCGGCAAGAGTTAACGCAAACTCGCGGAAGAGAGCGCCGGTCAATCCGCCCTGGATTGCCACAGGCGTGTACACCGCAGCCAGCGTAATCGTCATGGCAATGATGGGGCCGACCAGTTCGCGTGCCGCGTCCATTGCAGCGCGGAACGGCGGTTTGCCCATGTGCAAGTGTCGTTCGACGTTTTCGACCATGACGATCGCGTCGTCGACAACAAGTCCGACGGATAGCACAATTGCGAGCAAAGTCAGCAGGTTGATGGTGAATCCAGCCACCATCATCAGGAAGACTGCGCCGATCAGCGAAATGGGAATCGCAATGACAGGGATCAGGACCGATCGGAATGATCCCAGGAACAGGAATATGACGACTATGACGATTAACAACGTCTCCGTTAATGTATGGAGCACTTCATCAATCGCGTCCTGAATGTATTTGGTCGAGTCGTAGGGGATTCCGACCTTCATGCCTTGCGGCAGCTCGGCGCGAATTGCCGGGATCGCTTCCCGCACCTGCTTGATGACATCGAGAGAATTGGCCGTTGGCAGGACCCAGACGCCCATGAAAGTGGCGGATTCGCCGTTGAAACGGACGTCAGAATCGTAGTTTTCGGCGCCAAGCACGACGTCGGCGATTTCGCCCAGGCGAACGACTACGCCATTCTGCTGCTTCACCACCATCTGCCGGAACTCGTCCGCAGTCTGCAGGTTGGTGTTAGCCACCAGGTTCACGGAAACTGCGTCACCCTTGGTGCTCCCGAGGGCCGACAAGTAGTTGTTCTTCGAAAGCGCGTCGCGGACGTCTGAGGGAGAAACACCCCGTGCCGCCATCTGGTCAGGTTTAAGCCAGATACGCATGGCGAAGGTGCGGTCGCCGAGAATATCCGCGCGTTGCACGCCGCTTATGGCGGTCAGCTTGGGTTGGACAACTCGCCTCAAGTAATCGGAAATCTGGTTCTGGTCGAGGTCTTTCGACGAAAAGCCGATATACATCGCGGCGAACTGGTTGTCCGCGGTTTGAAGATCAATGACCGGGGCCTCTGCTTCCGGCGGGAGGTCGTTACGGACCTGTGCCACTTTCGCTTGAATCTGCGTCAGTGCTGCATTCGTGTCGTAGTTGAGCTTCAGGTGGACACCGATCGTGCTCAGGCCCTGAGAGCTCGTCGATTCCATGTAATCGATGCCGTCGGCGCTGGCAATCACGCGCTCAAGAGGCGTCGTAATGAATCCGCGCACCAGGTCGGCATTCGCGCCAACATACACCGTCGAAACTTGGACCACGGCGATGTCGCTGCGCGGATACTGACGCACGCTGAGCGAGCGAATAGCCTGCAAGCCCGCGATCAGGATCACCAGGTTCACGCAGATGGCGAGAACTGGGCGCCGTACAAAAAGGTCTGTGATCTTCATTAGCTGTCCTCAGGCTTCGGCTTGGGGTTATTCGGTGGTTTAACGCTGTTATTGATTTGAACGGACCCGCCATTACGCAGCTTGAAAACGCCGGAACTGACGACCTCTTCGCCCGGATTCAGACCGGAAACAACTGCGACCTGATCGCCACGCGAGCCGTCGACCTTGACGAATTGCTGTCGCAGCTTGCGGTTGCCCTTGCTGTCCTTGTCGTTGGTGACGACGAACACGGAGTCACCGTACGGCGCGTAGTTGATGGCCGAAGCAGGCAGAGAAATTACGTTGCGATTAGCCCCGACTCCCAGCTCCACCTGAACGAACATGCCAGGGCGCAATTTTTCGCCCGGATTCGGAAGAGTCGCCTGAACTTGAATGTTTCGGGTGGTCTCGTTCACAACCGAATCGATGGCGTTCACTCGACCAGCAAATTGCCGGCCAGGAATATCGTCGCTCGTTACGCGCAAACTGCGTCCGATCTGGACGCGAGGCGATTCCTGCTGCGGAACCCCGAAGTTCACATAAATCGGATTCAAAGATTGCAATGAAACAATTGCCATCCCGGCAGACAAGTATTGGCCGAGATTGACCTGGCGAATTCCAAGAATTCCTGAAAACGGAGCGCGGATAGTCTTGCGCTCGATGGTGGCTTTGATTTCGCCGACCTTCGCTTCTGTGGATTTCTGCTGGGCTTCCGCATTGTCGAATTCGCTTTTTGGTACCACGCCTTCTTTCACTAACTCTTGCTCGCGTCCATAGTTAATGCGCGCAAGGTCACGGTCGGATTCCGCCGCAGCCAACTGGGCCCGCTCTTCGCGAGTGTCGAGCTCAACGAGGACTGCGCCAGCCTTGACGGACTGACCAGACTCGAAGTGAATTTTATCCACGGTGCCCGGCAGATCCGCACTGACGGTCACGCCCTGGATCGCAGCAGCCGTACCAATTACGTTCAATGTCGAAGGCCAGCTTTCAGCTTTCGCGATCACCGTAGTTACGGCGTCTGGCGGCGGGGCGAAACTAGAACCCATCGCGATGGCGGTCTGAATTTGCCGGTATTTCACAAAGCCCAGGCCGGCGATCACAACCAATACAACCGCCAGCATAAAAAGCATCCGTTTAAGCATGATTTCCTCTAAATGTTTCTACGCAACGCCTCAATAGAAGTTCCGGCGGGTCGGTTAAAAGTTGCCCAAAAAGTCAGAGTTGAATATTTGGATGCTCGGCCTTTGGCAAAGCTCCAAAAATTCAGCAATCCGGCAAAGTCACTGTCAGGTTTAAGGTCTTCTGGTTCGAACTCGCGGACAACGCGGGAGACGTGTCGGCAAAGCGACCGAGCTTGACTTCAAGTTTATCGTTCACACCTGCAAACATTCAAACTTTTTATTTGCAAGTGATTTTCCGTTGCCGCTTGTCTCGTCTGGCGATATGTAACCATATAGTTACATTATGTCAACTGTCAATCCGAGAGTCCCTGGAATTGGACGTTCAAGGCGACCGAACGTACTGTGACGGCGCGGAATTCGACCTTCTGATAAATTGTTCACACTCATGAAGCCTCGGCGGAGCTTTGCCAGCGACAACAATGCGGGTGTGCATCCTGCTGTGCTCCAAGCACTTGCGGAGGCGAACGAGGGGCATGTGGTCGGGTATGGGGATGATGCTTACACCCACAGAGCCGAGCAATTGTTCAAGAAGCATTTCGGAACCGATATTGAGGTCTTCTTTGTTTTCAACGGAACCGCGGCAAATTGCCTGAGTCTGAAAGCCGCCACCCAGTCATTTCATGCGGTCATTTGTGCCGAAGCGGCTCATATTTATGTGGATGAGTGCGGAGCGCCGGAAAAATTCACCGGCTGCAAACTGATTCCCGTGCGGACGGACAAGGGCAAGTTGACTGTGGAATCGGTCCGAGCGGCTTACCATGGGATCGGCGATGAACATCACGTGCAGCCAAAAGTGATTTCGATTACGCAATCGACCGAGGTGGGCACCGTCTATCGGCCCGCAGAGATTCGATCGCTGGCGCAGTTTGCCCACGAGCACGCCATGTTTCTGCACGTGGATGGGGCGCGAATAGCGAATGCGGCGGCATCGCTCGAACTGGGCTTGCGGGAGGCCACGCGCGACCTCGGAGTGGATGTGCTCTCGTTTGGGGCCACGAAGAACGGCGCAATGGGTGCGGAGGCGGTGGTCTTCTTTGATCCCAAGCTGGCTGCCAACTTCAAGTTTTATCGGAAGCAGGGAATGCAACTGGCCTCGAAGATGCGCTTTATCGCGGCGCAATTCCAGGCGCTGCTGAGCAACGACCTGTGGCTGCAAAATGCCCGGCATTCGAATCGCATGGCGCAGCTTCTGAAGCGTGAGGTCAGCAAGATTCCCCAGATAAAAATCATTTACGACGTGGATGCCAATGGGGTGTTTGCGCAGATTCCACAAGAGGCAATTCGCAAGCTGCAAGAGCGCTACTTCTTTTATTTATGGAACGAAGTCGACTCGGTAGTTCGCTGGATGTGCTCCTGGGATACAACTGAATCGGACATCCACGAATTCGCCGAGTTCTTGCGGGAAATTATCTCTTCAAAATCCCGACGCCGACCTCAGGTGTGATCGCGATTCCATTGACCCTCCTTTATTTGACGAAGCGGAGGTACTTTCGGGAACAGTTCCAGAGTCTAAATAAAACGAGTTTGTTCCGGGTTGTGCTCAGTTCTTAAACCGTCCAATTCTGAATTTTCAGGCCGCGAATGCGTCTGAACTCTGCTTCGTCATTGGTGATGAGAACCAATCCGGACGCTATGGCGTGGGCAGCGATCCAGAGGTCGTTGTTCCCGATCATTTCGCCTTTCATTTCCAGTTCTGCGCGAATTTTTCCATAACAGTCTCCCGCTGCG
>DAIPJJ010000064.1:18796-21246 GCA_036770325.1 Terriglobales bacterium
CGTAGCCATAACCGCTCCTTGTATATACGTCGTAGTATATACTAATCCAGGAATAAACAAGCTCTCTTAAACGTCAAAAACGCGGTAAACCGCCGAGGGATTTTGGGATTGTAAGAGAGTAATCGCGACGTTGTGCACCGGAACTCCGCCGGGCGTCTGGCCGTCGCATTTTCCGTTATGCGCATGACCGTGCACCACGAGATCGGCGCCATGACGGTCGATGACTTCGGCAAGGCGGGAAGTTCCAAGAAATGGATAGATTTCTTTCGCCTCGCCATCGATAGTGGTCGCGATGGGAGCGTAGTGAAGAACAACAACCCTTTTCTTTGTTCGAAGCTGTGACATGGCTCGCTCGAGCCGTAACGCTTCGTCGATACTGGCTCTGACGAAAGTCTTGATTTCCGGCTCACCGAAAGCGGTCAGAACGCCGCGTCCAAATCCGCCGACAAAGCCCTTCGTTCCGGCAAAACCTACACCATCACGTTCGTATGCACTGCCGTCGAGCACCTTGATTCCTTCATCGGCGAGCATCTTCATGAGATCGGCCTGACAGCCACTCTCAAAGTCGTGGTTGCCAAGGACGGCAATCACCGGAAGGCGCAGCCGAACCAGAACGTTCAAAAGAGGCTCCATCTCTTCCGGACGGCCGTAGTTGGTCAGGTCTCCCGCGAGAACAAACACATCCGCCTCGTCGCGCACGCGATTGAGTTGGTCGTGCAGGGCACTGAAGCGCGCCGGCGTGAAGTGCAGATCTGCGGTCGCGGCAACTCTCATTCTTCTGTCCCGGTTTTGCGAATTACGCCGAGCGTTGGCGCACCGGTTGGCGCTTTCTGTAAGTGGCGCTCGCGGTATTCGCTTTGCACGTTTTCGAGCCCCCAGTCTTTCAGGTCGATGGAAAACATGTTTTCGTCTATGAGACTTCCACGAAATGGTGCCTGCGGATCGGGGTGCTGTACCAGATGCATGTAGCGCGAGAGCAGGTCCTGCCAGAGCGGTGCAGGAACAAAACCGCTGTGCGCGGGATACACGTAACGGAACAGCACCAGTGCCCAAAGCACCATTTCCCAATGCTCACCGGCGAGCTGAAAAATGCGTTCCCACTCGATCCGGCCGCGGGTCCTATAAATGATGTGGGCTATGTCGGCGCCGTCAAATCGTTCGCGCCGGGTAACAAAAAGCTTGGAGGCGATCAGATCTTCGGCGGAGATGATCTGGGACCGGACTCCGGCAATCACCGCGGGTTGCGCGCGTTCCATCCAGGTATCGTCAACCACGATGACGGCATTGCTCATGCCGGAAATCAGGTCGACAAAGTATTCTCCGCGATGGGCCTTCGAAAGCCATACCGGATCGAGGGTCTCGCACCGAAAGCCGTGATTGCAGAGATGCTCCAGGGCAGCAGGAACATCCTGGGTTTTGATGAACAAGTCCAGATCCTTGGTGACTCGCCAGATGCCTGTGTACTTCTGCAAGGCGAAGGCACCGGCGACTGCGTACGGAATCCCGTCCTCGTTCATGGCCAGCAGAACATCGCGATAGAGTGCGCGCGCCTCGTCCGGCAGGGGCGACTCGGTTGCCGAGGTCAACGCCGTCTTAGGTTCCTCTTCGGCCATGAGCGGCTTGGATGGGCTTGTGGAACTTTCGGTTGCAGGTGCAGGTGGTAACTAGCAGGTAATGCCCCGGGAAGCTAGCTTGTTGTTGGATGGTGTGCCGGTTGCAGACTGAGGTCACCCTTCCGAACACAACGCTACTCTAGATTCCCGCATCTTTGAGGTGCATCCTTTTTAAAGCCTCATGTCTGTGACCGAATCGATCCAGCAGCACCCAACTACACCGATCGGCCTGGAACGTGGTCAGTTGGCCCAGAGGATTTCCGAACTGGGCGACTGGTTCCACAATCTTGATCTGCATGGCGTGCCGACCGCGCCTCATCACTTTCTTGGCGATTTCCCCAATATCAAATGGAAGCACATCGCCAGCGCAATCCCGCAAGACCTGACGGGCGCTACGGTCCTGGATATCGGCTGCAATGGCGGCTTTTATTCCCTGGAAATGAAGAAACGTGGCGCAAAACGAGTTCTCGGGATTGACGTTGACGACCGTTATTTAAACCAGGCACGATTCGCCGCGGAGACCTTAGGCTTCGACATTGAGCTGCAGAAGTGTTCGGTGTATGACGTTGACGCTCTGGAAGGCCAGTTTGATTTCGTGTTGTTTATGGGTGTTTTTTATCATCTACGTTACCCATTGTTTGCGCTCGACAAGCTGATCAAGAAAGTCTCAGGGACACTGGTGTTTCAGACCATGGTTCGCGGGTCGAGCGAAGCCCGCGAGTGGCAGGACGATTATCCGTTCTGGAACACGCAGATTTTTGAAGAGCACGATTTCCCGGCGATGTACTTCATCGAGAAAAGCTATTCCCACGATCCGACGAATTGGTGGATTCCGAA
>DAIPJJ010000243.1:0-5300 GCA_036770325.1 Terriglobales bacterium
GCATCCGGCGATGAAATCGCATTCGAAGTGTTGAGGCTCACCATTCCTGGTGAAATGAATTGATGGATGTTCGCCTTCAAAGCCATGAACGCTCACATCATCAACTTCGAACAGAACATTGCCACCTGCTGCAAGGCGCGCGTCGATCAGGTCCTTGATGACTTCTGCTTGCGCGTAGATGGTGATTGCTTTTCCGGTGAGCTCTTCGAAATCGATACGATGACCAGCACCATTGAAGCGGAGCTCGATTCCGTGGTGCACCAGGCCTTCGCGCTTCATGCGCTCGCCAACGCCGGTTTCGGTCAGGAGATCAACTGTGTTCTGTTCGAGAACCCCAGCGCGAACGCGTTCCTGTACGTACTCGCGGCTGCGGCACTCGACTACAACGGACTCGATTCCGTTCAGGTGAAGCAGGTGGGAGAGAACAAGGCCTGCGGGCCCGGCGCCAACGATGCCAACCTGCGTTCGCATACCGAGGTTTAATCATCGTGCATACGCGATACTGGAATCAACCGCGCCCGCGAAGAAGCTCACATGCGCGCCGGACGAAATGAATCACCCGGCGCGAGTGCTTAGAGCATCTGCTATTTTCCTTCTGCCGGCCGAAGCAGGGCCGATGCAGCCCACAGCACCGGTGCCTGTCCATGCATGTCGCCGGTGTGGCGAGGACGAGTCATATAGTATTCGAGGTCATTCTTCTTGCCGGTTCCGACGCAAATATTCGTGACGTTGTCATTTTGATCGATGTAACCGACTAGGGCGAGCCATCCTTTTCGCGCGGCAGGCCCGTACGTCTCATCATTGAGCCAGCCATTCTTCACACCGGTGATCAGCGCGAAGGTGAACATCCCCGTGGAGGATGTTTCCGGCCAGGACTCAGGATGATCGATCAACTGACGCCACATTCCGTCGGCGCCTTGATACTTTACAAGCGCCTTCATCATCTTTCGATAGCCGGCGAGAATGCGCGCCCGCTGCGGATGATTTTCTGGGAGCGATCGCAGCAACTCCGCCATTCCGGCGGCGAACCAGCCATCTCCACGTCCCCAGAAAAAGGGAACATCCGGTGCGTGATAGAAGAGGCCATTCGGCTGCTGCAGTTTGTCGAGATATGCAACCATCTCGACCGCTGCACGGTCCAAATATTTTGGATCGTGAGTAGCGCGAAACGCCTGCGCCTGCACGATTGTAAGCATGTACATGTCGTCAACCCAGAAGCGGGTTTCCGGAGAAAGGTCCTTCGGAAGAGACTCTGGCGGCATGCCTTCACGAACCTTGACGTCGGGCGGCAGAGGATCCCATTGCCGATCGGCAAAAGACCTTCCGAGTTCCAGATATTTCGGGTCTTTCATTTCCATATAGATCTGCAGCGGCACTGCCCCGAACACCTCAAAGTCAACATGTCGCTCGTGATAGATGAGGTTTGATCCGGGTGCGGAGAGCAAAGGCTCGAAGCGTTGAATGAGTTTCTCTGTGAGTTCTTTGTCGCCGGACAGATCTGCGAAGGTAAGCGCGCCATACCAGGTGCAGACCTCGGGATAGACGATCTTCTCCGGGTCCTGGTGCGGGCTCGTAACAAAATGCTCGGCCACGCGCTTGCCGACTTCTTTCGGCGATGCCCACGACGGCCAGTCGGTCAGATACTTCTCCTGCGCAGAGGAGAACGGAACCGAAAATAGGACCAGCAGCAAAACGATGAAAAACCGCGTATGCACGAGCTTGCGAACTCGCCTTTCCCGCGACTGGAGACTCGGGGCTACACGATCCAGGTTTTGGGTGAGAGTTAGGGAGCGGAAGTTCGAGACTTGTTCCAATGTGCAATCTCCAGTGAATTTTTTTGAACGGCAATAACGTAACAGATCACTGCGTCAATACCGCTCTTTTGGTTCTTGAGTTTACTTAAATGACATCTTCTGCATCCTTGAAGATCATTGGTACGAGTCCCTCACTACGAGCTTTGGCGCAGTGAGCAATCCCGAGGGCAAAGGACGGATATCCTCAACATCTTGCGGCGAAAAACGCTGGCCGTAGCGGCTGTTCAATAGACGATAGTCAGGCTCAGAGCGTCCCGCGAGTTCATTGAGCGCAGAGTTATAAACGACGATGCGCATGCGGTTCTCGCCGACGTGGGTGAATTTCGTTATGTTAAGCCGGTATGGCGGCTTCCACAGTGAACCCGCGAGTTGATCATTCACGAAAACTTGTGCGGCTTCGCGAATAGGGGCGTCCAACCCAGCGAAGAATCGCTGATGTTTGTCTACCGAATTGGTTGGAGTGGCAGTACCGAAGTCGAGATAGACATTTTTTCCTGCACGAGATGAGGAGCTGAACGACCTTTCGTAGATTGCAGGGCCTGAATAGAACCGAGTTTCTTCGTCATCGCTCCAGGAGTGCAGCTTGTCGAAATGTCGCGTGAGGTGCAGGTCCGGAAAAGTGACGGTCCAGTTCGAGTCGAGAGCGGTAACCTGCGGATCTGCTGGATGCGCCGACGTTCTCATTGCTGGTTGAGTGCTTGGGCTTGCGTCCTCGAACACTAGCACACGAGATTCGTAAGGCTCGAACGCGATTTCGAGGGTATTGCTTTTGCCTGCAGGTGAAATTTCTCCCGTAAATGGGTCCCACCACTCTGAGGCTTGCCTCTTGGTGTGGAACGTAGCGGTCACTGAAATTTTCTGATTGCTCGTGTTTGCCAGGAAATATATGTCCGCAAAGGGCAATGCGCGGTGCACAAAGCCAATGTCATCCGCATCTGGAGTGATGGACAAATCTGGTGTGAAATGCTGGGTCAGCGTGGCGGCAAGTTGTTTCTCGTCCGCGAGGAAAAATCCGTTCCTGGCGCCGGCCGCAAAAAGCTGCTGTGAAATCTCTTTTACTCGCGAAGTATCTCTTGCGGATTCGATGAAGCCTGGTGCTTTCGACGGCAATTCTCGCGTGGCGATCACGATTCCGCCGTGTTGCACGTATGCCGCTACGGCTTCGTAAGTCTTCAGCGGGAGACGCTCGATCCCCGGCAGTACGAGTACGGGATAGTTGATTCCGACTCGATCGATCGCCTCTGCATCGATGAAATCGAAATTCAAACCGGCGTTGAGAATCTGCGGAATGACTTCGTTTTCGAGCAATTGCTGAATGGTTTCACTCAGTGAATCGTGACCAAAGGTAAATTGTGACCATGCGTCATCGGTCGGAAGAAGCACAGCTACGTCGTTTATCGGTTTCCCTTGACGAAGAAGGAAGCTGATTCGCTGCAGATATTCAGTCAGCTCGGGCATTACCGGCCACCACGGATTGTGATCATCAAAAGCGCCCGCGGCATAGAAAGTCCATCCCGGCTCTGGAGTTCCCGGCGGAGAATAAGGCCAGCCGTGACCCACGATCTGATTTACGCCTTCGAGGAAAAAACGGTCAGCGTCAGCTTTCATGTCGAGCGGCGTCGCGCGAAAAGCCGGAGAATGCAGCCACGTCCATGTCTCTGAAGACGTGACATCTTTCTTATAAAGATGACTGGCGGAAGAGGCCCACCTTGTCGGCGAGAAACCGCGCCAATTGTCGCCTTCTCCTTCGGCGAGATCAACAAGGTTGTTGCTCGAGAGCGAGACGGCCGGTATCCCGTAAGTCTGCGAGCGGAATCGCGTACGGTTTTTCTGCGCCCAGTCGCGCAGCGGAGTGAGATAGCGTTCGTTGATCAGTTCCGTCAGTGTCTTGCCCCAGTCGTGGCGAATCTCGGGCGTCTGCGGGCCAATCTCCTGCGTCAATGCGGGAAGATGAGGAGCGAGGTCGTAACCTCGCCGCTTCTGAAATTCTTCGAGCAAATCAATCGTCCAGTCAGAGTCATAGACTTCGAGGCTGTCGCTGAAAACCGCGTACGGAGGATGGTTTCCAAAAGCGCTCATCAGCCGGTCACCCACAGTGTGCAGATGATTCTCAATGGCGGACTGATCAAAGTGATCGAGGACAAAGCCTTCAGCACCGGTCGCCGGGCGCTTCACCATCATCCCGGTACGGCTCGCAATGAACCAGGTTAGGGTTCGCGAGTTCGTCGTTGGGGCCAAATCGAGCCGACCACGTTTAATGCGGTCCAGCTTCAGCATCTGCGGCGGCTGGGTGTTCTCGCCCAGGAACACAGCTAGCAGGTTTTCTCCGGCAGAAATTTCTGGAACAGCGACGCTTGTCTCTCCGGAAACAAGCACTGTCGAAACCACCCGCAATTTCCCGGCAGCTTGTGTAACTGGAATATGTGGGCCGCCGAATGGCCAGCCACTGCCGAGGGTCAAATCAACACGGAGCCCAAGTCCGCGTGCCTTTTCCGCGGCGAAGCGCAAGTCGTTGATGAATTCGTCTGAAAGGAAAGGGAAGTTGTGAAAACCGGTTTGCGGATCATCCAGGGCCAGTGGGTAGACCGGTTGAATTTCGACTCCGCCAATCCCGCCATCTTTCATTGCGCGCAGTTCCCGCTCCAGCTCCGGCTTCGCGACAGAAGGGCCGAACCACCACCAGCGCATCATGATTCGGGAATCGGCGGGTGGAGACTTGAAACCGGACTGAAGCTCTGCAAGACTCCGCGCCTGTGCCAATAAAGTTGCCGGGCACAGCCAGCAGCACCAAGCGATAACCGCGACACACGGGATCACCTTTAGTCTCATAAGGTTTGGTTAGGTATTGACCACGTGTTGGGCACTGGCATAAAAAGCATGCCGTATTTTCATGCTGTTCGTGATAATTTACAAGAGCAAGGGGAGAGAAGGTTTTGCAACGTCTGGTAAAACGGCGGTCCAAGAGGGTAAAGCTGAGTGATGTAGCGCGCGCCGCGCAGGTCAGCACGGCCACAGTTTCGCGGTTTATAGGCTCGCGCGGAGGAATTAATCCGGAAACTCGGGACCGGATCATTCAGGCGGCCATTCAACTGGGCTTCGATTTGGAGCAGGGCAGGAAGTCACGCATCATTGTTTTCCTGCTCAGCAATCGAAGTGTTCTGCATCCATTCCATTCGGCCGTACTCATGGGAGCGCAGGCTTATTGTGCGGAGCACGATTATGCAATGCTCTTTTTGCCGTTCCACTATTCGACGAGCGCAAGCGCCGATGAAGTCAGTCTTCCGGAAATTTTGCATCGCCCAAAAATTGTTTCAGGCGTAATTGTCGCCGGAGCGAATTCGCAGAACCTGCTCGAAATCCTGACGGAAAAGGGCATTCCCTGGGTGGCACTGGGGAACAATGTGATCTCGAAAGATAAGGATGCGGATGATGAACCGAGTGGCGGTCGCGCGGTGTACTTTGACGATATCGCCGGCGCATGCGAGT
>DAIPJJ010000065.1:0-21231 GCA_036770325.1 Terriglobales bacterium
CGGCTCCGGCGGCGGCCCGCTCTTGCGATCCCGGCGTCTAGCCCACCAAGTAACAGACTGTTACTTGGAGGTCGAAGCGTTGGCCGGGCGTGGACGCCCACGGTTGGCGCCTTCCGCGGGCTCCAATCGCCCAACCGGCCAAGTAACAGACTGTTACTTGGCGGTCGAACGACGGCGCGGTTCCTGGGCTCGGCGAAAAATTCAACGATGCTTTTCGCGATACGCGGCCCGACTTCTTCCACTTGCTGCAAGTCTTCTTCTCTGGCCTTTTCGAGCGCCGCCATGTCGCCGAAATGCTCAGCCAGAAACTGCGCCGTGCGCTCTCCAACAAACCGAATTCCCAATCCATAGATCACGCGTTCAAGCGGCAACTTCTTCGAATTTTCGATCTCCCGAAGAATATTCTCCGCAGACTTATCGCCCATGCGCTCCAGGCTCAGCAGCTTGTCTTTGGTGAGCTTGTAAATGTCGGCGATATCTCTCACCATGCCGCGTTCGGTGAGCTGATTCACCAGCGCGTCGCCCATGCCGTCGATATTCATCACTCCGCGCGAGGCGAAATGCAGAATCGTCTCGCGCAGCTTCGCCGGACATTTCTGATTCACGCAGCGATGGTCGGCCTCGCCTTCCGCCCGTACCACGTGCCCGCCGCATACCGGGCACTTCTCCGGCATGTGAAATGATTTGCGCCCGCGCGGGTGCTTCTCGTCGTCGATCACGCGCGTGACCTTCGGGATCACATCCCCGCCGCGCTCGACTTCCACCCAATCGCCGATCTTCACCCCGAGCCGCTCGATCTCGTCCATGTTGTGAAGCGTGGCGCGGCTCACGGTCGTTCCGCCGATCGGCACTGCCTTCAGTTCCGCCACCGGCGTGAGCTTGCCCGTTCGCCCAACCTGCACGTGAATGTTTTCGATCTGCGTGATTCCCGAGCGCGCCGCGTACTTGAACGCAATCGCCCACCGCGGAGCTTTTCCGGTGAACCCAAGCTCGTTCTGCAGCGCTGTGCTGTTGACCTTGATCACCACCCCGTCGATCTCGTACGGCAGGCTCTCGCGCTTCTCTTCCCACTGCTTGATGAATTGCAGAATTTCATCGAAGTTGGTCGTCAGCGCGCGACGCGGGTTCACCTTGAACCCAGCATTGTCGAGAGCATTCAGCGTTTGCCAATGCTGCGTGAAAATCGTGCGCCCACCGCTGATCAGCATGTATGCGAAATAATCCAGTCTTCGTTGGGCCGTGATGCTTGGCTCCAGTTGCCGCACCGTTCCCGCCGTCGCATTTCGCGGATTCGCGAACACAGAGAGTGCCTGCTTCTCGCGCTCCTCGTTCATTCTTCTAAAGGAAGCAATCGGCATGAGCATCTCGCCGCGAACTTCAAAATCCGCAGGGGCGCCCGCCTTCTTCAGCTTCTCAACAGGAATCGACAACGGAATCGAGCGCACCGTCCGCACGTTCGCAGTAACATCCTCTCCCACCGATCCATCGCCGCGCGTGATCCCCCGCACGAGTTTCCCGCCTTCATACCGTAGGGCCAGCGACATGCCGTCGAGTTTCAGCTCGCAGACAAACTCCACGTCCTTGCGCCCGCTCAACTCATGAACGCGCCGCTCCCAGTTGCGCAGCTCCTCCTCGTTGTAGGCATTGTCGAGCGAAAGCATTGAGACAGAGTGCGGGACCTTGACGAAGCCTTCGCGCGGCTTGCCGCCAACTCGCTGCGTTGGAGAATCCGGCGTGATCAGCTCCGGATTCGCGGCCTCGAGCTTCTTCAGCTCATTCATCAGCCGGTCAAATTCCGCGTCGCTAATCTCGGGATCATCGAGCACGTAGTAGCGATACTCGTGATGCCGAATCTCATCCCGAAGCGATTCGATTTCGTCCTGGGTGCTTTTAGTGGCTTTCATCTAAACTATTTCACCACGGAGACACGGAGCCACGGAGATTCACAAAACTCTGCGTACGATCCCATTCTTAAGGATTGCAACATTGAAGTTAATCAGGAGACCGACCTTTTTCTTGGTCAGACGCAAATAAGTGAGGAGCTGGGCATGGTGTATTGGGAGCACCTGTTCAACCGACTTCACTTCAAGAATAACTGTGTCTTTGACGATGATATCGAGACGATACCCACAATCAAGCGAGAGTCCTCTATAAAGAACCGGAACGTTAACTTGCCTCCTAAAATCCAAATTACGCAGATGGAACTCGTGACAGAGGCATTCTTCGTATGCTGATTCCAACAGGCCGGGACCCAGTTCGCGATGAACATCAATCGCCGCGCCAATGATTTGCTCTGTTAGGCCCTCTTCGATCAACATGATGCAATTGTGTTCTCAGTGTCTCCGTGCCTCAGTGGTGTAAGCGACTAGCTGCCAGCTTTTCCTTCGAACGGTGGCTCGCTCTAACATCGATTGCCGAGCCAATCATCTGCTCCGTCAATTGTTCCTGCACAAGCATGAATTGATCTTTTTCTCCGTGCCTCCGTGTCTCCGTGGTGAATAGCTCTTAAGCCCCGGGCCTTCCCTCAAATAATGGCCACAACCGATCCCCGATCACCGCATAAATGTTGTAAGCCGTTCCGGCATCCGACGTCAGCCGGAACAGCAACTCCCCGCGCCCATCGCCATCGGCATCCACGGCGTCGATGAATTCATATTTCGGCAGCACATCCAAATGCTGATTGTCTGTGATCTGCGCCGACACTTTGTGCAGCTCGGCGTAAATGTCCTCCCGCGCCACCACTGCCACAAAATACTGCAAATTCAACTTCGCATTCGGGATCGACGCCGTCGCTGTCAGCACCAGCACCGGCTCGTTGCTGTTCGTAAGATCGAAAGTCTTCAACTGAATATTCTGAAACTCGGGTTCCGGCCCTTTTGCGCTTTTCGTGCCCGGCTTCGCAGCATCGGATTCTGAAGACAAACGCGCCGCTCTGGCCTTGACTGCGTCCGAAGCCATGGTCAGCATCTTCTGCCGGAATTTCTGCTCCTCCTCCGGCTTGAATTCATACGTGTACGGCCGCGGATCAGGCCCATCCGCGTCCGAGATCGCGGGAAGCAGTTGGATCGGTCCTTGCAGCGGCTCGTCGTTCCCGGATTTCGTCTGCTCCTGCGTGCTCTCGGAAGGCGCCTGGTGGCGCAGAATCGGCCGGTCGGGCGCATCCATCGAAGGCGAAGAAGGCGACTCAGTATGCGTGGTCGACGTACTCCCGGATTTCGGAGAAGGTTGCGAACTCGGCGAACTGTTCGTACTTGCGCCTCCGCTATTACCAGACGGCGCCTGTGAAGCCGAAGGAGCCGGCTCAGTCTTCTGTGTCGACGATCCAGATGAACTATCTGCTTCCGAGTTCGGCGCGCGTCTCAGCTTCGGTGGACCGCCGACTTCCTCCGGCGCCTTATATGCCCGTTTCGCCGCGTCAGCTTTCTTCTTCGCCTGCTCAGCTTCAATATCCGCGTGACTGCGCCACTTCCCATCCGCGACCCAGGAATCCTTCTCCGCCAGCGCGCCCGCGACGGTGAACAATCCCTGCGATACTCCCGATTTCAGACCCTCATATACTGTCTCGTATTGCAGCGCCATCGGCACCGGACTCGCTTTGTACGCGCCTGCATCGTAGAACTTGCCGTTCACCATGATGGTGATCGGAATCAAGTGGGCTTTACCATTTTGCGCAAGCTCGAGCAAGCCCAGCGCGCGCGGGCCTTTACTGACCTGGCGCTTCTTTGCATACTGTGCTACCGCCGGCAGAAAAGCCCCGCAAACCGCAGCCAGGATGACTCCCACCACGGCTTTGCGGTATAACCGTGTGCGGCAATTTTTCGGAGAAAACCTCATGGAAATCAATGATAAAGCTCCTGATTTTACTTCGCTCGACCAGAACGGCGAGAAGCTCTCGCTCAAAGACTACAAAGGCAAATGGGTCGTGCTCTACTTCTATCCTCGCGCCGATACTCCTGGCTGCACCATCGAAGCCTGCAGTTTTCGCGACTCGTTCGGCAAGCTCGGCGAAACCGGCGCTGTTGTGCTCGGTGTGTCTCCCGACACTCCAAAAGATCAGAAGAAGTTCGAGGAGAAATTCAGCCTGCCGTTCACTCTGGTGGCCGATGCCGACAAAACCATCTGCAACGCTTATGGTGTGATGCAGGAAAAGAACATGTACGGCAAGAAAGTGATGGGTGTGGCACGAACGACATTCATGATCGGACCGGACGGAAAGATCAAGCACATCTTCCGCAAGGTGAAGCCCGAAGGCCACGCAGACGAAGTGCTCGAGTATTTAAAAGAAGCGCAGAAAGGCGCTGCCTAAGTTTCTGGAATGTGGGGAGACGGGCGTTTCGCCCGTCTCTTTTGCGGCCCCTGAATCACTGCTGAAGCTGCACCACTCCCGACGTGTTCACTCCCGCATCAATCTGCATCGCATACGCCTGCGAACCTGAGATCGCATACATCACCAGATCAGGCCCGCCGCCATTGTTGCCAGAGATTTGCGTCGTAATCCGCCCGCTACCGCCGACCTGATAGTTGCCCGTCAGGGCTCCCGGACTTTGCGCGCCGCCGCCACTGAGCGAATCATTCACCAGCTCAACCAGAGTGATCTTGCTCGATCCGTCAAACTGGAGCGTGCCAATGCGCGCAACTTCCTGTCCATTGATGAAGTCAGTTCCGTCCATCACCAGCGCGTATTGGCCCTTAATCGCCGAAGCGGAAAATGAGCTGCCAGTCTGCAAGTCAGCAGTACCATCTTCCACCGCGCCCGAAGCTTCATCGAGGAAGAACGCTCGTGAAGGGCTCACCAGCCAGAAAACCATCGTCGGCCCGACACTCAGCGTGATTTCTTCCCGTCCCTGAGCGGAAACGTTGCCGGCAACGCTCCCGGTGAATTGAACCAGGTTGGAGTAGTTTCCATCCTGCATGGCATCGAGCGCTCCCGCACTGATGTTCGCGCCGTTGGCCGTGAATTGCCCCACGGTTGCCGATGCCCCCACCGCGTTCAAATCATCGCCGCGGCTGCCAAAGACATAATTGCCGGAGAGCCCAGCGCTCACCGCCCCAGTCTGGGCTTCCGCACTGCCAGACCCGATTGCCGCATTGGTCGGCAATAGAAGAAATTTACCGCTATTCACAATGAAGTACAGGAATGGCGTGCTGTTGTTAGAACCGTCCGTGATCGTTGCAGTCCCTGAGCCGAGTATGGTGGGCGCGTCGATGCTGCCGGTAATCGTCGTCGAGCTGGCGCCTGCAATTGTGTTCTGGTCCATGCTGCCGGTCAGGTTTCCACTAGCAACCGTGAACATGCCAACCTGCGATTCAGAAGCCGAGTTGATATTCAAGTCCTCATGTATCCCGAACACAAATGGTCCGGCCGGGGTTGCGTTAGCGGCATTCGCGTCCTGCAATTCAGCAGAACCTGATCCGTCCGCAAAAAAGTCCGCCTCGACCAATTGCACTTTCGAACTGCTCGCGAGAGTGATCGCGAACGAGATCGGCGTCCCAGAAAACAAGGACCCAAGTGCCGTCGAGTTGAGGGTCAATTGTCCTGTACCGTCATTCGCGACGCTATAAGAGCCGGTGACACTGGTGCTCTCAATCGCGCCAGCCGTGCCTTGGGCGTTCACGTCCTCCACGCCGCCAGTGATGTTCCCATTCCCATCCGCCGTGATCACTCCCACCTGTCGGTAAGGACTGAACGTCGAAGAAATCACTCCGCGAACCTGGAACACATACGATCCTTTGAAGCTGGCGTTCGTGAAATTCCCGGTCGTGTGCGGAATCACCGGACCACCCCCGCCACCGCAGCCAACCGCCCCTACCAGCGAACTGACGCCAGCCAAAAAGCAAAGCTTAAGAAATTTGTGAGAGATAGCCAAGGCACAGCTCCTTCTAAAGAGTTCCTCGGTCAAAAGACGAGCTTCTACTTCGCTCAGTAAACCCGTCCAGCGCGGGAAAGTTGTTTCCGAAAAGTCAAATACTACCGAGTTGCTAGTCGATGGCGGCGCTCGTTCGTACCGGAGCGATTACTTTTGTACCCCGGCGGCTCCACATGACAACCCGATACGCCAGCAATGCCGCCAGCAACATTCCGTACTCGAGCGGCACCCTGATGTCCGCCTTCACCAGCCATATGTAGTGAATCACGCCCGCGATCGCACTGGCGTAAATCAGCCGATGCAGCGCCTGCCAACGCTTTCCCCCCAGCCGCCGGATCCATCCCGCCGTCGAAGTCACCGCCAGCGGAATCAGCAGCACGAATGCCGTAAACCCCACCGTGATGTACTTCCGCTTGAATACATCAGCAAAGATTTCATGAACATTAAAAAACTTATCGACGCCTAAATACGTCGTGAAGTGTAAACACGCGTAAAAAAAGGCAAAGAGGCCGAACATCCGCCGGAACTTGACCAGCGAAGGCATGCGCAGAATTTTTCTTAGGGGCGTGATCGCGAGCGTGATCAGCAGAAACCGCAGTGTCCAGTCGCCTGTCCCGTGCTCCAGCCGCTCCACCGGATTCGGCCCAAGACCCAGCCCCCACGTCGTCATATCCGTCGGGTGCGGCCCGAAAAACTCCCAGGCCAAAATGCCCAGCGGAATAAGGCAGGCAAAAAAAACGGCGACTTTGATCCATCGAATCATTTTGGCTGAAAGCTGACGGCTGAAGGCTGAAGGCTTGTTAATAATTTTTCGCCAGATCCATTCCGGAATACAATCCCGCGACCTGATCGTATCCGTTAAACATCAGAGTCGGCCTCGGCAGGAATTCTCCGAGCCGATGTTCGTGAGCCTGGCTGTGGTAACGGTCCACGTTAGGGTTCACATTCGAATAGAAGCCGAAGTCGTGCGGATTGGCAAGGTTCCAGGTTGTCATCGGCTCATGTTCAACGAAGCTGATTTTCACGATTCCCTTCGCGCTCTTGAACCCATACTTCCACGGCACCACAATGCGCAAAGGCGCGCCGTCCTGGTTCGGCAACGTTTCGCCATACATCCCGAAGCAAAGCAGCGTCAGCGGATGCATGGCTTCATCCATCCGCAAGCCTTCTACGTAAGGCCACTCCAGCACCTGCCGCTGCTGTCCCGGCATTTGGCCCGGGTCATAAATCGACGTGAACTGCACGTATTTCGCTTTGCCCAGGGGCTGCACACGCTTGATCACTTCGCTTAGTGAGAATCCGACCCACGGCACCACAATCGACCACCCTTCGACGCATCGCATCCGGTAAATCCGTTCTTCCGGAGCTGCGAACTTCAAAATTGCATCAAGGTCGAGCTTCTGCTTCTTCGGCACCGCGCCATCGATGGTCACCTTCCAAGGCGAGGTCTTGAAGTTCTTGGCAAGCTCCGCCGGCGGTTCCTTCTCAGTCGAGAACTCGTAATAATTGTTGTAATGCGTGACGGAGTTGATAGGCGTGATCTTCTCGTTAATCGACAGCGGGCTCTTCTGAATTCCGTTGATCTTCTCCGTCGCGCTCGCCTGCACCGACGGCGAAAGCAGTTCCTTTATCCCCAAACTCCCTGCGGCCGCAGCAATCCCCATGCCGGCCAGAAACTTGCGGCGGTTCAGGTAAAGGTTCTTGTCCGTTATCTCCGACGAACGAATTTCATCCGATTTCTTGATCAGCACCGAGAGTCTCCCTTTATAGAGACGTTCCTTATCCTATTTTAGATACCTGAAATTGCGACCCGCCGCGAAAAAGTTACATCGAAGAGACACGCGTAAAGAAGGTAAGTGACTGCTACGGTTGAGGTTCTTCTCGCCCTAAGCCAAGCAGCTCGCATGTACGTTTGATCAGATCTTCCTGGATGGCGTCGCGCGCGAGGAACTCAAATCCGTGACGCAGGCCGTCGCGATAACGCACCAGCGCGCGGAGCTTCAAGATAGATGGGCTTGCCGGCAAAGTGAGCTCCAGCGTGGCAACTTCTCCCGGCTCCAACTGTCCGGTCAGGGTAACGCCGATTCCGTCGCGGCCCAGCTCAATGGATCGTCCCCAGAGTTCAATTGGGCTCCCATCGCGAAACACCTTCGCCGAGACACGGACGTCCACCGAATATCGCGGATACCGGCGGCGCTTTGTCGGGTCAGGCAGCTCTCTGCTCATTAAAAGGGATGTCTCTTTTTCAAAGGAGTGGACTGCTGACCCCCAGAGCCAATCCTACCCATAACATAACCGCGCAATTCGCGGAACAACAATCGTTGCGTACCTGCAGAGTAATCGCGAAAGGGCAGTGAACTTCGCCGAGCCCTCTGGCGTATCCTAACGTGTGGGGGTGCTCCATGTTCTGCAACCGCTGTGGAGCGCAGTTACAACCAGACTACAATCTGTGCCCAAAATGCGGCACGCCGATCGCAACCAGCGCACCCGCACCGCAAGCGCCAAATGTGCAGGGCAGGCTCGAACGCCATCTGCGCATCCTGGGAATTCTGTGGATCGTTGTCGGTGTGCTCTGGATTATTCCTTCTCTCGTGCTCATGGGATTGAGTCATGCTCCCCACATCATGATTGGCGACGAGATGTTCATGCGGCCATTCATGCCGCCAATGTTGTTCTCACTGGGTGCGGTTTTTCTTTTTGTTGCCGCCGGCGGCATCCTGGTCGGCTGGGGACTGATGCGGCACGAGCGGTGGGCACGCATCACCGCGATCGTGATTGGAATTGTCGCGCTGTTTCATCCGCCGTTTGGGACAGCGTTGGGCATTTATACGTTGTGGGTCCTGGCTCCGCGTGACGCAGGTGCAGAGTACGATCGCCTCTCGCACGCCTGATTGCCCTTAACTTTTTATCCTGAGCGGAGTTTGTCTCACGCTATGTGCGAGACCAACGCAGTCGAAGGACCCCACGCATGCGGGCGCCTGCGATGCTGACGCTGGGAATTCGACCCGGACGCCCCGGTCGAAAGGTGTTTTGGGAAAACCGCGAACAGCATCTGCCAGCCCGTCTCACCTTTTGCAACTCTGGCCGTCATCTATTGTAAGCTGCGAGTAGCAGTTGCCCAGAATGCATCCTGGATGTCGCTCGCTCTTCAACTCTCCTTTGAAAGTTCTTGCGCTATCTTTTTTATGCTTGCTGCCTGCGCTGGGCACTTACTCATCAGCGCAAACCGTGCCGCCCCAGCGAATCGAGACCGGTACGCTCAATATCACGGTCCTCGACGAAAATGGTGTGGCTGTACCTGCCGCTCGCATTCAGCTCAATACTCAAGGCACTTCCATCAACTGCGAAACCGATCCCGCCGGGCACTGTCATTTTGCCGGTCTCACAGGTCGAAAATGGCAAGCTAACGTTGAGAAGGAAGGCTTCTATCTTCTGAGTCTTTCCGATATCCAAACTTCCGGCACGCTTGAGATTGCTCTCCATCATCAGCAGGAAGTTCGAGAGAACGTGAACGTCGTCGAATCGGTTCCCGCCATAGATCCCGAGCAAGTTTCATCGCAAGAGCAGTTGAGTGGCATGGATATTCTCAACATTCCATACCCCAACACACGCGACTATCGTTACGCCCTCGAATATATCCCCGGTGTGGTGCTCGACCAGAACGGCCAACCGCACATCGAGGGCGCGGAAACATATCAAACACTCGTACTTCTCGATGGATTTGATGTCACCCAACCGGCGAACGGGCAATTGCTGGTGCGTCCGAGCACCGATGCGATTCGCCAGGTGAAAGTCGAGACCAGCCGCATTTCCGCACAATATGGCAAGCAGCCCGCCGGCGTGATGTCGATCGAGACTGGCATCGGCGACGACCATTACAGGTTTGCCGCAACGAACTTCTTCCCGTCTTTTCAACACAAGAAAGGATGGGCATTCGACAAAGTCGATCCCCGCTTCACCGTCTCCGGCCCAATCGTAAAAGGGAAACTCTGGTTCTTCGACGGCCTGGACGGCGAATACGACAATGTGATTCTCGCCGATCTGCCATCCGGCCAGGACTCTGACCATGTATGGAGAGGCGGGAACATTGCCAAGGTGCAGGCCAATCTCACCACTCGCGACATCGTCACTGGAAGCTTTCTGGTGGACTGGCTGCACGATGATCATCTCGGCATGTCCACACTCGCGCCGCCGGCAACGCGTCCTGCTGACAATGAAAGCGTTTATGTCGCATCCGTCAAGGAACAGCACGCGCTCGCAGATGACAAATTGCTGGAAGTCGGCTTTGCTTTCGATCACTACGGCCTGCGCCAGACCCCAATCGGTTCGCAACCTTACGTTCTAACCACCAACGGTGCACTGGGAAATTACTATCTGCATGCAAATACTACAGCTCATCGTTTTCAGGGGATTTCAAATCTCTACCTGCCGTTCCAGTTCCATGGCCGCCATGATTTGAACTTCGGAGCGGATCTAGACCGCCTCTCTTACGAACAATCTTTTCATCGCTCTCCGGTTTCCACCTTGCGGGAGGGCCAGACCCTCAACCCTGGTTCGACTTGTCTAACGCCTCCGGCTCCATCACCTTGCGCGCTCTACTCCGTATTTTCAGGTGCCGCGCCTTCAACGACCGTCAATACCGAGACCAGTTCCTACGTCCAGGACCGCTGGTCCGCGCTTCCGCATTTGCTGATAGAACCTGGAGTGCGCTTTGATTGGGATGAAATCGTCCGCAGGCCGCTGTTCGCCCCACGCCTGGCCGCAACTTATGTCCTCGATAACTCCGGGAACACAAAAATTTCTGCCGGCATTGGGGTGATGTATGAATCCACGCTCTTATCTCTGATTGCCCAGCCGCTGCAGGGCGCGCGGCAGGATTACTTCTTCGACCCGGGTGGAAATCTGACCAGTGCCGTATTCTCGACCTTTTCCGTCGACCGCCACTCGCTCCTCGATCCTCATTATGTGAATTGGAGCGTTGCCCTTGAGCGCAAACTTCCGGCAGACATTTTCTTGAAAACCGAATTCCTGCATCGCGAGGGGAGCAATGCCTTCGTCTATAACACCCCGGGAGGTGTGCGCGGCAGCGACTTCCTCCTGCAGAACACCCGGCATGACAACTATTGGGCCTTCAAAGTCGATGCGCGCCACACCTTTCGCCGCCACTACGTAGTGACGGCTTCCTATGTCCGTTCCAGTTCGACATCCAGCCAGGTTCTCGACTACTCGCTCGACAATTTGATCATCAGTCCACAAGTCTCCGGACCTTACGCCTGGGATGCGCCGAATCGGTTTATCTCCTGGGGGTTGTTGCCGCTTATCAAGGGTTTTGATCTTGCTTATTCAATGGAAGTGCGGACTGGTTTCCCGTTTCCCGTTATTAACCAGCAACAGCAATTGGTGTTACCACCCGGCGCGTTTCGTTTTCCCACTTACATAACCGTTAATCCACATGTAGAAAAACGTTTTCATGCGATGGGATTCTATTGGGCGCTGCGCGGTGGTTTTGACAACATCACCAACCGGCAAAATCCATTCACTGTGAATAACATTCTCGGCTCGCCGCAGTTTCTCGAGTTCAGCAATTTCGATCGCCGGGCATTCACCGCGCGCATCCGTTTTCTCGGACGGAAATAGTTAGTACGTACGAAAATTTCTTCACACTCAGCTACTCTGGTAATCCTGCTCACGTTCTGGAATTTCTTACCCGCTTTTGCACCGTCACATTTTTGTCAACTTACACAAAATAAAAACCCAAAGCTTCTTGGCATGGGAAATGCAAGCCACTCTGAATAAATCCCAGTCCGATTGAGGTGAAAGATGGATACGCAAATACAAGATTGGCGAGCACTTTCCGAAGCTGCCAGCCGTGAGCAGGATCCGCACAAGCTCATGCAACTGGTTGAACAACTCAATCGCGCGCTCCTTCGCCGTGAACTGCAGGCCAAAGGCCTCTCCCAGTCAACCAACAACTAACGCACTGCCACTTCGTCGCGCAGTGCCCTTTTCAAAACCCAGCTCTCCAAAATCAGCTACGTGCAAACTCTCCTCGTTTCGTGGACAATGAATGAGTAGTTCCTGACTCGTGATTCGTGGCTCGTGGCTTTGTGAACCGTGAGCTGCGGTTCGTGAGTCGTAGTTTGTCAGGAACTGCCAACACTGGACCAGGTCAGAGGCACGAACTACAAGTCACGAATCACGAACCACGAGCCACGAATCACTGACCACTGTTCTACTGCATCTTTCGGCACGGACAAGTCATCATTGAGGCTGAAGAAGGAAATTTTGGAGGAAAGATAATATGGCGCACGAATTACCCCCTTTGCCGTACGACTACTCTGCGCTTGAGCCGGTCATTGACGCGCAGACCATGAAGCTGCATCACGACATGCATCACGGCGCGTATGTAAAGAACCTGAACGCCGCGCTCGAGAAACATCCCAACCTGCAATCGAAGAGCGCGGAAGATTTGATTCGCGACCTGAACTCCGTTCCTGAAGACATCCGCACGGCTGTCCGCAACAATGGTGGCGGTCACGTGAACCACACCATGTTCTGGAAGATCATGAAGCCGAAAGGCGGCGGCGATCCCACCGGTCCCGTTGCCGATGCTATCAAGAAGAGCTTTGGCAACTTCAACGATTTCAAAACCAAATTCAACGACGCTGGCGCCAAGCAATTCGGCAGCGGATGGGTTTGGCTCGCGGGCAAGCCGGGCGGCGAAGTTCAAGTCATCAGCACGCCGAACCAGGACAATCCGCTCTCGCAAGGCCTCGTCCCGATCTTCGGCAACGACGTGTGGGAGCACGCTTACTACTTGAAATACAACAATCGCCGTCCCGAATATCTGGCCGCGTGGTGGAACGTCGTCAACTGGGACGAAGTCAACCAACGTTACGAAGCATTCAAGTCCGGCAAACTCGAACCGGCTTTGGCCTCACGATAATGGGTGGATTGCAAAACCGGCAGTGGGCTCGCGGGAACTCTAACATGTCGTTCCGAGCAGTTGGAACCCGCCTGGCTTCCCGATAACCCTAATCACCTGTCATTCCGAGCAAACTGGATCATTCGCTACGCGAATGATCCAGTGCAGCGAGGAATCTGCATCCCCGTTCACCCTTTTCCAAACTTTCTCAAAATGTCATCGCAAACTTTCTCACAATGTCATGCCGAACTTTCTCACAATGTGATTCCAAACTTCTTCACAATTTCGTCTCAAACTTTCTTCACAATTTCATCCCCACTTCCTTCACAATGTCATTCCGAACCGCTTTAGCGGTGAGGAATCTGCTGTTCTCGAACCATCAACACAAAACTTTTTCAAACTGACGGCTGCTTTCTGAGGGCATTGCACTCACGGGAAGGACACGACTTCAGTCGTGCCGATAAGATTGACGCCAAGACCAACGCGGAGCGCGCTAGCGCGAAGCCGGGAGAGGAGAAGTACCCATGCCCGCTGACATCCTTATTATTGGTGCCGGTGTAGCCGGTCTTTCCGCCGCAATCGACCTCGCAAACGCCGGCCTCAGCGTCGAAATTCTTGAAGCGCGCGATCGCATCGGCGGCCGCATCTTCACCGTTACCGATCCCGGCCTGACCCATTCCATCGACCTTGGCGCAGAATTCGTTCACGGACTCGCCCCCGAAATCTGGCTTCCAATCCAGGAGAACAACTTGAAAGTTACCGAGGTCGATGGCGATCTCTGGTGCTCAATCGACGACCAAGTGCAGCGCTGCAACTTCTTCGCCCAAGCCGGCAAGATTCTCGAAGAGATGAACGACAAAGGTCCCGACGAATCGTTCCTCGACTTCCTTGCCCGCTGCTTTCCCGGCGACGATCATGCCGACGCAAAGCGCTGGGCCACCGGCTACGTCAGCGGATTCAACGCCGCCGACCCAAACCTGGTAAGCGTCCACTGGCTGGTTCACGGTCGCGAGGCTGAGGAGCAGATCGAAGGCGACCGCGCCTTCCGCATCACCGGCGGATATCACCAACTCGTCGCGATTTTTACCAAAGAACTGGACCGCTTAAAAGTTCCCATTCAGCTCAACACCGTCGTCACTGCGATTAAATGGCGCTCGGGATCGGTTGAACTCTCCACTCAACAAGACAAACACTTTACCGCGCCACGAGTTCTGATAACCGTTCCGCTCGGCGTGCTTCAGTCAGACTCACTGCAATTTGATCCGCAACTGCCTGCAGAAAAGCGAACCGCATTGTCGGGGCTCGTCATGGGCAAGGTCGTGCGCGTAGTGCTCTGCTTCCGCGAACCGTTCTGGCGGGACATCCGCGGAACATCTCACTCAAAATCTCTCGCTAACCTCAGTTTTCTTTTTTCTCGAGACGACTTCTTCCCCACCTGGTGGACACTCATGCCCGAGCGCGTGCCCATCATCGTTGGATGGTCTCCTGCGCGCTCCGCCGAGAGTCTGGCCGGGCTCCCCCGCGATGCGATCATCGACCGGGCGCTCGACTCGCTGAGCAACCTTCTACACGTCAGAAAAGAACGAGCAAAGTCGCAGCTCACCGCCGCCTATTTTCACGATTGGGATTCCGACCCATTCTCCCGCGGCGCATACAGCTACGTGAAAGTCGGCGGCGAAGGAGCCCAAAAAGCCTTGGGATCTCCTGTCGAGCAGACCTTATTCTTCGCCGGAGAAGCCACCGACATCTCTGGCCACAATGGCACCGTTCACGGCGCAATCGCCAGTGGCCATCGCGCCGCACAGGAAATCCTTAGCAAAAAGTAGCTACGCGCTCTTCTCCTTAGTCCGAAAAAGCGGGAGCATCTGCTCGTGTGGGTCGGACATTCCTGTTCTACAAATCCAAAAATTTGCGTCGCGATCTCGCCATGTGCTCACCCGTTCGGTGAAGCATTGTAGCCTGCCGTGGATTGTGCGGGTCGGACTCCGCTGTCCGACGCTATTAGGGTTGTCTTGATCTCGCGGGATTCCCGCACTCCTGAGTCTGTCATTCCAGCGAAGAAGATCATTCGCTTGCGAATGATCTTCACAGTCGAGGAATCTGCCTTTGCTCTCCGCCTGCACCCTCCCTCTGGAAAACTTTTGTCAATAGGCAGGAATTACACGAACGCATCAATCGTCAACAAAACACGCCAAATATAAAGTTGCCAAGCGTGTCACAATTGCCCTACTCAGGTTGATATACTGTAAGTAGAAGCTATATCAGCGGCCTCTCGCAGGCCGCTTTTTCTTTTAGCAATGCTCATGTGGGTCGGACATTCCTGTCCGACCTCTTTCTATCTAGAACAGTCTGTGCGGAGCCCCATTTCTCCCTCTCTTTGGGAGAAGTGGGGCCTTTGACTTTCGAACGAACCCAGGGGCCAATATGTCTAATTCCAGCACCACCTTCACTCACTACAAACAACAAGGCGAATGGGCCGAGCTCCTCTTCATGGCCCGCGCCGCCGAGCAAGGGCTCGCCATTGCCCGTCCCTGGGGAGACTCCTCCCCTTACGACGTCGCCATCGTCTCCCAAGCCAAACCCGGCGCGCGCGCCGACTTCCTGCGCATCCAGGTCAAATCCACGCAGGCCCGCCGCGGCAACTCTTTTAAATGTCACATCGACTCTAACGGCGCAGCTTACCGCCCCGACCAGCTCGACTTCATCGCCGCTTACATTATTACCGTGGCCGTCTGGTTCATCATCCCCGTCGCTGCCACCAACGGTCAGCTCGAACTCCTCCTCACTCCCCACCGCCGCACCTCCAAATACGGAGAGTACGAAGAAGCCTGGCACCTCCTCCACAATGACGAATGAAAGTTTGCCCAAAATGGGAAACTTCGGAAGTTGTGACATCCGTCACAGCATTTGTCCGGAGATTGTGGGAAAACTAACAACTGTGTTATCCCGAGCGAGTAAGTGTTTCGCTCCCGAAACACCAACTTACCCGACATCCGGAGCGAAGCGCAAATCGCGCGCAGTCGAGGGACCTTGCGTTTGATTTGAGAAGCCGGAGGCGAAGGGACCTTACGTTTTTGTGTACAAAATGCGTCGTGAATACCACTTCTACGTGTACATTCTCCAAAGCGCTTCCCGCCGTGCGCTATACATCGGCATCACCAACAATCTCCGTCATCGCGTCTTCCAACACAAAACACATCAATTCGCAGGATTCACCGATGATTACAATGCCGTCCGCCTCGTCTATTGGGAGCACCACGACAGCGTCGGCAAAGCAATCGCTCGCGAGAAGCAACTGAAGCGCTGGCGCAGAGAAAAGAAGATGTGGCTGATCGAGAAGATGAACCCGCAATGGTGGGACCTCGCCGCCGACTGGTTCCCGCAGCTCAATCCTGCTGCAACTAAGTAAATTCCCTCCACCGAACTGTCATCCCGAGCGCAGTATCGTGCGGAGCACGATACGAAGTCGAGGGACCTTGTGTTTGATTTCGATCTCCTCGCCACCACCCCCTGAACTGTCATCCCGAGCGAAGCGTGATTGAGCGGAGCGAAAGTCGCGCGCAGTCGAGGGACCTTGTGCTTCATGCGAGCGCAGCGAGCCACCACCACCGCAAGATCTCTCGACTCCGCCGCCCGTCCGCAAGCGGACGCGCCGCTCCGCTCGAGATGACACATATGTGCTAATCGCATGCCTTTGAATGTCCGTGAGCAAGAACGGGTGCGACCACCACCCCTGAACTGTCATCCCAAGCGAAGTGTGATTCGAGCGTAGCCAAATCACGCGCAGTGGAGGGATCTTGTGTCTTGGTTTCGATCTCCTCATCACCACCCCAGCGCTGTCATCCCGAGCGGAGCGTGATTGAGCGGAGCGAAAGTCGCGTAGTCGAGGACCCTGTGCTTCATGCGAGCGCAGCGAGCAAACCGCCATCACAAGGTCTCTCGACTCCCGCCGCCCGTCCGCAAGCGGACGCGCCGCTCCACTCGAGATGACACGTATGTGGTGGTGCGTGGAGTGAAATTAAGGTGTTGCTACAATTCCAGCACTGTCATCCCGAGCGCAGTATCGTGCGGAGCACGATACGAAGTCGAGGGACCTTGTGCTTCATGCGAGCGCAGGGAGCAACCACCATCACAAGGTCTCTCGACTCGCCGCCCGTCCGCAAGCGGACGCGCCGCTCCGCTCGAGATGACACGTATGTGGTGGTGCGTGTTGAATTAAGCTCTTGCTAGAATTCCAGCCCTGTCATCCCGAGCGCAGTATCCTGCGGAGCACGATACGCAGTCGAGGGACCTTGTGCTTGATTTCGATCTCCTCGCACCACCCTGAACTGTGATGCCGAGTGAGGCGTGATTTGAGCGAAGCGAAAGTTACGTACATTCGAGGGACCTTATGTTGCTGTACTTAGAAGAGTAAGCGCGACGCAATTTAAGCGTGGTCCTCTAATTTTCTAAGTATCGACGATTCCAAACCGTTTTAGAATGCAGATCATGGCCGAAGTTCGCGGTTTTGTCGCTTACCCCTCTTTGCCGCAGTCACGCGGCGAAGCAATAGAAAGAGCATTTAAAACGATCAACGATGGTGGCGTCGTAGACATACTTACCTGGAAAGGTCTGTCGGTCGGTGGCCGCGTAATTATCAACACAATTTGCGAGGAAATCAGGGATCGCGATCTATTCGTGGCTGATGTTACAGGGTTGAATCCAAACGTTCTCTTCGAGCTTGGATTTGCTATTGCATTGCGAAAGCGGATTTGGCTCCTCCTCGACCCGAACATCGAACGAGCAAGGTTGGACTTTGAGCGATTTCAGTTGCTCACAACTATCGGATATCGGGCTTACAGCAATAGTCTTGACATCATTGACGGCTTCTACCGAGAAGAACCCTATAAGAAACTCGACCAGGATCTCTACCGAGAGCTCTTGCAGGCGACGACTGCCGTCATTAAAAAAGATTCCCTTCTATACCTGAAGTCTGACGTAAATACCGAATCCACAATTGCCATTGCAAGATTGGTGACTAACGGGAAAGTTCCATCGGTAATCGACGACCCAAAGGAGGTACGAGTTCAGCCTTTCTCCTGGTACGTCCAACATGTGAGCGCAGCCTTTGCTGTTGTCTGTCATCTTCTATCAACGGAGTATGCCAATTGGGAACTGCACAATGCTAAGCACGCTTTAATTGCTGGATTGGCGCACGGCCTTTCAAGGCCTCTGCTAATGCTTGCCCATGAGCCCTACGCCTCCCCGATCGATTATCGGGACTTACTACGGACACATGGAACTGCAGCTAAGGCCGAAGCCATTTTTTCAAGCTGGCTAGACCCCCTAGTGGAAGTACGCGAGCAACGAGCGGTCGAACAAGAACATTATCAGCTGGAGGCGAAGGCGCAGGGAGAATTGCGCAGTATTGCAATGGGGGATCCGATCGCAGAGTTTGAATCGAACCAGCTGACGGAGTATTTTGTGCCGACCGCCGCGTACAACGAGGCACTCCGCTCCAAGCATTCTATCTTTGTCGGCAGAAAGGGAACCGGTAAGACGGCCAGCTTGTACAAGCTTGCGGAGGAACTGTCTTCCGACCCACGCAACCATGTTTGCCTGGTTAAGCCGGTGGATTACGAGCTAGAGGGCCTTCTTGAAATGCTGGCTCAGGAGCTACCACGCTCGGAAAAGGGCTACCTAATCGAAAGCTTCTGGAAATTTTTACTTTACACTGAGCTCGCTAAGAGTATTTACGAAGAAATCGAAGCGAAGCCCGTCTATTACGTGAAAACCGATGGAGAAGCGGAATTAGTGCAATTTGTAAAGGATCACACGTCGCTAATAACGCCGGAATTCTCTGTGCGGCTCGACGCAGCAGTGTCGAGGCTTCGCCACCTTGACCTTTCCGCCTCCACTGAGAGCCAACACCGGAACATTAGCGAGCGTTTGCACAGCGATATGCTTGCGCGTCTTCGTGCACTGCTAGGCAAAACATTGAGTGCAAAAAAACGTGTTGCCGTGCTCGTTGACAACCTCGATAAGGCTTGGAACCAGCAGTCCGATCTCCGGATGCTAAGCGAATTGCTATTCGGTCTTCTGAGCGTGAGTGGCCGGGTCGCCGAAGAATTTCAAAAGGAGAACTACTGGCGAACCTCGGTCAACCTATCGTTAACTCTCTTCCTTCGTAGCGACATTTATGCGGCAATCATTGGGTACGCGCGTGAGCGAGATAAGCTCCCGATCCGACGGATGACCTGGGAGGATCCCGAGCTACTTAGGCGAGTCGTACAGGAAAGGTTTGTGAAGTCGGGCGCAGATGTCGTCCGCCCCGAAGGGATTTGGCCGAAGTACTTTCCGTCCACAGTACGAAGCATCCCGCTTCATGACTACCTCGGAGACGCAGCGCTTCCCCGGCCTCGTGACCTCATTTACCTTGTGAAGACGGCATTGCAATTCGCCGTGAATCGAGGACATACAAAGATCGAAGAAAAGGACTTCATTTCTGCCGAGGTGCAGTATTCCAGGTTTGCACTAGACTCCCTCCTAGTCGAAAGTGGGACGAGGATTCCGCGTCTCGACGAGCTCATCTACGAATTTGCGGGTGGCCCTGAAATCATCACCTCAAAGGACGTCGCGAAGGCAATGCAGAAACTCGGCATTCGGAATGAGATGTTGGAAGCGGCTCTTGAGACGCTGTGCGAAATAACGTTTTTAGGATTGGAAGTGGGGCCGGGGCGATTTGCGTACATGTACGACGAGGACAGCACGACCAAGCTGCATGTGATGGCTCGAAAGACAGCGGCTGAATTCACAACCGGCAACCGCTATCGAATTAACAAGGTGTTCCATGCCTATCTAGAAATCAAGCCGCATAAGGAATTAAACCCAGCCCAAATAAGCATGGATTTGCCTGAAAGCGCGGGCAACGCGTAAACCGTAAGTTCTTCCCGAACCAAAACCGTCAACTTCCGCTTGCGCGATGGCGAGCCGAGTGATATAAAAGACAAACCGTCGAGAACAAGTGTGGCTAGTTGGGCTGACGGAGTTTTGGATTGCGGAGATTAGGTTTTTGAATCTTCCGTCCGGGCCCAACATCAAATGTAGTACCCAGCAAAAGCAAGAAAAAGCTGGAGTTGGCCTCGGCCACGAGGTCTTGATTCGGGGACAGCGCTCCTCGAAGGGTTCGTCAGGCGAGACTCAGGTCTCGAATAGCAGGAACCTCCATAGGATCTTTTCTTAACCGATCATCTTCCGACCGGCTCGTGCCGATTGTGATTTTTCCGTTTGGCGCTGGAGCGGGGAGGAAGATGCGTTTTGCTGTGCAAAGAAGCTCCTGGCTTTTAGCCATTAGCTCTTAGCTGACCCCCTTGGGATTCAAGCTAAGGGCTAACAGCTAAGAGCTGAGAAGCTGCATGCATGTGGAAATCCTGTGAACTCAGTCGTTTGACGGATTGCAAGCAGAACGATATTTTTAAAAGGTTTCGAGGACAGACGGAATCTGGATCGAGCTTCGCTCGATCGGGTGGCTAAAGGGCCACTACGCAGATTTCGTTCTGGACTGAAAGCGCGCCGCTCAGGCGGAGATGCGATTCGGTCTTTGACAATAAGGTTGAACGTGCCAGTCGTGAGAGGAAAGGCTTGAGTTAAGTCTGAACTTCTCACAAAATTAGCTAGCGTCCTGACCTCCGTCAGACGCGAAGCGAGTTGGTGTGTTTGGCTCTGTGATCCTCCATGCTTTCGCGGTCCAGAGCTTTTAGCCTTCAGCTCTTAGCTTTTAGCTGAACCCAACCGGGTTTGGCTAAGAGCTAACAGCTAAGAGCTAAGAGCCGGATCTCGAAATCATCGAGGATCGCAGCGTTAACCACTCCAGCGAATTTGTTCATTCCGAACAAATTTCAGGTTTCAAACGAGAGTTTGATCCTGGCTCAGAATCAACGCTGGCGGCGTGCCTAACACATGCAAGTCGAACGAGAAAGTGGAGCAATCCATGAGTAAAGTGGCGACCGGGTGAGTAACACGTGACTAACCTGCCCTCGAGTGGGGGATAACCCCGGGAAACCGGGGCTAATACCGCATAACATCGCAAGATCAAAGTAGCAATACGCTTGAGGAGGGGGTCGCGGCTGATTAGCTAGTTGGTAGGGTAATGGCCTACCAAGGCTGAGATCGGTATCCGGCCTGAGAGGGCGCACGGACACACTGGAACTGAAACACGGTCCAGACTCCTACGGGAGGCAGCAGTGGGGAATTTTGCGCAATGGGGGAAACCCTGACGCAGCAACGCCGCGTGGAGGATGAAGTCCTTTGGGACGTAAACTCCTTTCGACCCGGACGATACTGACGGTACGGGTGGAAGAAGCACCGGCTAACTCTGTGCCAGCAGCCGCGGTAATACAGAGGGTGCGAGCGTTGTTCGGAATTATTGGGCGTAAAGGGCGCGTAGGCGGTGCGGTAAGT
>DAIPJJ010000066.1:0-9916 GCA_036770325.1 Terriglobales bacterium
GCTCTCATGGGTGGATCGCCGGTCACAGTCAATCCGTCCATTGATGTCATGCCAACTTCGCCTGTGGGATCAGGCTTTGGCAGGGTGCCTTTTATGGGGATTTTCAGTTCGAGGTGCTGCCCTTCGACCAGTTCGCCGTAGGTGATCTTCTTCCCGCCGCCGGAGACCACGCCATCGGTAACGCTGAGCGAGGAAACAGGCACGCCCAATTGAGTCGAAGCAAGTTGCAGCAGAGCCTGGTGCGTGTACGCTGCCACTTTCCTCACATTCTTCATTCCGTCGAGGAATCCAGCGGAATATCCGCCGTCGGGAGTGCGGTCGGTGTCGCCCATGATTAAGGTGATGGTTTCCGGGCGAACGCTCAGTTCTTCAGCGATTACCTGCGGGTAGTAGCCGGTGATGCCGACGCCCGTCTCGGTCCTGCCGGTCCGGGCGATGATGGTGTTGTCGCTGCGGATTTCCAGCCAGGATTCGGGCAGTGTGGCATCAACAGAACTTGGACTCTTGGCGGCTGCCGCGCGTGCGGCGAATGGTAACGGAAACGCGAGCGAAACAAAGAGCGCTCCACCGGTCTTCACAAAGCCGCGTCGCGAAATGGTTCCGAGTACTGGAGCTTCAAGCTGATCTGTTCTGGAAGTCATACGGCTTCTCCTCTCATCGCCTTTCCGGCGCGCTGGACCGCATCGATGATAGCGGCATAGGTGCCGCAGCGGCAAAGATGCGGGGACGGAGGAGTGTTCGTGAACGCGTCTTTGATTTCCTCGACCGACGGATTGGGATTTTTCGCGAGCAGTTGGACGGCGACCATCATCATTCCGCTCTGGCAATACCCGCATTGCGGCACTTGCTCGTCGATCCATGCTTGCTGCACGGGATGTAGCGTCTTCTCCGCATCCGATCCGCTCAAGCCCTTCTGCTCCGCCCAAACAGCGGGCAAGCCTTCAAGGGTGGTGATCTCCTGCCCGACGACGCCCGACACCGGAGTAATGCAAGAGCGAATTTCTTTTCCATTCAGCAACACGGCGCATGCCCCGCACTGCGCCATACCGCAGCCCATTCTTGGCCCAGTCAGCTTCAACTCGTTTCGCAGCACAAATAACAATGGTGTATCGGGATCGACGGTGACGGTTTGCTTTGCCCCGTTTACCGAGAGCGTGAGTTCGTTGGTCATATTTCCTCTTAGACGGACTGCTGTCCTTTAGACGGACGTGGCGATGGAAGGTACTAATCGTGCGCACAAGCATAATACTCCGTGCCGCTCGTTGAGCTAAGTTGTGGGGTACAATAACCCGTTTTGCTTATGTCGCGCGCGGCCCAGTCCGAATTGCGGTTGGCGAAGCGCATGTCCCGGCTGGGGACGGAAACCGCATTCGAGGTCCTGAACCGCGCACGCGAACTGGAGCGGCAGGGCAAGGACGTTATTCATCTCGAGATTGGTGAGCCGGATTTCGATACGCCGGCGAATGTTGTGCACTCGGCAGTGAATGCCCTGAATGCAGGATGGACGCACTACGGGCCTTCGGCAGGGTTGCCGGAACTGCGGCAGGCGGTTGCCGAAGAAGTCAGCCGCACGCGCGGAGTGCGCGTCTCTCCCGAAGAGGTGGTCGTAGTACCGGGCGGGAAACCGATCATCTTCTTTTCTATTCTCGCGCTGGTGGATGACGGCGACGAGGTCATCTACCCGAATCCCGGATTTCCGATCTACGAATCGATGATCAACTACGTAGGCGGGCGAGCCGTACCAATTCGCCTGCGTGAAGAAAAGGATTTCGGCCTGGATGTGGGGGAGTTGGCTTCGCTGATCAATGACCGGACCGGGCTCATCATCCTGAATTCGCCGCACAATCCGACCGGCGGGGTTCTAAATAAGAACGATATTCAGCAGATTGCTGAGGCGATTGGCGATCGCGATATCTTTATTCTGTCGGATGAAATTTACAGCCGGCTGATATTTGAAGGCCGGCACCATTCGATCGTCAGCGAGCCAGGATTTAAAGAGCGCACGATTCTGCTCGATGGGTTTTCGAAAACCTATGCGATGACCGGCTGGCGCATGGGATACGGCGTAATGCGGCACGATCTGGCGCAACAGGTTGCACGCCTCGCGACGAATTCGGTTTCGTGCACCGCGAGCTTCTCTCAGATCGCCGGAGTTGAGGCATTGCGCGGAAATCAAAGCTCGGTCGAGCGCATGTGCGCGGAGTTCAGGCGGCGGCGAGATACGTTTGTGGCGGGTCTGAACCGGATTAAAGGATTTTCCTGCCGCATGCCGCACGGGGCGTTCTATGCATTCCCGAACATCAGCGAGACAGGATGGAAATCGAAAGCTCTAGCGGATGCGCTGCTCGAAGAGGCAGGCGTGGCTTGTCTTTCCGGGACATCGTTTGGAGAATTCGGTGAAGGATACTTGCGGTTCAGCATTGCGAATTCGATGGAGAATCTGAACCGGGCGCTGGAAAGAGTTGAGAGCTGGGTTGCAAATAAAAAGATTTAACCGCAGAGATCGCCGAGATCGCCGAGAAAATCCTTATCAACTCTTTCAGTTCTCATCACGCTTGATCAATCTTTTAGTGGATTACATGTCGAAGGCTAAGGCCATCCGCTAGCTGGTTTCTTTGCGTTCTCTTCGAGATCTTGGCGACCTTTGCGGTTAGAAGCTCTTACCGCAGAGTGCGCAAAGGATCCGCAAAGGCCGCAAAGAAGGTCAAACAAAATTCAGACCGCCGAGCACGACAGGGATTTCAGAACCTCGTTCTGAGCCGTGCATTCGGGGGGCTGCTTATTTAGTCCAGTCAATCGGGCGGTAATCGCGATGCCAGGGTTTCTGGGCGCGCAGGAGGTTTGCAACTGCTCGGCCGGGGCCGAATAGCATCCGATACACTCTTCTTTTATTCAAGCTGTCCGTGCGAGCTTCGCGCGACTCCACAATACGTTTATCTATCCAGTCTTCGAGCACGATCATCCCTAAGCCTCCTGGCGCGCTGGTCACCATATTGACGTAGCCGAGAGTGTGTGTCCCCGGCCGTCCTACATGTCCAATTGAGGCTTCGCTGATCGGGCCCAGGTGCCACTGCACTTCATACAGCTCCGCCCAGCCCAGGGCGCGCAGGCGGCTCATCCAATAGCGCTCACTATTTTCAAAGCGCAGATTGCGGCCTTGCGAATCGTTTTGAATTTCGATGTATCCGGCCCACGAGGAATGAATCGGGTGACCGATGTAGTTGGTGAGTATGGAGTCACCGTCGCTCCATCCGTGAAGATTTTGCACGCAGGCAAACCACTCAGGAAAAAATCTGCCGCCGAGGTGGTCGCGCGTCTTTTGCTGCACCATGCGGAAGCTCTGTTCCATCGTAAGTAGTGCGAAAGTTTGCGTCGCCGCGCCTTTCCAATGGAATGCCGGTTCCCTGGGCGGCGCTTGCACAGGACGCATATACATCAGCGGAATTCCATCGTTCTCCGGTTGTTGCGATTGCGGCTGCGGAGCGTCGGGAAGGTCTTTAAGCGCCTGTGGCCAGCTACTTCCAATCAGAGTAGTCAGCGACAGAACTATCACGCACAACTTGAATGCGAGCCTGAATATCATTGTTTTCATTGACGTTAACGGGTGATTGAAATCGCGCCGGAAAAGTCGCGCGGGCTTGTCGATTGCTGGCTCATGCTATTCGATGCAGAAGACCAAAATGTGCGGTTGTACTCGATGCCACCGGATTCCGGGGGCAACCATGGGTTGTCAGCATCCTGTATTTCTCCATACGCTGGTAGGATGCTTGATCGAGGATTAGCTCAATGGCCGCGCGCAAGAAAACTCCGAAAGCAACACGACCTGACATTCCTGGCTATGGATTGCCGCAGAGCAAGAGGGGCCTGCTTCCGTGGAAGTGGGCTGAGGACCGCCTGAAGAAAAACCGGGAATACTGGATTGCGACGACGCGTCCCGATGGCCGGCCGCATGTGATGGTCGTCTGGGCGCTGTGGATGCACGGTCGCATTTACTTCAGCACCGGTGCAACGACGGTCAAAGCCAGAAATCTTGCGAAGAACCCGCATTGCACGATGTGCGCGGATAACGCGGCGGAAGCGGTCATTGTTGAAGGCGTGGTTGAGACCGAGCGCGATGTGGCCACGATTCGCAGATACGTCCCGTTGTATGAGAAGAAGTACAAGTTCAAATTGGGTGAGATGGGAGAAAATTTAATAGCGCTCAAGGATCCGTTGTTTTGTTTGCGGCCGACGGTTGCGTTCGGATTTTGGGAGAAGAAGTTTGGGCCGACGGCAACGAGGTGGATATTCTGAAAAGCTTTTTACCGCCGAGAACGCCGAGAAGACCTCTGTGTTGTTCCTCTGTGCGCTCTGTGTTCTCTGTGGTAAAGGTTTTTGGAGCGTAGCCCGGCGAAGCCGGAGTTCGGAATGAAGTAAGCGGAACTGTTCCGAATTCTTGAAACAAAGCTTTTACCACAGAGGACACAGAGAGCACGGAGCAAAGCCACAGAGGCTTGTTCGGCGGCTCTGCGGTGAATAGGTTTGAAAAGCAGATTCCTCACCGCTGAAGCGGTTCGGGAGGCGGATTTTCTGAAAAGGTTTTGAGCGCCGAGAACGCCGAGAAGACCTCTGTGTTGTTCCTCTGTGCGCTCTGTGCGCTCTGTGTTCTCTGTGGTAAAGGCTTTTTGGAGCGTAGCCCGGCGAAGCCGGAGTTCGGAATGAAGTAAGCGGACTGTTCCGAATTCTTGAAACAAAGCTTTTACCACAGAGGACACAAAGAGCACGGAGCAAAGCCACAGAGGCTTGCTCGGCGTACTCGGCGTCTCTGCGGTGAATAGGTGTTGAAAAGCAGATTCCTCACCGCTGAAGCGGTTCGGAATGACATAACAATCAGAGTTGCGCTAAATGCCAAATAATTTTCGTGTTTTTGCGACGTGCGACATAGGTAAAGAAGCGCTTGAAGTATTACGACAGCGCGGTTATCAGATCGAAGTTTACCCTGAGCCGCAGGCACCGCCAAAGGCGTTGATATTGGAAAAAGTTCGCTCAGGTATCGATGGATTGATTACGACGCTTCGAGACCAGATCGATTCTGAAATCTTTGAAGCGGGAAAAGGTACGCTGAAAGTCGTGGCGCAATACGCGGTTGGATTCGACAACATCGATCGCGCCGACGCCAACCGGTACAAAGTCCCCTTCACTAACACGGCCGATGTTCTGACCGAAGCGACGGCGGAGTTTGCGTTTTTCATGCTGGGCGCAGTTGCGCGCGGACTTTGGCCGGCCGAGCACCTGACGCGCGAAAACAAGTGGGGATTCTGGCACCCGTACCTGCCGTTCTTGGGTGATGAAGTCACTGGGAAGACGGTTGCGATCATCGGCACGGGTCGCATTGGGCTGGCCATGATCAAGAAGTGCGCCGGGTTCGACATGAATATTCTGTGCTATGACCCGGCGTACCAGAACCATGAATTCGTCTCGGCGATTCAGGCGACGATGGATTTGCGGCATGAGCGTGGAATTCAGAAAGAGAAGACCTGGATCAAATACGTCGCATTTGAAGACGCGCTGAAGCAGGCCGATTTCGTGAGCGTGCATGTGCCGCTTCTGCGAGAAGGCGAGAGCACGACGCCGACATTTCATCTATTCAATGAGCGCACCTTGCGCATGATGAAGCCGACGGCATTTCTGGTGAACACGTCGCGCGGGCCGGTGGTGGATGAGAAAGCGCTCGTCCGGGCACTCAAAGACAACTGGATCGCGGGCGCGGCTTTGGATGTTTATGAGAAAGAGCCGTTAGCTGCGGATTCCCCCTTACGTGATCCCGCGGTTGAAGACCGCTGCCGGTTGTTTCCACATTTCGCGAGTGCGGCTAAGATCACGCGGCTTTCGCCTGATCCCGACAAAGGCATGGCTGGAAGGTGTGTGCAGGGATTGATTGACGTGCTCGAGAAAAATTACGGCGGAGATATTAAGAAGATGCCGTATGTGGTGAATAAGGAAATTTTTTGAGCAGTTCGCGCTCTCACGCGCGGGAGTTTCATCTTGTCATTCCGAACCGCTTTAGCGGTGAGGAATCGGCTTCTCGTCTGGGACCAGCAGGTTCCTCGTTGTTTCGCAAGCGAAACGCCTCGGAATGACATCTCCGAGGCGCATTCGTCACACGCATGATTCGTTACTCTGGCACGCTTTGCTCTTCGCTATGGGCGCGAAGGACGCGGTCAAGAGAATACGGTGCGCGGCGGGTAGGTTCGTGGTAGTGACGGACCTGGAGTTCGCCGAGCAGGCCGATCGCCAGCAAATTCAAACCAGCCAGCAGCAGCACTGCGGCAAAGATCATCAGTGGGCCATGCTCCATCAGCACTCGCGAGTGATGGATAAATTTTTCGACGAACAGCCATCCGGTGATGCCCATTCCGGCGAAGATACCCATCATTCCGACAGTACCGAAGAAGTGAAGCGGACGCCCCAGGTACTTCAATAGAAATCGAATCGTGATGAGATCGAAGAACACTCGGAAAGTCCGCGAGATTCCGTAGTGCGAAGCTCCACGCTCGCGGTTCACATTGCGGATGGGAACTTCGCAGATCGAAGCACCATGCCACGAAGCCAGCGCGGGAATGAAACGGTGCAACTCGCCGTAGAGCGGGACCTGCTCAAGAATGTCGCGGCGATACGCTTTGAAAGTCGTGCCGAAATCGTGAATATCGACGCCGCTCAGCTTCGCCATCACCCAGTTGGCGCACCGGGAAGGAATGCGGCGCAAAAAGAAATTGTCGATGCGGCGTTTGCGCCACCCGCTGACGATGTCGTAGCCCTCGGAAAGCTTCTCCAGGAACATCGGGATGTCTGCGGGATCGTGTTGCAGGTCGCCATCCATGGCAATGATGTATTCGCCGCGCGCATGGTCGAAACCAGCGGCGAGCGCAGAGGTCTGGCCGAAGTTTCGGCGCAGGCGGACAACGGTCACGCGGCTATCGACACCGGCGATTTGTCGCAGCAGAGGAAAGGTTTCGTCGGAAGAGCCGTCATCTACGAAGACAATCTCGAAGCTGTCATCGTTGGCTTCCATGACCGCCTTCAAACGGTCGTAGAGGTCGGTGACATTCTCCTGCTCGTTGTGCAGGGGTATGACAATAGAAAATTTTGGCATGAAAGCTGATTATACGAGTTTTTGGGGATTGAGGTATTAGTTAGAAGGGGGTCATTGGTGATTGGCCGTTTGTCCTTGGTCGTTGGCGAAGTCGGGTTAACCGCAAAGGCTGCGCAAGTGCGCAAAGAGAAAAGGCGGGCGAGGGCGCCCGCCCCACACGATAGGCTATTATCCCGGTCCTGCCGGATATGGCGGCAATGCCGGCGGACGCGGCGGAAGCTGCTTCGGGTTCGCCTGAATCGCCTTCATCACTTCCTGAATCGCGCGATCAAGCTGCGGATCTTTTCCCGCCAGAACTTGCTCGGGCCGGTTCTCGACGACGATATCCGGCTGCACGCCGTGGTTCTCGATGATCCACTGGCTGTTAAGGCCGTATCGCGCGAATTCAGGACGCGTGATGTAGCCGCCGTCCATCAGCGGAAACTGTCCGCGGATTCCGCGCACGCCGCCCCAGGTACGCTCGCCGATAAGTGGACCAAGCTTATAAAACTTGAAGCCGTAGCTGAACAGATCGCCATCGGACGCCGCGTAATGGTTCGTGAGGCAAACCATGGAGCCGTGGAATACGACCGGAGGAACAGTACTGCTCTCCCAATTGCGGGCCGTGTCCATGCCGGCAAGGATGCGGCGCAGGCGCTCGAATATCAGTTCATCGACAAAGCCGCCGCCGTTATAGCGCACATCGATGATCAAGCCCTGCTTACGAATTTGCGGGAAATATTCTTTGACGAATGCATCGAGTCCAGCTTCGCCCATGTCAGGCAGATAAATGTAGCCGACCTTGCCACCTGTAGCTTCATCAACCTTCTTGCGATTCGTGTTCACCATGTTTAATTCGCGCAGGTTGTACTCGTCGTCGATGGGCTTGACCACGACGTTATGCGAGCCGGCTTCAGAAGGCTTGGAGTTGACCGTCAGCGTGACAGTTTCATTCGCGGTGTTCACGAACAGTTCATACGGATCTTGCGGCGCCCGCAGCGGACGGCCGTTTACTGCAAGTAGATAGTCGCCCTCTTTCACGTTTACGCCGGGCTCCGTAAGCGGAGATCGCAGGTCCTGATTCCAGTTCTCTCCGGAATAGATTTTCTTGAAGCGATACATGCCGCTGGCTGAGTCGAGTTCGTAGTCAACGCCGAGAAGACCGACGTTCACCGCATGGAGATCGGGGTAGTCTCCGCCGCCGACATAGGTGTGCGAGTTGGAAAGTTCACCGATCAGATCGCCCAGGATGTATGTCAACGAGTAACGGTCAGAGACATAAGGCAGAAGCTCGGCGTACTTGTCGTGCATCTTCTGCCAATCGACGCCATTCATTTCGGCTTCGTAAAAATAGTCCCGCTCCTGCCGCCAGACTTCGTTGAACATATCCTTCCATTCGGCCGGCGGATCGATTTCCGCGCGCATTCCGTTCAGGCTGAGGGCGCTGTCGCCGACTTTTTTCGGCTCGCTGCCGGGCTTCGCATCGATGATCCCGTAGGTGTGCGCGGCGTGACCGCCGCCGCCTTCGCCCTGGTAGAGCAATTTCGAACCGTCGAAGGACAGCGCGAACCGCTCCACGCCTTCGATGAGTGTCTTCTCTTTGCGATCTTTCAGGTCGTAGGCGTGAAGGGCCGAGCCTTCGCCCGGCAGGGGACCATCCAGTCCTTGCACGGGGGCGGTCGAGTAATAGAGAAAGCCCTTCGCGGCCGCGAAAGTCCTGATGTTGGCTGGATCCATCGGCACCGCCACAACGCGGTCCTGGATTCCGTCGAGGTCAATTTTCACTTCAACCGGTTTTTTGTTCTTGTCTTTGTCTTTGTCTTTGTCCTTATCTTTGTCCTGGTCATTCTTGTCTTCGTCGGCCTTCTTTGATTCGTCTTTCTTGGAAGCTTTCTTGTCGGCCGCGTCGATTGCTGTGTTCTCAACCATCCCGCTCAAAACCGGCTCGCTGGTTTTTACCGAGGTCTCGTCGCTCTGCACGCCGAATGGAGATTCCTCATCCTTTCTTAGCGTCACAACGTAAACACGCGTCGTCTTCGGATTCGCAAATTCAAAATCGATGTTGCCGATGACCTCGTTATAGTCGCGGTCGGAAAGGTAGTAGAGATACTTCCCTTCCGGATCGAACATCGGATCGTAACTGTTCATCATGTCGGACGTGAGAGCTGTCGATTTCGAATCCGCAAGCGAGTAGACGTAAACCATCGCCAGGTTATTGTTGCTTTGCTTGTCGTAGGTGAGCCACTTGCTGTCGGGCGACCAGTTGTAATTCGTGATTTCGCCGTAGTTGTCGTGATCGACCTTGACCGGCTTCTTATCGGTGATATCGATCCACCAGAGATTCACGTCTTTGTCGGCCCACGCGAGCTTCTTGCTGTCCGGCGACCACTGTGGAGCAAACTTGAAACCTTTGTAGCCGCTGGTAATTTGCTGCTCTTTGCCCATGCCGTCCTGCGGCGAAATATAGATTTCATCTTCGCCGGTGCGGTCAGAAACGTAGGCGATCCACTTCCCATCCGGCGACCAGGAAACTTTCTGCTCGCGGATACCCGGCGTGCGCGTCAGGTTGCGAATACTTCCCTCTTTTGCGGGGACGGTGAACACATCGCCCCGCGCCGCGAACACTGCGCGCTTGCCGTCAGGTGCGATGTCGAAATCGGTGATCAGCTTGCTCACGTTGTCCCAATGCTTCATCGCAAATGTGCGGTCGGCAGGGACGGAGATGCTGAGCTTCTTCGGCTGCTTCGCGGCGCCAGCGTGGCCGTCCGGCTGCACTTTGAGGATCTTGGTGCCCAGGCTTTCCAG
>DAIPJJ010000066.1:9926-18036 GCA_036770325.1 Terriglobales bacterium
TCATACGTGTATAGGTAGCCTGCGTTCTCGAAGACGATCGCATCCGGCCCCAGGCTCGGCCACATTACATCCCAGTTGTCGAAGTGGGTTAACTGCTCGACCTGCTTCGAACTCACGTCGTAGCTGTAGAGATTCAAATGGTGCTCGGAGCCGCGATCAGACGTGAAATAGATGGTGTTGCCGCGCCACATGGGAAACGTGTCGGTCCACTCCGTGTGCGGAATGTCTTCGCTGCTATTATTCTTCAGGTCGTAAATGGTGATGGCTTGCGCCATTCCTCCGGTGTAGCGCTTCCAGGTGCGGAAGTTGCGAAAAATGATGTTGTAAGCGATCTTCGTTCCATCGGGCGAATAAGAAAGCAGACCGCCCTGGTCCATGGGCAGCGCTTGCGGCAGGCCGCCATCGATGCTGACTGTGAACTGACGTTTAATCCATCCATTCGAAGCGTCGCGCCGTGAAATAAAAACAATGCGTTTGCTGTCGGGCGTCCAGGTAATGACCTCGTTGTGAATGCCCATGCGGTCGCTGAGCTGGCGCGCGCTTCCTTGATAAAACGTAAGCTGCTTCGGTTGGCCACCATCCGCGGGCATTACGTACACGTTGAAGTTGCCGTCATACTGGCCGGTAAAGGCGATCCATTTGCCGTCAGGCGAAAATTTCGGGAACAGCTCGCGCCCTTCGCCAGAAGTAATGCGGCGAGCCGCGCCGCCTGAAGTCGAGGCCAGCCACAGATCGCCGCCATAGAAGAAAACAACCTTGTCCTTGTACACGTCGGGAAAGCGCAGCAAGCGGCCTTCCTGCGTATCTTGCGCGAAGGCAAACGCTGATAAGGCAAACAGTAAAAAGACAAGGCACTTTCTTCGAGCGATCATGAGAACTCCTGAGGTTGCAATTTGCATTTTCGGGTGACTAGGCTTGCCAGTACTCATTGGAGGGCAGAGGGCAAACGTGCGATTGTAGCAGCTTTGCGAGCGATGACGTGCGCGATGTTGCCGTCGGGACGAGTAAACGCCAGATAGCACCAGATTGGACGAAAACAGAGACAATCCGTAAGCAGGCGCGGACTATAATGCGCAGTTCATATTCGGAGGGAGATTTGGCGACGAACACAGAGTCAGCAGTTTCCACTCGGAATTTTTCGCGTAGAAAACTTTTTCGATCGACGTTTATTGGAGCTGGCGCGGCGGCGCTTGCCCCTGCACTCTCTTCCGCGCGGGTCGTGGCAGATGCCAAGCCAGATGCCGCGCCGGTCAAGCCTTTCGAATTTGATGAAGCGACTATCGGCGATCTGCAAAAGCGCATGAACTCGGGCGAGATTTCGGCGCGGTCGCTGGCGGAAGCCTATCTCGCTCGAATTGATGAGATCGATAAGAACGGCCCAGGCCTGAATAGCGTGATCGAAGTGAATCCCGATGCGGTCGCGATTGCGGAGGAGTTAGACAAAGAGCGCAAAGCAAAAGGCGCGCGCGGACCGATGCATGGAATCCCAGTGCTGATTAAGGACAACATCGATACCGCCGACCGCATGCAGACGACTGCAGGGTCGCTTGCGCTGCTCGGTTCGAAACCGGCGCAAGACTCTACGGTCGCGAAAAGATTGCGCGACGCCGGTGCGGTGATTCTGGGAAAAACCAATCTCAGCGAGTGGGCAAACATCCGCTCTTCGCATTCGACCAGCGGCTGGAGCGGGCGCGGCGGCCTCACAAAGAATCCTTACGCGCTCGATCGTAATCCTTGCGGGTCGAGTTCGGGCACGGGCGCGGGTGTCTCCGCGAACTTGTGCGCCATCGGGATAGGAACAGAGACCGACGGCTCGATTGTCTGCCCTTCGTCCTCCAACGGAATTGTGGGAATCAAGCCGACGCTGGGGCTGATCAGCCGCGCGGGAATTATTCCAATCGCTCACAGCCAGGACACATCAGGGCCGATGGCGCGCACGTTGCGGGATGCGGCAATTTTGCTGGGAGCACTTGCCGGATCGGATTCGCGCGATCCTGCAACCGCCGAGGCAGATGGGAAAAAGCAGAAAGATTACACGCAGTACCTCGATCCGAATGGCCTTCGCGGCGCGCGCATTGGCGTGGCACGAAAATACTTCGGCTTCAACGAAGCTGTGGACGCGCTGATGAACCACGCCATCGATGTAATGAAATCGGCGGGCGCGACGATCGTTGATCCCGCAGATATTGAATCCTTCGGAAAATTCGATGAGACGGAACTGACGGTTCTGCTGTATGAGCTCAAGGCAGACCTGAACGCGTATCTTGCCGCGCGGCCCGATGCGCAGGTAAAGACTCTCGCCGATGTGATTGCATTCAATGACAAGAATAAAGACAAAGAGATGCCCTACTTTGGGCAGGACCTTTTCATCAAGGCCCAGCAGAAGGGACCGCTTACCGATAAAGACTACGTGACTGCTCTGGCGAATAACCACAAGCTTGCGCGCGAGGGCGGCATCGACGGCATCATGGAGAAGCACCATCTCGATGCTCTGGTCGCGCCCACCGGCGGCCCGGCCTGGATGACCGACCTGGTGAACGGCGATCATGCCGCAGGCGGAAGTTCGAATGCGGCGGCGGTTGCGGGTTATCCGAACATCAATGTGCCCGCAGGATTCATTTTTGGGGTGCCGGTGGGCATTTCATTTTTTGGGCGGGCCTGGAGCGAGCCGACGCTGTTGAAGATCGCCTACGGCTTCGAGCAGACGGTGAATGCGAGGAAAAAACCGTCCTTCTTGCGAACGGCAAACGTGGAAATACATTAACGACGGCGCGAATGGGCATCACTGCGGCTGCGCGGTGACAGCAACATCGAGCTTCGAATAGTACTTCTTCACGTCACCAGCTCCGTATTTTGCACGGAACTTCTCGACCACAGATTGCACCTGCTTCGGCTCGGTGATCGGAACAGCCTTAAATTCACCGTTCGCGCTGCGAGCATTGATGTGCATTGCCGGATTTTTAAGCACGTTTTTGTACCACTGCGTATCCGAGCCTTGAACCGGCAGCAGGTAAAGCTTCTGACCATCCACAACGAACCAGACTGGGTTCGAAATGGCCCGGCCGGACTTGCGTCCAGTCACAGTAATGTCGATTTCGCGATAGCGCGACAGCCGGCCAGTAAAACTATCATTTCGCTCTGGCATATTCAGCTCCTCCTTGCAGCAGACTCTAGGACTTCTTGTTGTATTGTTCGTCGCTCACGTGCTCCAGCCAGTCGACTACTTTGCCGTCCTTCTTCTCTTGAATTGCAAGGTGCGACATGGCCGTTTTCGGAGTTGCGCCGTGCCAATGCTTCTCCCCGGGTGCGAACCAGACCACATCGCCGGGATGAATCTCCTCGATTGCACCTTGCCAGCGCTGTGCCAAACCGCATCCGGCAGTCACAATCAGAGTCTGACCCAGCGGATGAGTGTGCCAAGCCGTCCGCGCCCCAGGCTCGAACGTCACGCTCGCGCCCTGGACCAATGCCGGATCGGGCGCTTGAAACAATGGATCGATTCGTACGGTGCCGGTAAACCAGTCTGCCGGGCCTTTGCTGGAAGCTTGGGAGCCGGTTCTCTTGATTTCCATTTCAGATTTTCCTTTTCTCGCTGCTGGATCGCGCTTCGAGGAGTTGCGGTTACATCTCGTCAGATGCATGAATTGACAGGCCCGCTGCAGATAGTAAGCGTGTACAATGCTGTGCGGAAACGCGCCCTCGTCCAATCTGTCCGCCAGGAGAATCATTATGAAGACTCACAAGGTCCGAGGCGGGGGTGGTGTGCAGCTTCATGTCGTCGAGACTGGAAATCCAGAAGGCCGTCCTGTCCTTTTTATCCATGGCGTCTCGCAATCCTGGCTCACGTGGACGCGGCAACTGAACTCTGAATTAGCTGACAACCACAGGCTCGTGGCGATCGATATGCGAGGACACGGCGCCTCCGAGAAGCCAAGAGATGCGTATGGCGACTCGAAGCTCTGGGCCGATGATGTCAACGCCGTCATCAAGGAACTGAAGCTGGATCATCCCGTGCTCTCAGGATGGTCGTACGGTCCGCTTGTGGCGCTCGACTATATTCGTCACTATGGCGACGACCAGATCGGCGGCATACAGTTCGTCGGTGGGGTCAGCAAGCTTGGTAGTCAGGAAGCCGTGGCAGTGCTTACGCCAGAGTTTCTCGCCCTGGTGCCGCAGTTTCTTTCTGAGGATGGCAAAACCTGTGCTCGCGGACTTGAGGGCTTGTTGCGACTTTGCTTTGCTCGGGAGCCCTCCGCCAAAGAGTTGGCAGCAATGCTCGAATACAACACGTGCGTTCCTGCCTACGTGCGCCAGGGCATGTTTTCGCGTGCCTTCGACAATGACGATCTTATGCCGAAGATACGAAAGCCTGTGCTGATTACCCATGGCGCTCGAGACGCGGTGGTTAAGCCGGCAGTTGTAGAGCAGCACAAGGTGGCGATGCCTCACGCGCAGGTGCAAGTCATGTCGAACCTCGGTCACGGTCCGTTCTGGGATGATGCCGCGGCATTCAACCAAGGCCTGCACGCATTTTGCGAAAGCCTATAGCACGACAGCCGATTGCTTCGAGGACGAGCGTGAAGCAAGAGCACCTTTTATCTTGCGAACCGTTTATCTTGCGAAGCGTGCCAAGATGGGCCCGGCAATGGCCATCAGCAGAACATATGCGGCGGAGAGCGAACCAAGGCGCGGTTCGATCCCAACACCCAGCCCCGCGATGACGATCGAGAATTCTCCGCGCGCAATCAGTTCGAGGCCCGCGCGAATTCGCGCTTGCTTTTCGAGGCCAGTGCGAGAAGCTGCCAGGTATCCGGTTAAAATTTTGGTGGCGGCAGTTACCACTCCAAGTCCAATCGCAAATGGCAGCGCCGGAATCAGGCTTCTCGGGTCAATTCCCAATCCGAAAACGAAGAAGAACATGGCCGCGAACAGATCTCGCAGGGGCCCGATGAGCTGCTTCGATTTTTCAGCCACTGCCCCGGAAACAGCGATGCCCACCAGGAAAGCTCCTATTGCGGACGAAACCTGAAAGCGCTGTGCCACACCGGCGACGAGCAACACTGTGCCGAGAATCGTCAGCAGGATGATTTCATCCGATTCATGTGCAACCACTCTGCTCAGTCGATCCCCATAGCGTAGGGCCGCCAGCAGCACGACCGCCACCACTGCGATCGCTATGAACACTGCGATCACGACCTTCGCTGTTCCGCCCCCGCTAAGCAAAACAGCGACCAGCGGCAGGTAAACGGCCATTGCCAGGTCCTCCTGCACAAGGACCGAGAGCACCAGCGGGGTTTCGGGATTGTTCATACGCCGGAGTTCGGCGAGTATTTTCGCGATCACGCCCGACGAAGAAATGTAGGTGATGCCGCCGAGAAGGATTGCGGGGAGAAGCCGCCATTTGAGAAGTAATCCCGCAGCAAGGCCGGGAATAAAGTTCAATACAAAATCGAGAATGCCCGCGGTCACCCCAATCCGCAGGCTCTGCTTCAACTCATCTCCGGTGTACTCCAGGCCCAACATGAACAGGAGCAGCAGCACTCCGATCTCCGCCCCTATCGCAACAAAGTTCTCGCTCAACTTTAGCGGGGCAATTCCACCTTCGCCGAAAGCGAGTCCGGCTAAAAGGTATAGTGGAATTGCAGAAAGCCCCCATCGGCTGCCCAGCCTCGCCAGTAGTGCGAGCCCAATAACAACCAGGCCCAGTTCAATAAACAGAAACGGCGCGCCGTGCGTAGCGGTCATCGTATGAAGAGTACTCCTCTACGCACAATTTGATTTTAGTAATCACAGCGCAAGTGGCGGTTGTGCGTTTGCTTGCTGGCAGAGTGTCCTCGCAAACTGCTATCTTCTAGGTTGCTCAATTCATCGGAGGACTCATGGCAAGCGTGAAAATCACTATTCGAAAAAATGGGCCGTATCGCGTGGAAGCACCGGAAGGCTCGATCGAATTGGTGGATGCGGATGGCAATAAATATGATCTGACCGGCAAGCCGGCGTTTTCCCTGTGCCGATGTGGAGCATCGGTCAACAAGCCTTTTTGTGACGGTACTCACAGCAAGATCGGATTCCAGGCCGCTGAAGCGGCAGTGAAGAAAGAACAGGAAGGCGCCCAGCCGTAGTCTTCGCAATCCGCTTCGCTCGCTCTCTCTGGCCCCGGGGGACACATGGCAGACTCCAACGACAAAGAATTGGGAATGGATCGCGGCATTACGCGCCGCGATTTCCTGAACGGCGTCGCGGTGACATCAGGGCTGGCCATGCTGTCTCCGCATATGCTGGCCGCTCTGCAACACGACCTCGATCCTGAAAAGTCGCCGAACTACTATCCTCCTGCGCTGACCGGATTGCGAGGCAGCCATGTTGGTTCATTCGAAGTTGCGCATGCCATTCGTGATGACGATTTTTGGCAAAAGGCTGGCGCTCCTACCGCCACTAAAGAAAAATTCGATCTGATCGTTGTTGGCGGGGGTATCAGTGGACTCGCATCCGCGTATTTCTTGCGCAAGTCGAACCCGAACGCACGGGTTCTGATTCTCGAAAACCACGACGACTTCGGCGGCCACGCTAAGCGCAATGAATTCACTGTTGCCGATCGAAGGCTGCTCGGGTTCGGCGGCACATTTTCTATCGAGAGCCCAGCCCCATATAGCGCGGTTGCTAAAGGCGTTGTCGAGGACCTTGGAATTGATGTCGCCTCTTATCCCAAATACGTTTCGAAAAATCTGTACGGGTCACATGGCATGAAGCCGCACATCTTCTTCGACAAGCAGACGTTCGGCACCGACAAACTGGTTGTGGACGCCCCCGGAATTGAGGCTGGTGAAAGTGGCGACGCAATGCGGTCTTCGGCGGAACTGTGGAATGCTTTCGATGCGCAAGCTCCGCTCTCCGAAGCCGCAAAGAGAGACCTGCGCGCGCTTTTTACCGATCCAAAAGATTACCTGCCGGGGCTGACCTCCGATCAGAAGAAAGATCGTCTGGCGCGCATAAGCTACGCGAAATTTTTGACCGACATTGCCAAAGTCGATCCGCAAATCGTGACGCTCTATCAGTCAGCTCCGCAGGGGCTGTTCGGGGTTGGAATCGATGCCATAGCTGCGCAGGACGCCTGGGGCCTTGGACTGCCCGGCTTCAAGGGAATGAAGCTCGAACCGGGCGCAGGGAAAGGAATGAATCGCGACTGTATTCCGAACGCCGAAGCTGAAAGATATTTCTTCCACTTCCCTGACGGCAACGCGTCCATCGCGCGCATGCTGGTACGAAAGTTAATTCCCGAGGCGATCGCAGGAAGCACTGCGACAGACATTGTTACTGAACGCGCGGACTATGCGAAGCTCGATGATGATTCCTCTCCGGTTCGTATTCGCCTCAATAGCACCGCAGTTCGTGTGAAGCACGTTGGTGATGCCGCAAGCGCGAAGGAAGTTGAAATTGTCTATTCGCGGCTGGGAAAGCTCTACTCAGCTCGCGCGCCACTTGCCGTGCTGGCTTGCTGGAACATGGTTATTCCCTACATTTGCGCCGAACTGCCCGATCACCAGAAACAGGCATTGCATTCTGCGGCAAAAGTTCCGCTGCTCTACACCAATGTTTGCATCCGCAACTGGAACGCGTTCCAGAAGCTTGGGACAAGTTCGGTTTACTCTCCACACTGTTACCATTCCGCTTTCACGCTCGACATTCCGGTCAGCATCGGCGACTACCACTGCTCAATCGAGCCAGACCAGCCGGTCGTCGTTCATATGATGAAGACACCATGCCGCCCCGGCTTGCCGGCCCGGGATCAGCACCGAATGGGCCGCATTGAATTGTTTATGACGGAGTTCATGACGATGGAGCGCAACATACGCGACCAGCTTGCGCGGGCTCTTGGGCCGGGTGGATTCGATCCCGCCCGCGATATTGCTGCCATCACCGTCAACCGCTGGCCACATGGCTACGCCTACGAGTACAACTCGCTCTGGGACAAATTCTGGATCGATGGCGGAGAGATTCCTTGCGAGGTCGCGCGCAAACCGTTCGGAAGAATTGCCATCGCGAATGCCGACGCCGGAGCTTACGCCTATACTGACGGAGCAATTGATCAGGCGTGGCGAGCGGTGAATGA
>DAIPJJ010000066.1:18136-20998 GCA_036770325.1 Terriglobales bacterium
GAGCTTACGCCTATACTGACGGAGCAATTGATCAGGCGTGGCGAGCGGTGAATGAGTTGCCGAAGAGTTAAGCCTTCGATTTCTTCGCGATCTTTGCGAGATCTTCGCGATCTTTGCGGTTAAAAATTTTACCGCAAAGCACGCCAAGAATTCGCAAGGCGCGCAAAGACGAGCACTCAATGAATGGTCTTGGTTTTTTCTCGGCGTACTCGGCGATTCTGTGGTTAAGTCTTTGATTCTCTTCGCGACCTTTTGCGAAATCTTCGCGACCTTTGCGGTTAAAAGCTTTTTACCGCAAAGTACGCCAAGAATTCGCAAAGCGCGCAAAGACGAGCACTCAATGAATGGTCTTCGTCTTCCTCGACATGTAGTCCATCAGCAGATACTGCCCTAACGTATACGGCGTCGTGAAGTACGCTTTTCCCTTGCACATCTCCGTAACTTTCTGCACAAACTGCACCAAACCGTAATCAGACGCCAGCATGAAGGTATTGATCATCACGCCTGCGCGCTTGCACTTTGAAACTTCTTCGAGCGTCTTGCTGACAACAAGCGGATCAAGCCCGAATGCATTCTTATAAATTCGACCGTCTTCGAGAGTTAGCGCCGAAGGCTTGCCGTCCGTGATCATCACAATCTGCTTCATGTCTTTGCGTTGACGTTGCAGGATTCTTTGGGCGAGGCGCAGGCCCTCGCGGGTATTCGTGTAATAAGGTCCAACTTTCACGCGCGCGAGTTGTGAAAGCGGAATCTCTTCCGCCGAATCGTGAAACAGAATCAGAGAAAGCGAGTCCCCGGGATACTGTGTCTTCAGCAGATGCGAGAGCGCCATCGCAACTTTCTTGGCTGGCGTGAACCGGTCTTCGCCGTAGAGAATCATCGAATGCGAGCAGTCGAGCATCAGCACGGTCGCGCACGAGCTCTGGTATTCGCACTGATGCACCTGTAAGTCCGAATACTCGATATTCAACGGAAGCGCCAGTCCTTCACGCTGAATCGCATTCGAGAGCGTCGCAGTAATGTCGAGATTCAGCGTGTCCCCAAACTCATACTGCCGTGAAGCGCCGCTCGCCTCAATTCCTGTCGCCATATCGCGCGTGTCGTGACGCCCAAAGCTCGACTTGCCAAGCGAACCGAGCAGGTCCCGCAATGTTTTGTATCCAAGAAAATCCAGGCTTTTGTCGGTGATTTCAAACCGCGTCTGCGCCTGCGAGTCACCCACTTGCCCACCCACGCTCGAGGCTTTTGACGGATCATGCGGCTGGTCAACGCTGATGTAGTCCTCTTGCTGCATGCGTTCGATCAGTTTCTCAATCAGCTCATCGAGTGTTCCCTCTGCCTGCATTTGCTGCAGTTGCTCACGCATTTCATCGCTGAGCATGTCGCCTTCAGTAAGCGCCTGTTCGATGGCACGCTTCAGATCATCGAGCGTCTGGTCGCCCTCTGGCAGATCGTAGTAGGAAAGATAGTTCTGGAACCCACTCTGAAGGAGATGGTCGGAGAGCGCACCCAGCAAGTCTTCCAGGCTCATCTCGCCCGCTGGATCAGGAACGTATTTGGTGTAACGAGTGCGACGCATAAAAGCAGCCGTCAGCTCTCAGCCGTCAGCCATCAGCAAAAATCCAAATCGCAACCGTGTTGACTGACGGCTGATGGCTGAAGGCTGACAGCTAATTCAATGGCCTTCTACTTCTCGAAAATGGCAGATCTTCGCGCTCGAATGACTTCTCAGGGACGCGTGGCTGTTTTTCCCCTGCTGTAAACACGCGTTCTTCATTCCGTCCAATGCGTTTGAGAGCATGCAGCCCTTCGAGAATGAACTCCGCCGCAGATACCTGAGCTTCCGGGCTGTCCTTCGGTCCGACATTCACGCGCGTGAGTTTGTCCATCAGTCCCTGGATGCCGCGCAAAGTTTGTAGTACGTCGGCTGCAGCCGCGCTCTCGGCAATCTGCACCTCGCCGCCGAGATCGAACCACTGGATTACCTGCTGCATGTTTGCGCCGGCGAAGTATTGGTCGTAGGTCTTCGCTATCGCATTGCGGATGAGTTCGCGGCCGACAAAATCCGCGCCCTTCATCTCGCCTTCGTATTCGAGTTCGAGTTTTCCGGTGATCGCCGGCAATGCAGCATATACGTCGCCGATTCGCGGCACGGTGAGTAATTCGTTGTGCAGAATCGCGCGCCGCTCGGCATTCGAGATGACGTTTTCCATCGCGGAAATCGGCAGGCGCTGGCTGACTCCAGAGCGCTTATCAATACGCTTGTCCTCGCGCGCAGTGAATGCGATTCGTTCGATCACTTCACGCACATACTTCGGAAGCACGAGCTTGTTCCCATTGCGCGAGGTCCATGCTTCCTGCGAGGTAATGGCGATGCCTTCATCGACGGTAGCGGGATAGTGCGTGCGAATCTCAGATCCGATGCGATCTTTGAGCGGCGTAATGATTTTTCCACGCGCGGTGTAGTCTTCCGGATTTGCGCTGAACACTAATGCGATATCGAGCGGCAGCCGCACCGGGTAGCCCTTTATCTGCACGTCGCCTTCCTGCATGATGTTGAACAGGCCAACCTGAATTTTGCCGGCAAGATCAGGCAGTTCGTTGATTGCAAATATTCCCCGGTTGGCGCGCGGCAGCAGACCGTAATGCACCGTGAATTCGCTTGAGAGTTCGTGCCCGCCGCGAGCAGCTTTGATGGGATCGATGTCGCCGATCAGGTCCGCAATCGTGACATCCGGAGTCGCCAATTTTTCGACGTAACGCTCTTCAGGCGCGAGAAAAGAAATGCGCGTGCTGTCTCCGCACTCGGCGATCATCTCAAGGCAGCGGCGGCAAATCGGGGCGTACGGGCTGTCATGAATC
>DAIPJJ010000067.1:0-20849 GCA_036770325.1 Terriglobales bacterium
TGTACTTCATCGAGAAAAGCTATTCCCACGATCCGACGAATTGGTGGATTCCGAACCGCGCAGCGGTAGAGGCCATGCTGCGGAGCTCCGGGCTGGAGATTGAGAATCATCCTGAGCCCGAGACGTGGGTATGTAGTCCGAAGTCGGTGAAGCGCGACGGCCGCTACATTCTTGATCGCGAACTCGACGGCACCCTGTAAAGAGTCACGAGTGCGCAACAGAAGCGACTGAACGAAGTTCAAGTAAGGACGCCATGATCGAAGCCGTGATGTTGTGGAATGAGCCGAATAATTTATCGCACTGGGATTTCAAAGTTGATCCTGACTGGAAGATGTTCGCCAGGATGATTATCTCGGCCGCGAAGGAAATCAGGCGAGTAAATCCTGATCTAACGATCGCACTGGGTGGAATGTCGCCTGTGGATCCGAATTTCGTGAAGCTGCTGGGGAGTTATGGCGTTCTCGATTACGTGGACGTGGTCGCGATTCATGGCTTCCCGCTCGATTGGAATCACTGGAGCATTCATGAATGGCCGCGGAAAGTGGAAGAGATCAAGGCTGTAACCAACAAGCCTGTGTGGGTTTCGGAAGCTGGAGTCTCGTCCTTCGGAGCCGAAGAAGTGCAAACTTTCGGAATTCAGCGTACGGCGGAGCTGCTTTTGCCAATCGTCGACCGAATTCACTGGTACAGCCTCTATGACCTGCCCGCGACCTGGACTGCAACCACGCGCCACAAAGAAGCGGAAGGCAGCGCCTATTATCGGCACTACTACATGGGTTTGCTGAAGGAGAATGGCGAACCAAAGCAGGCGTTGGAACACTTTCCTGCTGGACTCGGTATTTGCCAATGGTTTCATTTCGAAGATCATCGACTGGAGGACTCGGTCGAATGGCTTCGTCGCCTGGGAGTAAGTTATCTGCGAACTGGCCTGAGCTGGGCAGACTCATTCCGCCCCAACGCTGATATTTGGTTTGACCGGCAGATGCAGGCAATTGAGGAATTCTCGACAACGCTCACGCTGTGTTTTACGCCTGAACACCTCGGCGTGGTTCCCCATTACACCAGTCCTCCGAAGAACTACGAAGACTTTGCTGAGTTCACCAGAAGAATGGTTAGCCGCTATGCTCCGCGCCAGTCACAACGGCCCGCAGCAACCATTCCTTCGGAAAATAGCGAAACCTACGCTCAACTTCGCTGAGTAAGTTTCCGGCGAGAGCGGGCCAAGGTTGGCGCTTGCTGGCCTGCTTTCGATTCCTCCTTCCATTAGTGGCCCAACAAGACATCTCACCTTTGGTGACATACATCCAAAGTTCGCTAGGAATGTTCCCGAGTTGTAGCACTTTCGGTGCACACGCCAAGACTCTTCAGTCCGTAGTAGTTGCGGGCTGGAGTTCATGCCGGTTCAAAGGAAAGGACGCGAATTGAAAGCGAAACGGGTTCTTATCACGGGCGGCGCAGGATTCGTCGGATCGCACACCGCCGACGCGCTGCTCGCAGCCGGACACGAGGTGCGCATCTTCGACAATCTGACGCCTCAGGTGCACCAGGATGGTCAGTTTACTTATGTGCCGAAAGCCGCGCAGTTCATTTTGGGCGACATGCGCAACAAAGATCAGGTAGAAGGAGCGGTGGAAGGGGTTGACGTGATCTTTCACCTTGCTGCTGCGGTGGGCGTCGGCCAATCGATGTACCAGATTTCCGACTACACGGCCACGAATAACTTAGGAACGGCAAACCTGTTTCAGGCAATTCTCGATACACACGTGCAACCGGAAAAGATTGTTGTTGCTTCGTCAATGTCGATCTATGGCGAGGGCAAGTATCGGTGCTCGGAATGCGGAGAGATGGCGCCATCGTCCCGCTCGTTGGAGCAGATGAAGGAGAAACAGTGGGAAGCGGCTTGCCCGAAATGTGGACGGGCGCTCAGTCCAGTTCCTACTGCGGAAGATAAGCCGCTGCAGTGTACGTCGATTTATGCGCTTTCAAAAAAAGATCAGGAAGAAATGACTCTGATCTTCGGGAAGACCTATGGAATCCCCGTGGTCGCGCTTCGGTATTTCAACATTTATGGGACGAGGCAGTCACTTTCGAATCCGTACACGGGGGTGGCAGCAATTTTTGCTTCCCGCTTAATGAACAACAAACCGCCAGTAATCTTTGAAGACGGCCAGCAGATGCGGGACTTCGTGAGCGTTCACGATATCGCGCGAGCAAATTTGCTGGCCATGGAAAACTCAGGCGCAGATGGCCGGGCAATAAACATCGGCTCCGGCCAGCCGGTCACGATACGCGAGGTTGCGGACGAGCTTCAGCGTGCGCTCGGTTCCAATCTTCCCCTTGAGATTACTGGGAAATACCGCGCCGGAGACATCCGGCACTGCTTTGGTGACATTTCGTTGGCCACACAGCTCCTTGGTTATCAGCCGAAGACGCGGCTGAAGGAAGGGATAGAGGAACTGGTGGCATGGCTTGAATCTCAACAGGCGGACGACAGCGTCGATGCAGCCATGGAGAAGCTGACTGCACACGGACTCGTGGCCTGAATCCTGTGCGCTTGCCTAGCACAGGTGTGCCCATCCGGGCATGTCTGTAACGAGGAAAAGATGAATAAGCTGCTATCTTTCCGTTCCGCTCTCATTTTTGGAGGCGCGGGATTCGTAGGTTCGAATTGGGCCCATCATCTATTGAAGACCACGGATGCGCGAGTACACATTTACGACAATCTTTCCCGGCGTGGCGTTCACCACAACCTGGAGTGGCTTCGGCGTGAGTGTAAGGATCCAGAGCGCCTGAAGATTACGATCGGGGACGTGCGAGACGTTGCCCTGGTACAGAAAGCTGCGCAGAACGCGAGCGAGATTTATCACTTTGCAGCTCAGGTCGCGGTGACAAGTTCTGTAAGCGATCCACGCGAAGATTTTGAAATCAATGCCCTTGGAACTCTGAACGTCCTGGAAGCCGCGCGGAAGAGTGGGCGTCAGCCCTTCATCCTGTTCACCTCAACCAACAAAGTCTATGGAAATCTGGCATCGAAAGAACTGGTGCTGACCGGCAAACGTTACTGCACGCTCGACGAAAAAGGTGTGAACGAATCGCAGCCCCTCGATTTGTATTCGCCTTACGGCTGTTCAAAGGGCACGGCAGATCAATATGTGCACGACTACAGCCGCATGTTCGCGCTGCCGACGGTCGTGTTCAGGATGTCGTGCATTGCCGGCCCACAACAGTTCGGGAATGAGGACCAGGGCTGGGTTGCGCATTTTCTTTATTCTGCATTGGAAGGGAAGCCGCTCACGATCTATGGAGATGGGCGGCAGGTACGAGATGTTCTTTCGGTGAAAGATCTGGTACTTGCCTTTGAAAAAGTCCGGGGTCAGGTCGAGAAGACCGCCGGGCAAATTTACAACGTCGGCGGCGGCATCAAGAACTCAGTTTCGCTGCTCGAAGTTATCGAGATGATCGAACAGGTTACCGGAAAACCTGTGCGCTACTCTCTGCAACGGCCGCGCCCTGGCGATCAGATCTTCTATGTCACCGACTTCGAAAAGCTGACGAACCACACCGGCTGGAAACCGAAGATCAGCGTGCGCCAGAACCTCCACATGATCTGGAACTGGTGGAAAGAACAGCGGAGTCTGCCGATTGAGGCGCCGATCCTTACGAGTACGCCGGCGGCGCTGGCGCAGATCCCCGAGGCGGCGTCATGAAGTTTGCGCTCGTCAATCCGGCGTGGACCTTTGAAGGCTCGACTTATTTCGGTTGCCAGGACCCACATTATCCGCTCGAATTGCTTTTCGCATTCGATCAGATCAAAGAAGCAGGGCATGAGCCGTTACTGCTTGATGCGCAGGTTGAGCAGATGAGCGCTTCGCAGGTGAAGCAACAGCTCGATGGGTTCAACCCTGACTTCCTCGTGATTCCAACTGCGCCGTCATATTTGTTCTGGCGCTGCCCCCCGCCGGAGTTACGGGTTCCGCAGCAGTGGTTTGCTGAACTAGGTGGACGAGCCGTTAAGGTGGCGATCGGGCCACATCCTTCTGCCACGCCGGGAGCAACGCTACGAAAGCTGAATTGTGATGTCGCTCTACGGGGTGAGCCGGACCAGACGATTCCTCAGCTTGCTTCGAAGCCATGGGCTGAAATCGAAGGATGCTGCTGGCGAGATGAGTCAGGGATCCATCTCAGTGCGGGTCTCGGCGTGACAGACATGAAGAAGCTCAGCGCGCTGAGTTTTGAGAATTATCCAGTCGAGCTGCATTCGCATCGGCACCACGTATTCCATGGTTCGGGCCGGGGTGCTGAGCTGGAATTTGCGCGTGGCTGCCCCTGGGCGTGCACATTCTGCAACAAGACTTTGTTTCGGAATAAATTCCGCGAGCGGAACGTCGATGCCGTACTGCAGGAAGTGGACACGCTTATTTCGCGTGGAGTTGATTACATCTATTGGATTGACGAGATCTTCGGTGTCGGCAAGCCGGTTCGCCAGCTCCTGCAGGAACTCGCGAAACGAAAGATCGCGATTGGGTTGCAGACACGAATCGATCTCTGGAATGAGGAGTCGCTTGATCTGCTCGGCGCCGCACATTGCATTTCGATGGAGTGCGGGATTGAGTCAATTACTGACGCTGGGCGCGACGAACTCAACAAGAACTGCCGGATCTCCACAGAGCGAATTACCGAACTTCTGATCTACGCGCGCGAGCGAATTCCATGGGTGCAGGCAAACCTGATTCTCACGGAACACGACGAACGCGGCGAGGTACGCGCGTTTCAGGAAAACCTGCGCAATCACGGAGTTTGGGTGAGTGAGCCCGTCCCGATGTTCGCATTCCCTGGCACGCCCGACTACTTCCATCGCTTTGGACCTCCCGATGATCACGCGTGGGAGCGTGCGCACGAACACTATCTGGCCGCATTCAAAGAGAAGGGTTTCAGCGACATTCAGGACCAGCGTCCTGTTCCAATCGAGGAGCTGGAATGCACGTACTGATCACCTCCGACACGGTCGGCGGGGTCTGGACTTACACGCAAGAGCTGGTTAGCGGGCTTGTGAACAACGGGCATCGCGTGACGCTCGTCAGTTTCGGAAGAATTCCGGCTCCCCATCAGACAAAGTGGATGCAAACCCTTCCGCGCTTCGACTATCGCCCGACGGAATACCGCCTCGAATGGATGGAGGTTGCGGACCGGGACATCGAAGACTCGAGACACTATCTGGAACTGCTCATCGAAGAAGTCCGCCCCGACGTGCTGCACTTCAGCCAGTACTGCTACGGCGATCTCGAAACCAGCATTCCGAAAATCGTGGTCGCTCACAGCGACATCGTGAGCTGGTGGGTAGCGGTACACGGCCGCGAGCCGGACGATACTCCCTGGATGCAGAACTATCGCCGCATGGTCACAAATGGACTGCGCGGAGCGGACCTTGTGGTTGCTCCCTCAAAGTGGATGCTGGAGCAGGTCTCAAAGTGCTATTTGACTCCGGAGGCCGGTCGGGTGATTTACAACGGCAGAACTCCGGCGCTGTTTGATTCGCATTCAGCGAAAGAAGATGTTGTGCTCTCGGTCGGGCGGGTGTGGGATCCGGCAAAAAACATTTCACTCCTGTTACAGCGTGTGCAGGATTATCCAGTCTGGGTGGTCGGATGGGAGCAGGAGCCGGGTAGAGAGCATCGGAACATTCGGAGTGCATTGCCGAAAAATGTGGAGCTGCTCGGCCCCAAGTCACAGGATGAACTACGCGGACTTTTTGCACATGCTGGAATTTACGCAGCTACATCACGCTATGAGCCCTTCGGCCTGGCGCCGCTCGAAGCTGCGCTTTCAGGATGCACCCTTGTACTGAACGACAACCCGGTATTTCATGAATTGTGGAGCGACTCGGGCGTGTTCTTCAAGAAGGATGACGCGGAGGACCTCGGGCGTGCGATCAAGAAGCTGCAAAGCAATCCTGAGTTAAGTCACGAATATGCCCGCCGCGTATACGAGACTGCTTGTTCCAAATTCGCTGCGGCGCGAATGGTTGCCGAGTACGAGCACGCGTATGAGCAAGTTGCAATGACGGCGAGGACCGCATGAACGGTCCACTTCGTTTTCGCATTTTTGCCCACTCATGGATTTCCGACTGGAACCACGGGAACGCCCACTTTCTGCGTGGACTGGCAAGCGAACTCATAAAACAGGGAAACGAAGTTCGCTGCTACGAAGAACGCGACAGTTGGTCGGCGCGAAATTTGGCGGAAGAGGGAGCAGAAGTTTCGAATCAGGCAGTATTCGATTTCCGGCAGGCGTTTCCGGCGCTCGATGTTCGTTTCTACAGCAATGATTCTTCATTGAAGAGCTTTCTTGAACGCGAGCTACGCGACGCCGACGTAGTGATCGTACATGAATGGAACTCGCCGGAAGTTGTAGCTGGAATTTTATCGCTGAAGCTGAGGTTCGGATTCCGCGCGCTGTTTCATGACACGCACCACCGCGCATACACGAATCCGCGGGAAGTTCTGCGATTTCCGTTGGCCGAATTTGATGGAGTGCTGGCGTTTGGCGAGGCCATTCGAACAATCTATCGGGACGCCTTCGGCGTGAAGCATGTCTGGACTTTTCACGAGGCCGCGGACAGCGCACATTTTTGTCCCACAGATGCCACGAAAGACACAGACGTGGTCTGGATCGGGAATTGGGGCGATGAGGAGCGGACGAAAGAGCTGCAGGAGTTCTTAGTGGCTCCAGCCCACGCCTTGCGCGGACACAAATTTGCCGTACATGGTGTCCGCTATCCGGATGAAGCGCGCACCAAGCTGGCCGAATCTGGTATCGAGTTCCGAGGCTATCTTCCCAATCTTCGCGCGCCGGAAATGTACGCGCGCAGCCGGATCAGTCTGCACGTGCCGCGCAGGTTTTATGCGAACGGTCTCAGCGGGGTTCCAACTATACGGGTCTTTGAAGCGTTGGCCTCGGGTGCGCCGCTGGTCTGCGCTCCGTGGACAGACAGCGAAAATCTGTTCCGCCCGGGTGAGGACTACGTGTGCGTACCTGACACCGAAGCCATGATTTCCGAATTGCGGCATTTGCTAAATGATGACCGCGCCCGTGAGCAGATGGCTGCAAGCGGCCTGCAGACTATCCGCGCGCGTCATACCTGCGCGCACCGAGCTGAGCAACTAGCCGAAATCTGTCATCAACTGGAGAACTGACGGATGAAAATCTACGTCATCGGGTCGAGCCTGACGTCGTGCTATTGGAATGGAGCGGCGACTTACTATCGCGGAATTTATAAGAACCTGCACCGGCTTGGGCACGAAATTACCTTCGCTGAACCGGACATTTACAACCGGCAGCAGAACCGTGATTGCCAGGAAATCGAGTATGCGAGTGTACGGGTGTATGAAACTCCGCGCGATTTAGACAAGATCCTGGAGGAGGCATGCGAAGCTGATTTGATCATCAAGCACAGCGGTGTTGGCGCAGATGATGAACTGTTGGAAGCCGAGGTTTTGAACTGCGCGTCCGGTTCGACGCGCGTTGCGTTCTGGGACGTTGATGCGCCGGCAACGTTGTCGCGCGTGGAGCAGAATCCGGATGATCCATTTCGCGAGCTGATTCCGCAATACGATTTCATCTTCACCTACGGTGGAGGCGAGCCGGTGGTCGAGCACTACACGCGACTGGGCGCCAGAAATTGCTATCCGATTTACAACGCCCTTGACCCTGACACGCACCATCCGGTTGCGTCCGATGAGGAATTTACCTGTGATCTTGCCTTCGTCGGTAACCGCCTTCCTGACCGGGAGGCGAGGGTCGAGCAGTTCTTCCTCGCAGCGGCGGAGCTGGCTCCGGAGTTTCAATTTTTGCTGGGTGGCGAAGGCTGGGCCAGCAAGAAGGTACCGAAGAATGTCCGCTGGATCGGACATGTTCGAACTGCCGATCACAATGTGATCAACAGTTCAGCGCGTATGGTGCTCAACATCAATCGAGAATCCATGGCGCAAGTGGGATTTTCTCCGCCGACGCGGGTCTTCGAGGCAGCCGGAGCAGCTTCTTGCCTCATCACAGATGCCTGGGCAGGGGTGGAGCAATTTTTCATTCCAGGCAGTGAGATTCTGGTTGCTCGGAATGCCGAAGACGTTGTGTCCTGCTTACGCACGATTTCGGCAGAGGAGGCCCGCCAGATCGGGTGCGGAATGCACGCGCGTGCCCTTCGTGAGCATACCTATGGATTGCGCGCAGAGCAGGTGGATGGCACTTTGAAAGCATCAATCTCGAAAAAAAGTCCGGCGTCACTTCTGCATTCTGTGGCATAGGAAGAGAAAACTTGAAGATCGTCATCTGCGGATTGTCGATTACTTCCTCGTGGGGAAATGGCCACGCTACTACTTTCCGCGCGCTGGTACGGGCCCTGCGTGCGCGTGGTCACGAGATCGCCTTTTTCGAAAAAGATGTCGAATGGTACGCCTCAAATCGCGACATGCCCGAGCCGCCGTTTTGCCGGGTTCATCTTTATGAGCACTGGAACGATGTTGTAAGCCTGCTGCGACGCGAATTCAGGACCGCTGACGTGGCGATGGTGGGTTCGTTTTTCTCTAATGGCATTCAGGCTCTCGACGAAATGCTCGATTCGAGTGCGGACGTCAAGACTTTCTATGACATTGATACGCCTATTACCATGGCCAAGCTCCGCGCAGACGATGCCGAATATCTTCGCCGCGATCAGGTACCTGGCTTAGACGTATATTTCAGCTTTACAGGCGGGCCCGCTCTCGCGGAACTGGAAGGTCGCTTCGGTGCGTCGCGGGCGGTACCTCTCTATTGCTCTTTCGATCCGGATCGTTACCGATCACTGGAACCAGACTCGAGATATCAATGTGATCTGAGCTACATGGGAACCTATGCGCGAGACCGCCAGTCAAAGCTTGAGGAGCTCTTCTGCAAACCGGCCAGAACTCTTGCGGATAAGGAATTCCTGCTGGCGGGCCCGCAGTATCCGCCAGATTTCACCTTGCCGCGAAACGTGCGGCGGATTGTTCACCTTGAGCCGGAGTTTCATCCGTACTTTTATTCGTCGTCTCTGTTTACCCTGAATTTGACTCGCAGTGACATGGTTGCTGCCGGTTACTCGCCTTCGGTGCGGCTTTTCGAAGCGGCGGGATGCGGCAGCGCGATCATCTCGGACGAGTGGGCGGGGTTGGATTCTTTTTTCCGACCCAAGCAAGAAATTCTCCTGGCACGAAATTCCGTAGATGTGGATGACGTGCTTCAGGGTATTTCCGCCGAGGAGGCGCGCAAGATTGGCCGCGCCGCCCAGGAGCGTGTGCTGGCAGAACACACTGCGGAGCAGCGAGCCATTGAATTCGAAGCAGCGGTCGCCCACAAGTCCGTCTCGTTACACGCGCAAACCTTCTAGAAAAAAATAAACCAGGCCGAAGCCTGGTTTCCCAGTCACACGTATGGATTTACTTTTCGGCAGTGGTCGTGGTGTCGGGCGTGTTCAAGCTACCCTGTTCATGTGCCTGCATTGAATATTTCCGTACCGCCGCGAGGAACGGCTCGCTACCAGATGGCGGTTTCACTTTACCGGCAAGGATCGTGGCAAAGGGAACCATCTTTCCGTACAGAACGCGCGTTTCATCGCGGTCCTGAGAAACTTTCGATCCGCTGAGATCGATACCGGCAAAAATACCGCGCGCACGTGAATAGCTAAGAATCTCAGACTTCATCTTCCAATCTGTATCCGCTGCGGCTGAACGGCCAACGGGACCGGCCGCTGCTGAGGCATCGCCTCCGATCTTGAATTTGCTCGAGAGCAGCGCGTCCATTCCTTTCTTGTTCATGATAAGCATTACGAGATCGACGGCTTGCCCCCCAAGTTGCAGGCCCCAGCTACCACCGGTAATCGAAAACGGAGCAGGTGCGCTCCAGCCATTGGCGGTGCGGCAAGTGGCCACGCCTTTACCATGGCTGCCGCCGAAACCGACGGCAATTTTTACCATCGAGGGTACGACTGCAATGCAGTCCGCATCGCTCATAATCTTGTCAGGGATGGCTTTGTCTTTTACACCCATGATCTCGTCAAGTACACCGGCGGCGTTCTTGATTCTCTTTTCAATGTCCGACTGATCGTTGGGATTTTCCTGCGCCGCGGCCCAACTCACGCTAGCGATAAAGACCATCAAAGTCGCGAGCGTCATCAGCGTCCTTGTGACGCCTTTTCTGCTTGGTTTCATGGCTTTGTCCTCTTTTTCGGTGCCATTAAGGCAAAATCTTTGTCAAATCGTCCTTTCTGATGCTAGATAGCCAAGGCACGCTGCTGCTATCCAGTGAAGTATGTAATTGATGACAAATGGCTACTTAGGTATTTGTGACCGTTACTTCGTTTGACTGCTGAGACTTGCCAGAGTTGGAAGGGCTGCCGGCCGCTTATGAGCAAGCTTGGCAATGATGATCAGGCGCTGTGGGGCAGGGCCTATCGCATGCGTGGGATAGCAGGTGATCAGAGTGAGCTCGCCATCGTTACTTGCCCGCAGTACTGACAGATCAGTCGGCTCAACTACCTTCTTTTGCGCGACTATGTAACGGAATTGCTTGCCGTTTCGCAGAATGTAGATTTCGTCGCCGGTGCGAAGATTATGAACACCACGGAAGAAAGTATCGCGATGCCCGGCAATGACGGAATTGCCGAGGTCCCCCGGAACAGCGGATCCGGTCATATGCGCGGGACCTAGCAGAAGTGAGTGCGGCGTAGCACCTTCAAGCACCACGGCGCGCAACTTAATTCGAGGGATGCTAATTTTGGTCAGCGATGCGCCGGTGGCTTCCGAATTCTGGGCCTTCCACTCGCGCAACAGTTTTTTCTGCTCCACATACATCCAGGTGTAGCTACCCAAGACGTATGTGCAGAGAGTGCCGCCCGTGGCCAGCAGAAGGACTGAAGCAATCCGGCGCGCTCCAAACTTCCTGGACAGCAGCTTTGAATTTTTAAAACTCGATTTTTCCGCCCACCTTTTTGGCTGAATTACCAGTGGGGTCAAAACGCGGCGCGAACTGCGGATGCTGGTCCTCAGGACCTGCATAAAAATTAACGTCTAGAGAAAAAGCCCGCGACCAGCGATCCCAATCCGATCAGACCGAGAAGCGGGAGAATTGTAGAAGTTTGCGGCAATTGCCCGTTCGTCAGGGCCACACCGGTCTCGCCCGCAGGCGCTTTCGAATTAACTGCTGGCGCTTGCTGCGAATTATGATCGGTTGTGGTCAAAGCTCTTGCCGGTTGCTGGGTGTTGCTTTGTTGAATTGAAACCTGGTTTTTCCCCGGAGCCTGTGTCCCAGAAGGACTTTGTGCTACCGCCCCAAGCGAGGCCACAGCCAACAAGGCTGCGAGAAAGACCCGTTTTCTCGTCATGCTAGCCTCCAAGTGCGCTTATCTAGAATGTAAGCGGCTGCTCACAACGCATCTATCGGGTGATCGCAGTAACTTACATAGGAGCTTAGGGTAAGCAGACTAGGAGTTCTGGATTTTGATCACAAGGTAGCGACCACGTCCACTTCGCCTTGCTTTTCAAGAACTTGTACTCTCACGTTCTCTGCCTGGCGCTCGAAGAAGAGGTCAACAGAGGCGGCCCCCACCCTTAGACCCCGGATCGAAAGTTGAGGAAGGCCCTCAGGCAGATTAGGGCGCTCGAACACCACGCGGTTTCGTACGCCATCAATTTTCAGGCCCAGGCAGGCCTGGATCAGCAGGAATGGCGCCGCCGCTGCCCAGGCCTGGGGTGAGCAAGCGACCGGATAGAGGGTGGGACCTTCGCCGACGCGCCTCTCAAGCCCGCAGAAGAGTTCCGGAAGCCTGTGGAGTTCCATGACGCTACTGACGTCGAGCAAAGCGAGCATTACTCTTCCTGCAAGTTTCTTAAAACCGTAGCGGCCCAGTCCGCTCGCTATGAGCGCATTGTCATGCGGCCAAATGGAACCGTTGTGGTAGGAAAGCGGGTTATAACGAACTTCGCTCGAAGCCAGCGTTCGGATTCCCCAACCGCTGAAAAAATCTCTTGCCAGGAGATTTTGAGCAATTTGCTTTGCGTGCTCTGCGCTGGCGATGCCTGTATAAAGGCAATGGCCAGGGTTTGACGTGCGCACGCGGCAGGCGCGCTTCTGTTTTCTTCCATCCAGGGCAAGCGCATACAGTCCGAGATCTTCAGACCAGAATGCCTGATCGAAATCCCGCTGCAAACGAAGCGCCTGCTCCTGCAGTGCAGCGCTGGTGCTCTGTTTCTCCAAAGCAGAGGCCAGTTGAGACGCGGCAACTTTCGCGGCATAAACGTAGCCTTGCACTTCACACAGCGCAATTGGCGGCACCGCAAGCGAGCCGTCTGAATGAAAAACGGAGTCGTTCGAATCCTTCCATCCCTGCTGAATCAGACCTCTGTTTCCGTGTGGAGCATATTCCACGAAGCCATCGCCATCGATGTCGCCGTATTGATCGATCCAATCGAGAGCTGCCTGGATATTGGGCCAGAGTTGCTGTATTAGAGCCAGATCTCCGGTCCGCGTGTAGTAGTCGCCGGCAAGCATTACGAACAGCGGTGTCGAATCCACACTCCCGTAGTACCGCGCAAAAGGAATCTCACCGAGATTTGCCATCTCACCATGACGAAGCTCGTGCAGAATTTTCCCCGGCTCGGCCTCGCGGCTTTCGTCAATTTCGGTGGCTTGCGTCTCTGCGAGGAATTGCAACACTCCGCCGGCGATAGAAGCGTCAATCCACAAAGTCTCAAGGGCAGTGATAATTCCATCCCGCCCGAAGACCGTACTAAACCATGGAACTCCCGCATAGGGATAATTGCGCTCACGGTTGCCGACCGTCATCATCTGCACGTCGGCGAAAGATCGTTTCATCCAATCATTGAAGCGCGAGTTCGAGCTATGAATCTGAGGGAATGCCTGCTCGGCTGCGTTCATCTCGTTATTTGCGCGGCGTATCGCCTGCGGATACGAGACGGCGCTCTTCGTGGCGCCGTTCTGGCATTCCATGCGCAGGTGAAATCGCTGAGACTCACGTGGTTTGAGTCCCACTTCGAACTTCATTTCCGGCCCATCAATGCTGAGTGGAGCAGGATTGCATTCGATTCGCATCCTTCGTTTGATCCGATCCAGGCCTTCATATGAAAGCACGATGGAATTGCCCAGCGTGTCGGTTGGTAGACGCCGGCCCTTTCGATCGCGCGGAGTGCCCCTGACCTCGAAAATGTCCGCAAAATCAGCGGCAAACGAGAGAGAGACCGGCACATGGAGGGGTTCCATGCCGTAGTTCACGAATTCCATTTCTTCGTAGGCGGTGCCGCGCCACAGGAATCGTGAGCGAAGCAGGTGAAGCGTGCCGCGGTGGATGACGACAGAACCTCCGCGAGAGACGTCGAGGTTGGCAAGGTCGGCAGTAAACAGAAAATTATTGGATTCGATCGTTGAGCTTAAAAGCAGGGGGCGCTCGTTCCAGAGGCGGAGAGACATTACCGACAAATATCGCGTGCCCTCATAGAAAATTCCCTGTTCGCCCAGACCCTGATGACTGATGTCTCCCAGCCGGTCAAAAACCGCAAACATCGATCCATATTTCAGTACACGGGCGCGATCATCACTTGGGGCTGATTTGGTGGCTATGTAGTACTGCTGCTGGGTGAGGGTAGCTTCATCCAATTGAGAACTCCGCTGGAGGTGGTGAGTGGACCTTTTTTCCTGCTCACCATTCGTTCGTATATTTTTAAATAGTCTAACGCCATGCGGTCGACGGTGAAGTGTTGTTCAAAATGTTTCCTGACCTTCTTGCGATCGATCTTGCCAATTTTCTTGATCGCCTCAACGGCCGAAGGCTGATCCGACACAAGATAGCCGGAAACGCCATCTTTAATGACCTCAGGAACAGATCCAAATGGATAAGCAATGACCGGGGTTCCGCATGCCATTGCCTCGATCATGACGATGCCGAATGGCTCCGGCCACGAAATAGGAAAAAGAAGCGCGGCAGCGTTCCCCAGGAAATCGTTCTTTTCGGGATATCCGATCTCTCCCAGAAACTCGGCATCAGAGTTTTTTAAAGCGGGTTGAATGACGGTTTCGAAATATTCCTGATCAGCCTTGTCGACTTTCGCGGCAATCTTCAACTTCATGCCCGCGGCTTTCGCGATTTCAATTGCAGCGTCGAGTCCTTTTTCAGGGGAGGTTCTGCCCAGGAATGCCAGATATTCGCCGCTACCCTTGGAATGACACTTGTAGTTGTTAATCGGCAGGCCGTGATAGACCGTCCCCTGCCAGTTCAGGTGCGCCTGCGGTTCGCGTTGCGCATCGGAAATTGAGATTACCGGGACATCGTCGTAAACCTGATACAGCGGAACCAGATCTGGTATGTCGAGTCGTCCGTGCAGGGTGGTCACATGCACGTAGCGTTCGCGTCGGCTTATAGGGTAGTGCATGTAATCCAGATGGAAATGAATGATGTCGAACTGCTCTTTGCGGCGGAGCACCTGTTCAAGTTGAACGAAGTGATGCGCAAGCTGATCGACGCACCCTGCGGAAAGCCGCAGGGCCTCGGGGCAACCGCACACCAGCTTTGCGGTAGTCATGGAATCGCCGCTGGCGAACAGCGTTACGTCGTGACCCAGACTTACCAATTCCTCCGTTAGCCACGAGACCACCCTTTCGGTTCCCCCGTAGAGCTTGGGAGGGACGCTTTCGAAGAGTGGCGCAACCTGAGCAATTCTCATGGCGATGGGGGTGGGCAACAGCTATGGCGCGGATGCGACTCAACTCGCTGCCTATCAACAGCTTACATGGGAACGATGCCCAGTTGCCATCGGGTATTTCCTGTAACCAATATCTAGGAAAAGAGAGTTACCACACGCCTTTGTCGCTGCCCGTGAGACGAAACGCCACCAAAGCAGAGACGGCGAGTGGCGGGAGCAGTGGCAGGCGCGATATCGCACGAAGATCGCCGTGCTTGCCTGCATTCAGCAATTGAGAGCCGTAGAGACCGGCTGCCGGCTTCATGGGAACACGCAGGAAGTTGGAGCGGAACTGAACGTGAAGATCGGCAGCACGCGCGGCCTCCACGACTTCACGTGGCAGCGCGACCGATCCCCCGTAGCTTTTCACGTAATTGGAGACGATCACAAGAAAACTCGCGACTCCCGGCCAAATTCCGCCTACTTCGGCTCCGCGATGAAGTTCCTGGACATCCACGGCTCCGGCGCCAAGAAGGGCTGCGAAATCTGCCATATCGCAAAGACGGAAATAGAAATGGCGGTACATGCGCTGTAGCGTTGAGATAAGAACTCGTTCCTCGGGCGCGGGCACGGGGAATGAGCGGCCGTTTACCTCTTTCCATACGCTGCGCTCAATCACCCGCTCGGCCATGAGTTTCTGTTCGCCGGTTTGGCCCAGATAGCGGACGTGAATTTCTATCAATTCTTTCAGTCCAGGAACCTGAAAGTTCCATTTATTGGCGAGCTTGTCGCCCCAGCTCCGCGCTTCGAGCTCAGCCTGAAGCTTTTGCTGCATTACCTGTACTACTCGTTCCGGCGAACCACTGGTGTAGAGATCGAGATCAGACCCGAGATCTGGCCAGTGGTCGAGCGACTTGATCACCGTGACTGGGCAACCTGAGTCCTGCAGGGTTTGCACAATCGCGCCCAGCCACTCCACAGCGTTAGAAATTCTTGCCGACTCGGAAGCGAGCGTCTCCTCCGCAAGCTGATGCACCGGCGTCTGCTGCTTGCCGGCCCCGGCCTGCTGCAAAACGCGCAGGACCCGGACGGTCACATGGTGTGTATCAGCCAGGCTCAGGAACTCGGCAAACTCCTCTTCCCTCATGGCGAAAATTTCTTCCAGCTCTGAAGCAATGCCGTCCAGGTCGGTTCGCGGCGCGCGAAAATCAGAACCGTAACCTTGAAACATCAAGGTCGAAAGCAGATCCATGTGGTGTGCGCTCTTAGAAGGAAGACTGTTCATGTTACGGGCTCCTGTATTTTTGAACGGCTTTAATTCGATGTGAGCTCTTTGTTGCAGGTTGGTCACTGCGGATGTTGTTGCTCGGCCAATTGGTTCTGGTTCTTGCAGTCCGATACGCCGCTCTCGATCTGCGTGCCTTCTTCGTAGTCGTTCCAGGTTGCGATCAGCAAGAACGGCATAGGGTGCTCGCTGTCGTCATAGCGATGAAAGAGTTTGAGCGTGTCCTCGAAGGTTTCGCCACAGCGGCGGCTCATATGACGGTTGAGGCTCCAGGAAGCCCTGGTGTCATTGAAGCCGGGCCAGATTGTGCCAATGACTATTTTTCCCGGGCGGGCTGACATCTTCTTGTAGAACTTCTCCAGATATTCCTGCCCCCAATCACTGCCGTCGGCTTTCCATCCCTGGCTTGGGTGTACCCACGCGTAGTAGCCGTCGAAATCTTTGGCATATTGCGCGGGCGGTTCGTCTTTGTAGATGAGGATCGGAGGATGCTCCCAGCGATTAACCATTTCGCGAACGCGGTCCCAATCGGTGTGGCCGCGCTTGGGAAAAATAAAGATGAGCGGTTGGCCGTTATAGGTCACATATGCTTCACGGCCAGGAGCGTTTGGGCCGATATACGACCGATAAGCTTTGTCGAAGGCGGCGAGAGCTTCGTCCGTGGCCTGGCCGTTGTCTTCCTGCGTCTCGTCGTACATCAGGCAAATGTGAAAGTTGTTTTCCGCCGAAACTTGTTGCAGCAATGCATAGCTCTTGTCTTCGAACGGGCGGCGATCGCCATACCAATCCACCGCGAAGGCATAAATCCCCATTTCCTTCGCCTTTTGGATCTGCTTGCGCAACACCGCGGGGTCGAGCGTGGAATAGCCGACATTAATGTGATCGGGCGAGCCAAACCACGGCTGGTAATCGGCGAGAATTTTGCTCGACTCTGCGAGATTGGGCAGCTCCGAGGACGGGCGAACAGGATTATGAGAGCAGCCGCTGGTGATGAAAAAGATCGCGACTACCGCCAGTACGATGACAGAAAGACCTCTCATGCTTTGAACTCGTTCCTTCATTTTTTGATGCGGGGCAACAGGTCTGAGTGGCTGCTTAATGACCGGCTACGGTTTCTTCCCGTCGGTTGCCTGAAGTTCACGAACCAGCCAGCGATCAGCCCCGGGAGTCATCAACACCATGTACTCGGCTGAGACCGGTTCGTCGTATATCACTTTGCTTCCATCCAGAATTTGAAGATCGAACTGCGCATGGTCGCGCAGCTCCATTGCGTCTCCGGCAGGGGAATAGAAAATTGCATCGAGCTTGTGACCGCGATCGGTGTAGCGGGTTCGCAATCCGGATTTGATTTGGGAACTCACTCGCCGCGTAAGGTCCTGCTTGGCAAGTCCGGTGAAATAGCCGTCGAGCAGGCCCAGCCGATTCTCCGCGACTGCCTGCTCCATGGTTTGCCACGCAAGCGCATAATCGCGCGGCACGCTCTTGCTGGTCAGGTCTTCTATCGGGCGGGGGCCAATGTTGTCAGTGTTCAGGTCGACGCGCGGAAGCTCGTTGTCTGCAGTAGCGCGCAAATGATACGCGACCACTCCAAGCACGAGAACGGCCAAGGCGAGAATGATAGATATCAGACGAAGCAGTTTTGCCCTCATTGTGCAACCACCTCGAGCTCGTTGCCCGTAACTACGCCGGATGCGACTGTGACCTTCGCGCGTCCCTCGATGGGCAATTCAACACGCGCGATGCCGCGCTTGATTGGGACATCGACAGTTGTTTTGCCTGCGGAATCGCTGGCCGTAAAACTGACGACTGTGCCGTCGGGAACCGGATTGCCAGCGCAATCGTGTACCGGATCAGTCTCGATTACAAAATTTTTCTTGTCGCGCGTGGCCTTGATACGCAGGTTACAGGCATCTGCTGCTACTTGTTGCACCACCCGAATCTCGTCAGCGTGGCCGATTGCCGCGCCCAACTTGGTCGGGCCTTCTTTCCGAGCCGACGTCAGGCGCACCCACGCTACACCGTTTTCCGAGGTGCGAGCCGCCGAAACCGGCTTCTCGCCTTTGGCCAGGACGCTGAAGGTCACAGGCTCGGGCTTCAGCACCAGGTTCTGAAAACTGTCGTGAACGATTGCCATCGCGGTGATCCCATTCGGCGTACTTACAGGCACGCGTGAAGGATGCACGAGAAAGCTGAGCTTGTTAGCACCTGCAGGCTCAACAAAAAAGCTCGCCGAGGTGCAGCCATCCGAAGCGCATAAGGCTGCGACGTACCGGCCCGCATCTTCCAATTGGTCCGACTCTATCGAGACTTCGCTTCCCGCCTGGACTTTGCTCTTGCTGGCTCCGGCGGGGCCTACTAGATAGAACGTAGCTTCACCTGAGCCGCTGGTCGGAATTTTTATCGACATTCCAGCCGTAACCCTGGCTGGCGGATGAATCTCGGAAGCTGCGAGATTCAGTGCGCCAGCAACAGCGAATGCAAATGTAAGCAGGTAGCGCATGACTATGTTTGCCTATCGTAGTGGTTCACAACCACGCGGTAAGTCTGCACGTTCTTGGCAATGTCAGCCGGCACATCGACTGCGAACGGCACAGGCACTTGCGGCAGCAAAGCCTGAGCAACGTATCCATCGGAAACCCAAATCACTTTCCCATTGCTGTCGTAGTACGCCGCGATCACGTGGGGAATGTCGACGATTTCACCACTCTCGTCGGTCAATTGGCCGCTTAGGACCTTTTTGCCGAGCGGATCCGTCTCAAGCTTCTGCTGATTGACTTCGATGACGGGATCGGCGCTGGCCGCGACCAGCAACGCTTTCGCGTCCATGCGAACGCTCTTGATCTGGTCCTTCCTTATTCCTGGGAAGTCGATCCGATACGGCGAAACCTGCTTCGGAAGCAGCGTATGCGCAATCTTGTCGAAGCTGCTCTCCTGCGCCAGTTCATTTCCTTGTGAATCGAGCAAGGTTGCGCCCACGTTGACGAACGCGGGAACTGAATCTTCGTTCACCACTTCACCGACCAGCACCAGACCGTCCGGACGTTCTATCGGGTTCATGGAGAGAATGCGCACCTGCGGCGTGTCCACGTTCGAAACACCCCAGGCGTCGCCAGCTCCGCGGCCGATTACGTCCCATCGCAAGTAGTTCGTGGCGATCACCTGCGGCGGCAACTGCGTGGCGTTGTTTACCGGCCAGAACACTTTCCAGGTGTCACCTGTTTTCTGAAGTTTGAAATCGCGCACATCGTCCAACTGACCTACAGCGGTTGAATAGTGAAGCTTTGCCCGGAACGTAGCCTCCTGGTTCGCGGTGCGCAGGCCCCATACGTCGTAGCTCTCAAGTGAGGAATACGAGAGCAGACTGCCATAGCTTCCCGAGAACTGCCGCGCGAAGGCGTTGCGGTCAACATCGCTGCGATTGGCAAGACGGGCGTATGCGGCGTCAAAATTGCGGGCCTTTATCTGCGAGAGCATCAGCCTCAGAGCTTGGTCTGGAGTATTAGCAGAACGCATTTCACGTCGTTCCATTACCCCCGACGTGAACAGCGAAATCGCGATTAGCACGAGTGTGACAATTGCAATCAGAATTGGCAGCAGGCGTTTCATTAGCGTGCCTCCCGGACCAGCGCGCGTTCGTCTTCGTGCTCTGGAAATGGAACGACAACATCACTGTCGGTCGTCGCGCCTACGCGGACGGGGTCTGGAAGCATGAATGCGAAGAGAATGGCGAGGATGCTGCTCGCGAGCGGCAGCGTTCCCCAGAGCAGTCCTTCAACCGCGCTGGGCATCGCGTCAGACGGAATGGGCCGCGCGGGAGGAATATCATCTCGCGACCAAACCGTGATTGCGCCGGAGTCGTAGGTTTCTACTTTTTGCCATCCTGCAAAGCTGACCAGCGGTTCATAAAACGGATCGTGTACGAAGATGTACTTCAGCCCATAGTGTGAGGCGTGGCGCAACATCATGCGCAACGCCTCCATGCCGGCAGTGCCGAAGTATTTGGCGCTGGTGAGCTGAGCCGTACCGTAATGCGTAAACTCGGGCAACAAACGGGCTGAGTTGTACTCTCCGTCAACGCTGTTTGCGTCGGTGTAGGTAGAAACTTTCGGCAAAGAATTCCCGAAACCGAGCGTGAGATAGCGATATCGGTCGTGGCCGTCACGATTGAGGAATGAGTCCACGGCATCGACGTTGAAGTCGGCGTTGGCAGAAAACGGACTCAGGGCAATCCATGCGAGCGGCAGGACGACGGTCACAATTGCGGCGAAAGACAATCCCATTGCCGCCACTCGCGGGCGGCGTTCAAGCCATTTTTCCGCGATCAGGCCGATGATCGGCAAGGCCATAAAGCAAGCCGAGAGCGTAAAGCGCTCGAAGGTCAGAATGTCAAAAGCGCGGCCGAGGACCCACTTCGGAATCGGCGTTGTTCCACCAAGGCCGAAAATGAACGTCACCCAAAAGCCGACAAGCAACGGTCGCAGGCGCCGGTTTGCCGAGCCGTAGATCGCAATCAGCGGTAGCGCGATCACCAGCATTCCATAAGGAACGAAGAAATAATTTGTGAGATAAGTCAGGTTCAGCAGCAGGTTCGAGCGGCTGGCGTGCGGAATCGGCATCTGCTGAATCGGGTGCTGAATGATCGAAAGCCAATAGGGCAGCAGCACAATACCGAGTCCTACGGCGGCAACAACGCCAAAGATAACGCCACGGATTAGAACCGCTGCAGCACTCCGTTCGCGGCGATCAATCACCGCCAGCCACAATACCGGAACAGCGAACAGCAACGATCCGAAGATCAAGGTCACGTGGTGCACGGCACCAGCTGCCAAGGTAAGTACAACGCCTTTCAACAGCGCGCGCCC
>DAIPJJ010000244.1:0-5229 GCA_036770325.1 Terriglobales bacterium
AGATAGCCCACGGCGTAAGCCGTGGGAAAGCTTCACCGATAGCTCCGAGTCCCGCAGGGACGACACAGAAAGAAATCCGCAGCAAAGAACTATTCCCGTGTCGGATTGCCCGTCAACCGCGTCCTTCTATGCCAACGCCAGGAACTCAAAAGCACAACGCAGCCGCATCCCATAAACACGCCGGCTGAGAGACAGCCAAACAAAAAGCAGGCCAATTGTAGGAAATACTGCGGGGTTCTGACATCCGCGTTTATCCAGTTCGCGACCCCGAACAATAAAGCCGTGACTACGAACGATGCGATCCATACGGCCGCGCATTGTTTGGTGCTGAAAGCCTTTAGTTTTCCCTTCCATGCGCCCCACGCAATTGCAATAGCAAGTACCGGCGCGGCGACAAAGAGCGCCATCAATTCCAGAGCACCGGTGATCCACAAGTAGCTCGGATTCATGGCAAAGAATATACAACTATACCGTCGGACAGCCGCGCAACCGCGTCCACATATAGCCCACGCTACCTAGACTGGCAACGAACGAGTACAACCGCAGCCTGCTAACATCTCCCCGTGTCCGCATCGCCTCCCAAGCTGCTCATCGTAGATGACGAGCCCAACGTCGTCGCAATCCTGACGCACATGGTCGCGCATTGCGGGTACGAGATCCGGGTCGCCTATGATGGAGACGAGGCAGTTGCTGCCGCAAAAGACTTCCATCCCGATTGTGTAATGACCGGAATCATGATGCCTCGCATGGACGGCGTAGACGAAGCAAAAGCTATCCTGGAGTTTCTTCCCGACTGCAAATTTGTTGTGGTGAGCAGTAACTCACACATGCAGTGCTTCCGCGATGCCTTTGCCGCGCTGGGCGTTGAAGAACGACTCCTGGTGGAGAAGCCGTGTACTCCGAAGGAGATATTTGATGCCCTGGAGCTCGCCGGCTTTCCCTGCAACAAGCGAAACTCAAAATAATTCAGCAGCGATTTCGGATTCAAATGCTTTGGTCCATGCGATTTTTTTTATATGAACTGCGACCGCATCGCTGAAAATTTGCTCGTAGGCTCATCGCCGCTCGATGAAGGCGAGATCGAAAGCTTGCGTTCTCTTGGAATCACCGCCATTCTGAGTCTTCAAACCGAAGAAGACGTCGGGAAGGACAGCATCGAGTGGGAGCAAAGAGCAGCTTCGGCAACAAATCTCACATTCCGAAATGTACCTGTCAACGACTTCGACAAAGCAGACCTGCGGCGGAAGCTACCCCAATGTGTGCATGCGCTGGACGAAATGCTCAAGGCTGGCCACGTCGTCTATATGCACTGCACCGCCGGTGTAAGCCGCTCGCCAACCGTTGCTGCCGGCTACCTGCATTGGTGCTTGGCATGGCCATTGCAGAAGGCGTTGGCGCACATCTGCGACGCCCGAGACTGCTCGCCTGACGCCGAAGCAATCCAGAATGCCACTCGTCCGAAATAACGCGTTTCTGCTACGACCGTTTCGGCCATGCTGAAGCAGACAACCGCGTAGGCGTTCCAGATGCAAAGAATGAAATCGAAGGACCAGGCGAGATGCTGCCCCCCTTTTGGTCGGCCGAAGTTATCGCTTACGGACTTGGTGGCGGCGGCAGCAGGTCGCAATGGTCCACGCACTTGACGGTGTTGACCTCGACGCTGGCTTTCTTTCCGGAGGCAGTGATGTCGGGCAGAATCAACAACGTTTGCGTGCCGTTGGCGACGTTGAAGCTGCAATTAAAGGTCATCTTCTGGACTCCGCGCTCCTTGCAACCGGTTTGGTCGAGTGCGTCGGTTAGGCTGACGGTTTTGTCGTAAACCTGGTCGGCAAGATGCGATGGCAACAGCGCAACTGTTAGCGGAATCGGCGATTTGATCTTTACGCTGAGTTTCTGGTCGTCGTGGTCGGGCGTCATCAGGCTGTAGACCTTTGGCACTGGCGTAATTTCATATTTTTCATTCAGGATGCGGCGCCATTCAAAACAGGGCTGAACGCAATTGTCCACGCAATTCCAGGCGTAGTACTGGATGTGAACGGCGTCGCTGGGAATGAATTGCTGCGCGGCGGGCCCGAGGATCACGCTGATCGCTGCGACGGCCGGCTTTTGCGGGCGGCGCTCGTCGCGGAAGGTGATGATCATGGGCCGCTCGGACGGAAGATGGCACTCATAAATCGTGCTGGTGACGTGCTCCTTGACGCAGAGGAACTCGAAGTTGACGGGCGCGTTGGGATTCTGCACCGCCGCATTCCATGCGTCCGCCCAGGTCATGGCGACTGTGACGGGATAGCGCGACTCAATGCCCACGTGAAGGTTGCCGCCCCCGGCCGCGGGATGATACGTGCGGCCAGCGTGCAGGCCGGCGGGCTCCATCGGGATGCTCTCGGAATTTGCAGGCGTCCAGTCGAAGACGCGATTGTCTTGCGCGGTTGCGCTGGGGACTAAGGCGCACACTAGCAGGGCGACGAAGGCGGAAATGTGCTTCATGGCACAAGTATTTGCTGTGTCCAGGAGGGGAACTAGTTAATTCGAAGACGGGTTATTACGGAAGTACTTCGCCGGCCTTTTCGATGCGCACTCTGTAACCTGAAGGTATTTCAAACAGTTCAGGATCTGGCGCGCCCTGCACGATGTCCTTGGTTTCGATCGTTTCTTTATTTAGCGTTTCGCGTAACTGCAGGTTGCGGAGATCGATGGCATAGTCAGGTGAGAACCAATCTTCCTGGATTTGGAAATATTGCTCTTTATCTCCATACTTCAAAATGGTGCGATGGATGACGGCGGCGTAGCCGTTAACGTACTGTGCGGGTAAGTTGTCTTTGGTCGGGATGAACTTGATCGGGGCTACGGGAGCCTTCTTCGCCGCATCGGGCTCCTGTGGTGACGGGGGCTGCTCTATCGCACTAATCGAGTCTGGAGATGCAGGGGGACCATTGCCGGCATCCGGGCTTTGGGCCTTCGGGGACGGTGGTATTGGCCTCTGGAGTTCGCTCATCAACTTGAGTTTGCGCACTTCCGCAACCGGTTCCGGAGGGAGCGAGTGGTCGGGTTTGGCGAAATAGCGGATTGTGGTGTGCGCCACCGGATCGTATATCTCGACGTCAAAGCCGCCAATCACGACCTTACCGTTCTCCACGCTCTCAAAGGCCATCTCGTAATGGATCCTCCCCTTGTCGTCGCGGGCAATCGTGCACTCGGCCGTGAGTGGATCGCCGACATTCTGGCCATTCTCCATTCGTTGATCGGTGTAGGTTCGTGTTGCGGTGAACGGATTGTTCGTGACCGACATGATTGCCGGCGAGAATCCCACGTTGGAGTAGCCGTGTGCGTTTTGTATGTCCTGCGCCAGTAACGCGGAATAAATCTTTTCCCATTGGCCGCTTGTCTGTGCGTCGACAATCGAGCTGGAAACAAGAGCAAGGCAGACAAGTCGAACCATCTTTTTCATCGCAATCACCTCGCGTTAGCTTTGAACTAGGAACGTTTGTTCCTGCGAAAGGTTGCACGCTCGTCGGCAGTCCAACGCATAGCCTAGTCGCACAAGGCGCTACTGAGGGGTGAAAAATGTCCTCCTGGGAGCTTCCCTCAGGGCAGGCTCTTGTCGCAAGGCTGCGACTATGGGCACCCGCGCCATATTGAGTGCTGCCGTGTGCTACTATGCCCTCCGAATTCGGAGCGCTTCACAAGACGGAGAATCAGTTCATGAAAACGAGGCATGTTGTTTGCGTGGTGGCAGGCATTGTGTTAGCAATATGCGCTTCAAGGTATGTGTCCGCGCAGGGCTCGAATGGGGCCGGCGCTGCGCAGGCGCAGGCTCCTCAGCAGCCTCAGACGCTCGCGTCAGTTGTAGACCGCGACTTGAGCAATGCCGAAAAGCGGCTGATCGAAGTGGCGGAAGCAATGCCGGAGAGTAAGTACAGCTTTTCTCCTGAGGCGCTGAACGTCGCTGGCTCGGACTTCAAAGGCGTGCGCACATTTGCCGCCCAGCTCAAACACGTCGCCGCTTCCAACTATTATTATTGGGCGCCGATGACCGGAGACAAGTTTCCTGACGACTACACAGGAGAAGAAGGCCCCGCCAGCGTGAAGAGCAAAGCCGACATTATCAAGTTCCTCAAAGATTCCTTTGTGTTAGGACACAAGGCGGTGGCGACACTTACGACCGAAAATATGCTGCAAGCTCCGGAAGGAAGTAAGTCGCCGCGGCTGCGGCTGGCTGAATTCGCCGTTGCCCACTGCTTCGATCACTACGGCCAGATGGTCGAGTATCTGCGAATGAACGGCATTGTGCCGCCGGCGAGTAAGGGACAGTAGGTTGCCCCCGCTGGGGCTGCGATAGTGCATGCAATCCGGCCCCAAGGCCGGGCGATTGCCAAAAGATCAGAGCGGTCATCTAAGAGTCCGTCATCTAACCCGCGCCCGGCCTGCGGCGCTCAAGCCGGGAAAGTCCCACAGAGTGATGCGAGAGGGTGTTGGACTTCCGAAAGCCATTGCGATGAGATTGCGCTAGAAGCGAAAGGAGACGAGGCAGCAAGCGCTCCGGATACAGACAAGAACTCTCGTCCATTCATATCTCGCCTCGATGGTTGGCAGTCAGACCCGGCAGCGCGAACTCCATCGCGATGCCGGTCAGCAATTACTTCCGCTTTGGTTTTGGCCGGCGCACCAGTCTCGCCAGTGATTTCAGGTAGTCCTCCATGGTGCCAGGAACGGCCTTGTTGTATATGAACTGGCCTTCGCGGCGGCATTCGATCAGCCCGGCGTCGGAGAGTGTTTTCAGGTGGTGGGAGACGGTCGCCGGAGTCACCCCGCGCAGCGAAGCTATATTGCTGCAGTTCATCTGGTCACAGGTGGCGATCGCTTCGTAAATCATGAGGCGAGTCTGATCGCCCAGTGCCTTCGAAATCCGTTCAATTTGTTCCCGGTCCATAGAGCCCAAACCTTCACAATAATTTGATGCATCCGGATATTTAGACGTTCATCTAACTCTCTAAGTTCGCCCGAAGTGAGGCGAAACGGGATGCGCGAAAGGAGAGCATACATGAAACGGCTTGAAGGAAAGGTAGCGGTAATAACCGGCGGAAACAGCGGAATTGGCCTGGCAACAGCCAAACAGTTTCGGGATGAAGGCGCGAGGATTGCAATTTCGGGGCGCAGCCAGAAGACGTTGGACGAAGCGGCGAAAGAGCTGGGCAAAGATGCACTGGTCGTGCAAGCCGACGTTTCGAA
>DAIPJJ010000245.1:0-5222 GCA_036770325.1 Terriglobales bacterium
ATTCACGTTCAATTCGAGCGTCACGGCGTGCTTCTGCTTTAACAATCGCTGAATGCGCGTCCAGTGCTCGACCGCCATCGTGAGTTGCGGGACCGTGGTCGTCTCGCCTGTCTTATATGAACCGCCAGATTGCACGAAGACCGTTCCGCCACCCGCATTTCCGCGGCTATGGTCGATCACCGCCAGGACCTTTTCGTCCGCAAAGAACTGATTCAGATCTTTTACGAATTGCTGCCGCTTCATGTATCTGGCGGAGGTGAACGGCGGTTGTTCACTGGGAATCTGGTAGTCGCCGATTTTGGCCAGGTCGTCGTCACTTAGTCTCTTGAAGGGCGCATCGGTCACCGGTTTCACGTCCGGATCGGGACCGAATATCACGATCATTCCGGCCAGCTTGCCGCGATATTTATCAAAATCAGCGTTCGCGGTTTTTTGCTCGATATTCGCGCGAATGCACTTCCCCGCGATCACTCCATTGGTGCCGGGAGTCCATGCTTTTGCGTACGCAAGCAAAGGGGCGACGTCCGGCGAAGTGATGCGCACGTTCACGTACTGATTCGCCCAGCCTCGGCCGAAGGGTCCCCAAGGCTCCAAATGCGCATTGGTCAGTCCGAAGGACATCAACTGGTCACGCGTCCACTCGTTCGCGCGATGCAGATTCGGCGAGCCAGTCAGACGCTCACCGATGGAATCCATCAACCCCGTCGCCAGGTCCATGATCTTCGAGTCACGAAATCCTTCGTAGCGAATCTTGCTGATCGTCTCGAGGTCGACTTTTTCCTGCTGTTGCGACCAGGCAGCAATAGCAATAAACGTGAAGACTAAAGGACACCAGCGCGCCTTGCAGATGTGCATGTATCAGCTCTGATTACGGAATTTGAAAACCGGCGATTATACAGTCGCGGCGCAAGGCCGCATTCGCCTACTTTGTAAGAAAATGTAAAAAACGACAGCCAATGCTTCGCAAATCTCTTCCACGCGCCAATGTCGTTCCGAACGGCTTTTTAGCCGTGAGGAATCTGCTGTCTGTTCCGGACCAGCAGATTCCTCAGGGATAAATCCCTTCGGAATGACGACCTGGCTGGATGTATCGCGACTTTGTAGAAAGCCAACAAGTTCTGATCGAGAAAAGCACGTCCGGTACACAAGTAACCCCCTGCGGTTGGAAGGCCTTTTTCTGCACCCGTGGGCCAGCTATAATGAACATGTACCATGCAGTTTAGAAATCCTAACTCGCACCTGCCCGCCTGCTGGCTGCACATGCTCGTGTGCCCGCGGCGATACCTGGCAGTGCTGCCTTCGCAACTCCGTCCTAGCCTCTTCGGTAGCGACTAATATCCTCCTCTTCTCAGCAGCTAAAGCCGAAATGGCTGAGCTGCGATTCGGCACGGGTGAACTCGTGCCCTTCCCGGTCGTGCTCGAACTCGCGACATAAGTTCGGCGAACGACTAATGACCCACGACCAACAACTCGAATTGAGGAGAATCCCATGCCAACCAAGACTGCGTCCGTGATCGACGGACCCAAAATCAAGACTTCACTACCCGGACCAAACGCCAAGCGAGTGCTCGCAGGCGATGAGCATTACATTTCGCCGTCGTACACGCGTTCTTACCCACTGGTTGCTAAACAGGGCCGCGGGATTGTCGTAACCGATGTTGATGGAAATGAGTTCTTCGACTTTTCATCCGGAATTGCGGTGACCTCTACCGGCCACTGCCATCCCGATGTCGTCGCCGCCATTCAGAAGCAGGCGGGCGAACTCATCCACATGTCAGGCACGGATTTTTATTACGAGAGCCTGGTCACGCTGGCCGAGCGGCTCTCGAGAATCGCGCCCATGCCCGGCCCGCATCGCGTGTACTACGGCAACTCCGGCGCCGAAGCCGTAGAGTGCGCCTTGAAACTCGCGCGCTATCACACTGGGAGGCAGCAGATCATTGCCTTCTTCGGCGCCTTTCATGGCCGCACGATGGGAGCGCTTTCCCTGACCGCTTCAAAGCCGCAGCAGAAGCGCCGTTTCACGCCGCTCGTCCCGGGAGTCACTCACGTTCTGTATCCCGATGTTTATCGCAAAGGCGAGCAGGACGCCCTTGCCTGCGCGCGCTTCATCGAAGAGAAGCTCTTCAAGACCACGGTTCCTCCTGAAGAAGTGGCGGCGATCTTCGTCGAGCCCGTGCAGGGGGAAGGCGGCTACGTCCCCGCACCGAAAGTGTTCATGCAGGAACTGCGGCGCATCTGCGACCACTACGGCATCCTGCTTGTTGCTGACGAAGTGCAGAGCGGCGTCGGGCGAACTGGAAAGTGGTGGGCGATCGAGCACACTGGCGTCCAGCCCGATATCGTTTGCAGTGCGAAAGGCATCGCCTCGGGTATGCCGTTGAGCGTCACACTGACGAAAGCCGACATCATGAACTGGGTACCGGGATCGCATGCGTCAACCTTTGGTGGCAATCCCGTTTGCATTGCCGCCGCTCTCGCAACGCTAGATGTGATCGAACGCGAAGGCCTGCTGCAAAGCACTGCAGAAGTAGGCAATCACATGTTGCGTCGCATGGCCGATTGGCCGAAGAAGCACAAGCTGGTCGGGGATGTCCGCGGCCTGGGGCTGATGATTGGCGTCGAACTAGTCAAAGACAAGCAGACCAAAGAACGCGCTTCAGAAGAGCGCGATCGCGTGGTGGAACTGGCGTTCGAGCGTGGCATCCTGTTCCTCGGCTGCGGGCCAAATACGATCCGTGTCGCCCCGCCGCTGATCACAACCAAAGAGCAAGCCGATGTCGCGATTGACGTCCTCGAAGAGTGTCTGCAGATTGCGGCGAACTGAATAGCCTCTGTGGAATTCCTCCGTGCAACTTTGTGATCTCTGTGGTTCAAGCTTTTTAAATCCTAACCACAGAGAACACAGTGGTTCACAGAGGAAATCCACGGAGTGCTCATCCCGGCCCAAGCAGAATTGGTACGGCCTTCAATTACTCAACGTCACTCTACCGCGACCGGCCTTCTACTCCGCATTCCTCTCTTTCGCTCCAGCAGATGCTCCAGCGCCTGCCGCGTTTCCGCCGACAAGTGATACGACTCGTTGTCTGCGGGATACTGCCGTGAGGTTACGTCCGCCCGAAAAGCCTGCACCGCCTGCGTGATCTCGGCCGCAATGTCAGCATACCGGCGCACGAATTTCGCCGGCGGACCAAACGTCAGGTTCAGGATGTCGTGAAATACCAGGACCTGCCCGTCGCATCCCGGCCCGGCGCCAATGCCGATCGTTGGCGCACTGACTTCACTCGTGATCATCTCCGCCACTTCCCGCGGAATTCCTTCGAGAAAAATGCAAGCCACTCCGGCACGGTCGAGCGCTGTCGCATCGCGCATGAGCTGCTCGATGTCAGTCAGCGTCTTGCCCTGTACTTTGAATCCGCCCATGCGGTTCAGCGATTGCGGCGTGAGTCCGATGTGGCCTGCCACGGGAATCTCGGCATCGATCACCTGGCGAATCACGTCAGCCCGCTTCTCGCCGCCTTCCATTTTTACGACTTCCGCTCCGCCTTCTTTAACAAAACGCGTGGCGTTGCGGACGGCTTCTTTCGCATCCACGTGATACGAGCCAAACGGCATGTCGGCAACGAGCAATGCGTCTTTTAATCCGCGCCGCACAGCCTTCACGTGGTGCAGCATTTCATCGACTGTCACCGAGAGCGTGTTCTCGTGACCAAGCATGGTCATGGCCAGCGAATCACCGACGAGCACCATATCGATGCCGGCTTCATCTACCAGCCGCGCGCTCGAATAGTCATAGGCAGTCAGGCAGGTGATCGGTTCCTGGTGAAGCTTTCTTTCGCGGAGAGAAGAAACAGTAACTTTATGGCGCGGCGCGCCAATCGGGGTGAGACTCACGGTTCCTCCAGTGCCCCTCCGCAGTGTGCGGATAGAGCCTGTGTGCGGACTTAGATATCCGACCAGAAAATTGTAGTCTTCGGTCTGGCGTTCGTCCACGCCATTCGTGAGCAGTAGACGAGGTTACCTACGCTGCCGTTTGACGTTGGAGCGCAACCACTTAGCGTATCCGGCTTCGTCGAGGTCGCCTGCGGCAAGGGCGAAAACAGCTTCAACTGCATCCTCTTCCGTCGCTCGGAAAACGAAACCATTTAACTCCAGGAATGCCGCACCGACTGCGAAACCTGTTCGCTTATTGCCATCCACGAATGGGTGGTTGCGGACGAGTCCGGCGGTGTACAGCGCGGCTAGATCGACGATATGAGGATCTCCGTAGCTATAGTGTTGGCGCGGGCTAGCCAGAGCGGATTCGAGGAGGCCTGCATCACGCAGTCCCTCGGCGCCGCCATGTGCTGCCAAAAGCCGGCTATGGGCGGCTAGCACAACCTGCTTCAATATCCAGAAAGGCTCTGTCTTTTTCACTTTGCAAGCGCGCGAAGAGTATTGCGATAACGGGCCATGATGTCTTCGACCTTTGCCATCTGCTCCTCAAAACCGGGATCATAAGGTGTAAGGCGATAATCGCCGGCTGCTCCTTCGATCAGGAACAGCTTTTCGCCATCGCCCGTCTGCAGCCGCTTAATGACCTCTTTGGGAAGAACCACACCAAGCGAGTTGCCGAATCTTCGGACCTTGAGTTCGACCACGAAGGCCTCCTATGTTATTACAATTGTAGTAACATGATTGCCGAAAATCAATCAGTTGCTACATTTTTCGGATGTTGATGTAGCGTTGTCGAAATGAAAACCGCGGGCGTACTCGCGATTGCCTTCTGCGCCGTCATTGCCTTGGCTCGATCCAATTCCGGCGGCCACCATACCGCCGGCATTTCACCTGAGCATGAAGCCTACGTTCCGGTTCCCGGCGCCAAGTTGTACTCGCGCGAAATCGGCAAAGGACCGGCAATCATTGTTCTCCACGGCGGTCCCGATTTCGACCACACCTATCTTTTGCCTGACCTCGACCGCCTCGCTAGTTCTTTTCGCTTGATCTACTACGACCAGCGCGGACGCGGACGATCAGCCGATCACGTGCAGCCCGAAGACATCACGCTCGCCTCTGAAATCGACGACCTGGACAGAGTCAGGCAATTTTTCCACCTCGATTCCGTCGTACTACTCGGTCATTCATGGGGAGCAGTGCTCGCGCTCGAATATGCGATACGAAATCCGCAGCGGGTCTCCCGTTTGATCATCGTGAATCCGGCGCCGGCGTCCACTGTCGATCGC
>DAIPJJ010000246.1:0-5216 GCA_036770325.1 Terriglobales bacterium
GAGTGTAGCGGAGCGCTGTTCCACTCGCTTTCATTCATCACACGCGTTTCGCGCCACCAGGGTAAGTGGATCGTTAACTCGAAAACCGCCCGAACCTGCACTCCGCCGGGGGCAGGAGAAGGACCGACGTCAGCTTGAAGTGAGATTGGAGTCTGCCACGCGCATGTAGATGCCGGTTATCCTGTCCACGCCTGTGATGGCGCACGAGTATCGTCAGGTCCCTCTCTCGTCCGCTTCGCGTCCGAGTTCGGGATGACAATAGGAAAAATGGAAGAGCGAAGGGTTACGCCGTCCCAAACGGTTCCGTCAGCGAGGGCGACTGCGGCGTGAACAACTCCGCTCCGTTCTCGGTAATGTGCATATCGTCTTCGAGCCGTATTCCGAACTCGCCGGGAATGTAGATTCCTGGCTCATCGCTGAATACCATATTTGGTTCGAGCTGCATCGTGTTTCCATGCACGAGATAAGGCCACTCATGAATGTCCATTCCCATCCCGTGGCCGACGCGATGCGTGAAGTATTTGTAGTCAGGCCCGTAACCCGCATCAACGACGACCTTTCGCGCAGCGGCATCGATACTTTCGCAGGTCACGCCAGCCCGCGCTGCTTTTAGTGCTGCGCTTTGCGCCTGGTGAACGATATCGAAAACTTGCTTCATCTTCTCTGTCGGTTTGCCCAACACAAACGTGCGAGTAATGTCGGACGCGTAGCCCTCGACCGTGCATCCATCGTCGAGCATGATGATGGTACCTTCACGAATCTTCTGGCGCTCGGTCGAACCGTGCGGAGACGTGGAATTGCTCGCAATCGAGACATCCACATCGCCGGGAAAGCCTACTTTTTCGAATCCTGACCCTGCCAGTTGCCGGATGTCGGCATCGGTCATGCCCGCATGCAAGCTTTTAAACACAGCTTCGTAAACCGCGAGCGTCGCCTTGCAGGCCAGGCGCATGAGCGCGATTTCGTGTTCGCTCTTGATCATTCGGCAACCAGCAGTAACAGGCGTTGCACTGGTGAATTTCACCTGTGGGGCTGCCTGCGCAACTGCGTTGCTGAACACGAAGCGCACGGTTTCCTCGATGCCCAGCGTGCCGCTCGCAATGTTCAGATCGCGCAGCCCTTGTGCAAGCTTCTGCGATGGGCTCTCATCCTCCTGCCAGATTCGGATGTCGGCAGCACCCGCCTGCGGACTGTTCGCGATCTGTTCAACAGCCCGCGCCTGTTCGAACGCCGGACAAACGAAGAGCGGTTTGCCATTTGCGGGGAGCACCATGGCAAACATTCGCTCGCCACCCCACCATTGAATTCCGGTGAAGTAAGTCAATGAGGTCCCCGGCATCAGGAGGACCGCATCGATGTTGTTTGCGCGCATCAGTTGGCGCGCTTTCTCCTGGGGCTCTGCTCGTTCTTGAGCAGAAATTGGATGAGCTTCGTTCTTCAGAGAGCGTAGTTGTGCAATGGCAGGCAGCGGTGTGCAGTTACTTGAACTTTCTTGGGCGGCAGCAACGCGCGAGAGTGCTGCGCTCGAAACAGCAGTTGTTTGCAAAAAGCGGCGGCGCGAGATCATGGGGAGCTCCGGTTTGGTGAGCGCAACATTATGGCACGTGCGAGTACTACAACCGAATCATTCGTCCAGCTTCGCTTCGCGAACCAGTTCGTTATGACATAGAAATCGTATAATTCAAAGTTTTAGAAACAAGAGTGACCCATGCCTATCGGAACCGCATTTCACGAACGCACTCTGCCGCTTTGCCAGAGCCTCAATTACCGCGAATGGTCGGGATACTACACGGTCAGCGTCTATGAAACGCACCATGAGCACGAATACAACGCCATCCGCAACGCCGCGGCGCTGATCGACATCACGCCGCTATACAAATATTTGATCACCGGGGGCGATGCTACGAAGTTCGTGAACCGCATCATCACACGCGACATCAACAAAGTCGCTAAAGGGCAGGTGATTTATTGCTGCTGGTGCGATGAGCAGGGGAAAGTTATTGACGACGGCACGATCACGCGTCTGGATGAGAACCGCTATCGTTGGACCGCCGCCGAGCCAAATATCCGCTGGTTTCACCAGAACGGGTTGAACATGGATGTTCAGATCGAAGACATCTCGGAGCAGGTTGCGGCGCTCGCGTTGCAAGGTCCGACTTCGGCGAAGCTGCTCAAGACGGTTGCCGATGCGGAGATCACGAACCTGAAATATTTCCGAATGACCCATGGCAAAATTGCCGGCGTGCCGGTCGATATTTCGCGTACCGGGTACACCGGCGATTTGGGTTACGAGATTTGGGTGGATTGGAAAGACGCCGTGAAAGTCTGGGACGCGATCACCCAGGCAGGGAGGCCGTTCGATTTGCATCCCACGGGGATGCTCGCGCTCGATGTGGCGCGTGTGGAAGCGGGACTATTGCTCCTCGATGTGGACTACACAAGCTCGCGCAAGGCTCTGATCGCAACTCAGAAATTTTCGCCTTACGAACTTGGCTTCGGCAAGATGGTCCATCTGGATAAGGAATATTTCGTCGGACGAGCCGCACTCGAAGGTGACCACAAGCAGGGAGTTGCACGGCAACTGGTAGGGCTTGAACTCGACTGGAACGAGATTGAAGCTTTGTACGAGAAGCTGGGGTTAACTCCTGCAGCGCCCAGCCAGACTTCGCGGGTCCATGTCCCGGTTTATTCAGGCAACCGGCAAGTGGGGAAGGCGACTTCAACCACATGGTCTCCAGTGCTCAAGAAGTTGATTGCCCTGGCGAGTGTCGAAACCGCCCATGCGACAGCGGGCAACACGCTGCAGATGGAAGTCACAATCGAAGCTGTGCGGCAGAGGGCCGCGGCCAAGGTTGTAAAGCTTCCATTCTTTAATCCGCCGAGGAAGACGGCAGTGCCGGCGTAAGGTTTTGTCCCCAGAGCTAAGAGCTAAGGGCTTCTTCTCATTTCAAGTAATCAAACAGACTCACCTGCGAAATCCGGCTGATTCCGGCAAGTTCGGCATTGAGCGCGATCTCAGCCTGGCTGAAAGTGGTTGCTGCCTGCGCCATGTCAGTTGCTGAAATGGAGTTTGCAGCAGTCGCGAGATCAAGTTTGTCGGAGTTCAGGAAATTCTGCTGCGATTGCAATTGGTTCACAACGTTTCCGTAGAACACGCGCTGCCCCGTCACATAGTCGTATGCATCGCTGACTGCATCCACTGCCCCGCCGATATTGCTGTTTGACTGTAGCGCGCCGATCAGATCGGCAATCGATTGAAACACATCTCCTGAAGACCCACTGAACACCTGCGATCCCGGCAGGTTAATCTGCACGGAATAGTTGCGTCCGATTTCAACGTTATTGATGCCGGTATTACCGTTGTAAGTCACGCCGGAAGGGCTGTTCCCGTCCGCGACGAAGGGTTGAACGGTCGCGGTGCCCGCAAAAATGAATTCGCCCTGGTAGTCGGTGTTCGCCAGACTCAACAGTTGCTGCTGGATTCCAGTGAGTTCATTGGCAACATCGGCGCGGTCGGTGTCGGAGAGTGTTCCATTCGCGCCTTCCACGCCAAGCGAAATCGCGCGCTGCAAAACGCTGACGACTGAACTGAGTGTGGAGTCGGCTGTCTGCATCAGCGCAGTAAGGCTCGTTATGCTGCGCAGGAACGTGTCATCCCGGCTGGTCTCCGCTTTATTCGAGACCATTTGGGCCGCGCCTGCCGGGTCGTCCGACGGCTTGTTAATTCTGCTGCCGGTCGCCATTTGCAGAGAAGCTGTGTCCGCCTGCTGCTGGGTATTGTTGAGTTCGGCCAGCAGATCAGGCAATACGTATGGATTCACGCGGATCGTACTCATGAAGTTGTGGCCACGCCCATGTTGATCACAGTTTCAAGCATCTGGTTCACGGCGACCACTATCTGCGCCGCGGCATCGTAGGCGCGCTGGAATTGCGTCATGTTGGCGGCCTCTTCGTCGAGGGAGACTCCGGAGATGCTGCCGCGCTGGTCCTGAAGTTGCCGCAGAACTAGCTGGGCAGATTGCAATTCGGCGGTGCCGTTTGAAACCTCGTTGCCCACGTTGAAGACCAGGTTGCTGTAGTAGTCAGTGGGCGTCGCGCCAGCAATGGTTGCCTGGTTCTGAATAGCTGAGAACTTCGCGAGATTCCCGTTTCCCGCGCTGCCGTCTGAACTCGCGGCGATGAGGGCCGGATCGCTGATTGCGAGCGCCATGTTTGCTGCCGCGCCCGCGCCGCCCGCCGGGGGCTGGCGGAAGAACTGAGTGCCGGTGTTGCCGTTCAGATCGAAGCCGGAAGCGTTGGCACTGTTAAAGGCTGTTTCAATTCCGGCAGCCAATGTGTCCAGTTTGGCGAGCAACCCGGGAATGGTCTGATCGCGTGCCTGAATCAATCCAGCCAATGAACCCGATTGCAGTGTTGAAGTAATGTCGGTGCCTGGCGAAAAAACGTGCTGCACGCCGGAAGAATCAGCCTGGGTGCTTAAGTCGTAGCTCTGCGTCCCCGCAACCAGTGCTGTGCCGTTCGATGTGGTCAGCGTAATGCCGCTGTCGCTCTTGATTTCCGAGACATCGATCAATCCTGAGAGCTGGTTTATCAGGTTGTCGCGTTGATCGACGAAGGCGTTGGCATCTTGCCCGACGTTTTCAAGCGCGGTAATCTCTCCATTCAACCCAGCGATCTGTTTCGTCAGAGTGTTTACCTGCTGGACGGATTGCATGACATTCAGGTCAAGGTTCGAGCGCTGCGTGTTGAGGTTTGTAGAGATGTTGTTAAAAGTCGAGGTCAGGTTCGAGGCCGACGTGAGCACCGCCTGCCGCAACGAGATGCTGGAAGGATCAGTCGAGAGCTCAGAAATGCTCGAGAACAGACTCGAAATCTGAGAGCCGATGTCGCTGGTTCCCGCGGTGAAGAGCGTCTGTGCCTGACTCATCGCGCCTACAAAAGAATTCAGTTGTCCCTGTTGACCAGTCTCCTGCTGTATGCGGAGCTGCAGGATGGAATCGCGAATGCTGTGCACCTGCGCCAGCTTGACCCCCGTACCGTAAGTCAGGTGGCCAAGCACGACTGGCGTGCTTTCTTCGAGGTCCGCGACCTCGCGGGAGTAGCCGGGCGTGTTCTCATTGGCCACGTTGTTCGCAGTAACTTCGAGCGTGCCCTGGTCGGCGGCCATGGCGCCGGTTCCCACGAACATTGTTGCCAGTAAGCTCGACATCAGATCT
>DAIPJJ010000247.1:0-5180 GCA_036770325.1 Terriglobales bacterium
GTGTCGCATTTTCCCCTCGGCTCCATATACCTGCCCGCATTTGACCACCCCTTGTTCACCCCGTAAGATGGCTCTCTCGCAGGTTCCCTTTGATCGGTAGCACTGTCTCGCACTACCAAATTCTTCGTGAGCTCGGTCATGGCGGCATGGGCGTGGTCTATGAAGCTGAAGACCTCACGCTTGGCCGCCGGGTCGCACTGAAATTTCTGCCTCGCGAAACGGCCCTCAGCCCACAGTCGCTTGAGCGGTTTCGCAATGAAGCGCGAACCGCCTCGTCGATCAATCACGAAAATATCTGCACCATTTACGAGATCAGCGAACACGAGGGCCAGCCCTTCATTGCCATGGAATTGCTCGAAGGCGAGTCTCTCGCCGAGCGGCTGCTCTCCCGCCCGTTCACCAACGATCAGCTCCTCGATGTCGCAATCCAGGTTGCCGACGCACTCGATGCCGCGCACCGCAAGGGAATCGTTCATCGCGACATCAAGCCGGCCAACATCTTTATTACGACTCGCGGCCGCGCCAAGGTCCTCGATTTCGGCCTGGCCAAACTTGCGCGCGAGCATGAACAGGCCACCGTCGCTGCCGGCGCTACGCTCGACAGCCCGCTGCTCACCAGCCCTGGATCGACCGTCGGCACGGTCGCGTACATGTCGCCGGAGCAGGCCCGAGGCGAGCCGGTTGATGCCCGCACCGATCTCTTCAGCTTCGGCGCCGTGCTCTATCAAATGTCCACCGGGCGGCTGCCATTTGAAGGCCCAACTTCGGCGGTGATCTTTCACGCGATCCTGGAAAAAAATCCGCCGCTTCCCACGGAGCTCAATCCGCTGCTCCCGCCCGCGCTCAACGACGCGATTCTCAAATGTCTCGAAAAAGACGCCGATCTGCGCTGCCAGTCTGCCGCGGAATTGCGTGCCGACCTGAAGCGCATCAAGCGGGGATCCACTTCTTCAGAACGTGTGGCGCGGGCGCCCTCGCCCGCGAGCTCTTCTTCCGGCGTAGTTACACTTCCACAAAGTTCCGGCTCAACTGCTGCCCAGCCGTCAAATGCAGCCGTCCTCGCCGAGGCCAAACGCCATAAGTGGCGACTGATTATCAGTCCGATCATCATCGCGCTCATCGTGACCGCGTTCGCTCTTTACAACCATTTCTCGTCGAGCGAAACCGCGCTCCATCCGCTGAACATGCAAATTTCCAAGCTCACCGACAATGGCACGGCTATTGTCGGAGCAATTTCACCGGATGGCCGCTATGCCGCGTATATCAAGCGCGGAGAACAACCGAGTCTCTGGGTGAAGCAGATCGCTACAGGAAGCGAAGCCCAGGTAGTCGCTCCCGGTCCCGGAAACTTTGAGCGTCATCCTACTTTTTCACCCGACGGCAACTATATTTACTACGTACACAGCGACCCTCAGAATGAAGACGAACTGATCCTTTATTCCGTTCCCAGCCTGGGCGGTACGCCGCAACGCGTTTTAAGCGACCTGAGTACTGCCGTGAGCTTCTCTCCCGATGGCAAGCAGATCGTCTTCGTTCATTACGATTTCGGCGGCGCCAAGCCTCAGCTTGTGATTGCAAATAGTGACGGCACTGGCCGGCACACCGTTGTCGAACGCGAGGCAATGGGATTGAACGGTGGCGCGCCATCATGGTCGGGGGACGGAAAACTGATCGCCGTGACTCAAACCGAACTCACCAAGCAAGGCTTGAGCAGTCTTCTCGTATTTACTCCCGACGGAAACCTGGTGAAGTCCATTTCGTATCCGTTTCTGCTTGATGACGTTGCCTGGCTGCCGGACTCGACCGGCATCTTCCTGGAATGCCGCGCACCCGAGAAGAGCTTCCATAGACAAATAAAGTTTCAGCCATATCCTTCCGGCGATCTGCAAAACGTGATCAATGACCTTAACGAATATCGAAATTTAACGGTCACGGCAGACGGAAAGACTCTCGCCACCATACAGGAACAGCAATCCTCTGCTATTTACCTGGGAACCGCTCCGGCAAAATGGCCCGGTGAGATGAAGATGAGCACTACCCCGCTTACCCAAGGACAAGCCGAGGGAGATGAGGTCAACTGGGGTAATGATGGCAGAATCTATTTCGGGGATAACGACTTCCACTCCTTCCGCATGAACCCTGATGGCTCTTCGCGCACGCGAGTGCCTGACCGTGAAACCAACGCTTCGTATGGAATTTCGTGCGGTCCGGATGCGGTCCTCTACGCGAATTTGTACAACAATAGTCTCACTCTCTTCCGTCACAGCCTCGCCACCGGCGAGACCAAAAGAGTGACCTCAGGGCGCGATGCCGAGTGGCCGGCTTGCACGAAAGATGGCAAGAGCGTTTTCTACAACGACTTTTTCGCAGGACCAGCGCTGATGCGAGCCGCAACTGACGGCAGCTCGCCCGCCGCGGTCTATGCTCAAGCCTCCTACAATGCCGCGTTGTCTCCAGACAACAAGCGGATTGCTTTCTTCCAGTTTTCCGAAAACAACGGCCAGCACAAAGAGCAGATCGTCATTCAGGACCTCGATGGCGGAAATCGATCGATACTCTCAGAAGAAGGAGTCGTAACCCGGCCGGCTTGGGCGCCAGACGGGAATGCGCTTATTCTCGACAAAGCCACCGGGGCAAGTTCAAATCTTTTTTACCAACCACTCGATGGCAGCAAGCCAACGCAACTCACTCATTTTGCCTCCGAGCCGCTCTGGGTTGGCTCTTACGCCGTTTCGCCTGACGGAAAGCAGATCGCAGTCGGCCGCGCCCGCGTGAATGATTCCGATCTCGTAATGTTCAGCAACTTCCGCTGATTCCGCCTGGCTCTGACTTGTATGGAGCCTGCCCTGAGCAAAGCCGAAGGGGTGGGGGTTTTGACTTTCGGGTTGATGAGCAAAGCGCACGCGAGTCCCTCACCACATAAAATCCTTACATGCAAGCCGCAGTCCTCACCACTCCAGCTCCTATCGCGACTTCTCCGCTGAGAATCGAAGACGTCCCCACTCCCGATCCGCAACCCGGCCACGTTCTCCTGAAAGTGCTCGCCTGCGGCATCTGCCGCACTGATCTGCACATCGTCGAAGGCGAACTCCCGCCGCTGCATCCTCGCATTGTTCCCGGCCATCAGATCGTCGGCGAGGTCATCGCCTTTACCGATGACCATGGAGGGGCGGCCCTCCAGGCCCGCCCTGCCGAGCGCAGTTCGCCGACCCTGTCCGTCGGGCTTCGTGTCGGCGTCTCCTGGATCGGCGGCACCGACGGCACCTGCTCCTACTGCCGCCGCAACATGGAAAACCTCTGCGACCACCCGACATTCACCGGATATTCCGTCAACGGCGGCTACGCGCAATACGCTCTCGCCCGCGCTGATTTCTGCTTCCCAATTCCTTCGCAACTCGACGCGCTCCATGCCGCACCTTTACTCTGTGCCGGCATCATCGGATTCCGCGCACTCCGCGTCGCAAGTGTCGAAAAGAACGAACGCGTCGGACTCTTCGGCTTCGGCGCATCCGCCCATCTTGCTATCCGTGTATTACAGTCCTGGAACTGCGAAGTTTACGTCTCAACCCGCGGCGAATCGCATCGCAAGCTCGCTGAATCTCTCGGCGCACGCTGGGTTGGCGCCGAGCACGACAAGCCTCCTGTTGAACTCGACCGTGCCATCACCTTTGCGCCCAGCGGAGACGTTGTTCTCGCCGCGCTTTCCAGTCTGCGCAAAGGAGGCGTGGTCGCCATCAATGCCATTCACCTTGACCGCATGCCGCAGTTCGACTACGACCGCCTGCTCTGGGGAGAACGCCAGATTCGCAGCGTGACCAACATGACCCGCGCCGACGCTCGCGACTTCCTCGCCCTCGCCGCCGAAATCAAACTCAAGCCGCAGGTTACGAAGTTTCCACTCGCCAAAGCCAACGAAGCTCTGCAAGCCGTCAAGAACGACGCCATCGACGGCGCCGCGGTACTTGTTCCGTAACCCTGTGAAGCCGCCCCTGCGCGAAGTCGAAGGGTCGGAAATTCCTGTCCGACAAAGGAATCAGCAGAGGCCTCTATGTGGGTCAGACACTTTCTCCCACTTTTCTCATGTGAGCGGATGTTCAGCTGTCAGGAAAGCATTTGTAGCTCGATGCATTCCCACTGTTAACGACTCTGGTACCAATGACGCTCGTTACTAATTCGTTTCGTCCTCAAGTTCTACTGCGGTTTTCCACCTTCAAGGAGCGGCCTCATCTCCGATTTAAAATGATCTGTGTATTCGAATCCGATGACTTTGTCGCGAAGTACACCCTGCCGATCGTAGAGCATGGTTGTCGGCAGGCCTTCGATTCCTCCGAACTTTTGCTTTATCTCGTCAGAGGCAATAACCAATGGGTAGTGCACGCCGATTTCTTTTGCAAACTGAAGCGGATTTATCGCGTCCCTCATAATGTCGAATTTGAATCCGATAACTGCAAATCCTTGCGATCCATAGCGGTCGAGTAGTGTCTGATATCCCGGCATTTCTTTCTTGCACGGCTGGCACCATGTCGCCCAGAAATCGATCAGCACAACTTTCCCCCGAAGTTCTGCCGACGAGATCTGATGACCCCGCAGATCAGTCGCGGCAAACTCCGGCATATGCGAGCCGATCTCGCCTGGCGCACCTGCCACTTGTTTGGATTGCGTCGGACTCGCCGGTCGATTGCAACCGGCAAGTCCAACGAGAGCTACTACCGAAAGCAATAAATAGTTTCCTGTCATTTACTCCTTCTTTTGTATTTCCAGAATTAGAAGGTTCAGCGGAACCGAAGCGTCCCATTTCGCCTTCTTTTTCCCGGCAGGCTTCTTGTACAACTGCCCGCGTACAGTCACCTGGGTTGATGAGCCGACAAGCGGTTCGAGACTTTTCGACATATCGTTCGGCGAAAATGCGAAGAGCTGGTTCGGCTCAGCTTGCAGCGCCAAATTACCCGACGCATCCTTCACAATTTTTCCGCGCACGATCATGTCGAACTCGGCGACACTTACACCGCTGTCATACGTGGCCTTGAGAAGTTGTGGAGGATCGATCCTCCCGTCTTCCTTTGGCGTGATCTCGACCGTGCCATCCCTTAAACTCACTACTACCGTTTGAACGCCAGCCTGGCGTCCGAGGCTCTTTTGCACCCCGTATGCTCAAAAGTTTCAAGTCATGCCTTCGACAC
>DAIPJJ010000068.1:0-20328 GCA_036770325.1 Terriglobales bacterium
ATTTCCGAGGACCGGCTGTTCTACTGCCTGCAGCGCGGCATCCCGACGGAAGCGGCGATCGCGCTGATCGTCAACGGCTTCGTCAAGGAAGTCATCCAGGAACTGCCGATGGAATTCGCCGTCGAAGCGCAGAAGCTGCTGAGCGTGAGTCTGGAAGGAAGTGTGGGATAAAAACGGTCTTTGGTCGTTAGTCGTCGGTCTAAATCTAAGACCGCTAACGACGAACGACTAAGGACGAACGACGATCTTAGAGACGAAAAAATGAGCCTACTGGAAATCAAGAACTTGCACGTCAAAGTGGATGATCACGAAATTCTTAAGGGAATTGACCTCACCATAAATCCTGGCGAGGTGCATTCGATCATGGGGCCGAACGGTTCGGGCAAGAGCACGTTGGCGCAGGTGCTCGCGCGGCGCGAGGCCTACGTTGTGACCGAAGGCCAGATCACCTACAACGGCAAAGACCTGCTCGAAATGAAAGCCGAAGACGCGGCCTGCGAGGGCGTTTTCCTCGCTTTTCAATACCCGGTCGAGATTCCCGGAATCGGCAATGCGTATTTTCTTCGCTCGGCGTTGAATGCCGTCCGCAAATACCACGGACAGGATGAAATGGACGCTATGGACTTCCTGCCGCTCTTCCGCGAGAAGATGAAGCTGCTCGAGATGGATGAAAAGCTTCTCAACCGCTCGGTAAATGAGGGCTTTTCAGGCGGCGAGAAGAAGCGCAACGAGATCTTACAGATGGCAGTGCTCGAACCGAAGCTGGCCGTTCTTGACGAAACTGATTCCGGTCTGGACATCGACGCGCTTCGAATCGTGGCCAATGGTGTGAACAAGCTGCGCAGCCCGGAAAGAGCGATGATCGTGGTCACACACTATCAGCGGCTGTTGAACTACATCGTCCCCGATTTCGTGCACGTGCTGGTGAATGGCCGGATCGTGCGTTCCGGCGGCCCGGAACTGGCGCTCGAGCTCGAAGAGAAGGGCTACGGCGAAATCGAAAACGAAGCCCGGCAAACTGCTTTGGCGTAACACCTCAGGGAAGACGACGTGATCACTGCGACCGAACAATTAGGAACTTATCTCGATAGTTTCACGGATTTTCAGAAACGCGCGGCCGGGCATGACTTGCCGTGGCTCCGCAGGCTTCGCGAGGACGCCTTCGCACGATTCTGCGAAGTTGGATTTCCCACTACCCACGACGAAGACTGGCGGTTTACGAATGTTTCGGCTCTCGCGAAAACGCAATTCCAACTTGCAGAGAGCACGAAACTAACTCAAGCCGAGCTGCAGCCGTTTCAAATTGATGGCGCAACCCAACTGGTCTTCGTAAATGGAAAATTTTCCCGGGAGCTTTCATCAATCGAGAGTTTGCCGCCAGGCGTGGCCGTGAACGCACTGGCTGATGAGATCTCTTCCAACGCAAAGAACGCCGAAATTCACCTCGGCCGATATCTCAACACCCAGCGGGATGCTTTCAGCGCTTTGAACACCGCCTTCGCTGAAGATGGCGGATTCGTCAGTGTGCGCAAGGGCGTGGTTGCCAGGCAGCCGATCTGCCTTCTATTTGTCTCCACGCAAACTGATCAGCCGTTGATGACGCATCCGCGGAACCTGATCGTAATAGAGAATGAAGCGCAAGCAACGATAATTGAAGACTACGTTTCCATCGGCGAGAGCATGGCGTTTTGCAACACCGCGACTGAACTCGTCGTCGGCGAAAACGCAGTTGTTTCGCATTACATGATCGAGCGTGAGCACAATCAGGCCTTCAACGTTTCGACACTTAGAATTCAGCAGGGAAGAAGCGCGAATGTCTCTTCGCATTCGGTCCTTCTTGGCGGAGGGTTGGTTCGGAACAACGTTCATCCGGTACTGGCCGGTGAAGGCTCGGAGTGCCTGATCAACGGCCTTTTCATCGGAAGTGGCAAGCAGCATCTCGACAATTACATGTTGGTTGAGCATGCGAGTCCACACTGCGCCAGCCGCCAGTTTTATAACGGCATTCTCGACGATCAGGCGCATGGAGTTTTTCACGGCCGGATTATCGTTCATAAAGATGCGCAAAAGACTGACGCCAAGCAGACCAACCGCAACCTGCTGCTTTCCGATGACGCGCGCATCGACACCAAACCGCAGCTCGAGATTTACGCCGATGATGTGAAGTGCACGCACGGCGCCACCATCGGACAAATCGAGGAGAATGCGTTGTTCTATCTGCGCTCCCGCGGAATCGATGAAGTGTCGGCGCGCAAGCTTCTCCTGCTTGCATTTGCTAACGAATGCCTGGATCGCATGTCGGCGGGCCCAGCACGCGAGCACGTGGAGAACTTGATTCATGATCACTTGCAGCAGTTGTCTGCATCGAGCAGCCGCGACGCTAGTCAGCCAAGAGTCTCCGACCCACACAGTACCCGTCGCAATTGGCAGGAGGTCGGATGACGACAGCTACCAAACTGCCGAGTTCAGAATCAGCCGGGACACTGCATCTGGTCGAGAGCGGCTTCGATGTCGAGAAGGTCCGGCGCGACTTTCCAATTCTTGAGCTTGATGTCCGCGGAAAAAAGCTTGTGTATCTGGACAACGCGGCTACTTCGCAAAAGCCGCGGACGGTGATTGACACTGAAAGGCGCTATTACGAGCAGGAAAACGCCAATATTCATCGGGGCGTGCATTTTCTTTCGGAGCTTGCGACTGCGGAGCATGAGCGCGCGCGCGAGGCTCTGCAGAAATTCATCAACGCGGCGAATGCCAAAGAAATAATTTTTGTTCGCGGTACGACGGAAGCGATCAATCTCGTCGCGCAGACCTATGGCCGGGCGAACGTCGGCGCAGGCGATGAAATAGTGATCAGCGCCATGGAGCACCACTCGAACATCGTGCCGTGGCAAATTCTCTGCGAGGAAAAGGGCGCGAAGCTGCGAGTTGCGCCTATCAATGATGACGGCGAGTTGCTTGTCGGAGAACTCCACAAACTGCTGACTCCACGCGTCAAGATTCTCGCCATCGCCCATGTTTCGAACGCGCTGGGGACGGTCAATCCAATCAAGAAGATTGTCGACTGTGCGCATTCGAAAAATATCCGGGTGCTGGTTGATGGCGCACAGGCAGTTCCGCACATGAAAGTCGATGTGCAGGCACTCGGCTGCGACTTCTACGCGTTTTCAAGTCACAAGATGTTCGGCCCGACCGGCATGGGCGTGCTCTACGGTAAAGCTGCTCTTCTCGAAGCAATGCCTCCTTATCAAGGCGGTGGAGAGATGATCAGCTCGGTCACCTTTGAGAAGACCACATATAACAAGCTTCCGTTCAAATTCGAGGCTGGTACACCCAACATTGCCGGCGCGATTGCATTCGGCACAGCCGTCGAGTACTTGAATCGAATCGGCATGGATAAGATCGCGGGATATGAGCATGAATTGCTGGCGTACGCCACTGAGAAAGTCTCCGAAATTCCCGGCGTGCGCATCATCGGCAATGCCAAAGAAAAAGCGGGAGTGCTCTCGTTTGTGATCGAAGGAATTCATCCTCACGATGTGGGAACGATTCTCGACCAGGAAGGAATTGCGATCAGGACCGGCCATCATTGCGCGCAGCCAATTATGGACCGCTTCGGGATTCCCGCGACGGCCCGCGCATCGTTCGCCTTCTACAACACCAAAGAAGAAGTCGATGCGCTGGTGAAAGGCATCAAAAAAGTGCAAGAGGTCTTCGCCTGATGCCTGAACTCCGCGATCTCTACCAGGAAGTCATACTCGAGCACAGCAAAGCGCCGCGCAATTACCGCCGGCCTGCGACTACCAATCAAAAGGCGGAGGGTTTCAATCCTCTGTGCGGGGACCACTTTACCGTCTACCTGGATGTTGAAGGCGATTCGATTCGGGACGTGGGTTTTCAAGGCTCGGGTTGCGCAATTTCCAAAGCGTCAGCTTCGATGATGACGCAGGCAATCAAGGGCAAGAGCAAAGTGGAAGTGCAGAAGTTGTTTGAGACTTTCCACAAGCTCGTAACCACCGGCGATGCCAATGGCGAAAAAAATGATCTCGGCAAACTCGCCGTTTTCTCCGGCGTTTCTGAGTTTCCCGTCCGCGTGAAATGCGCCACGCTTGCCTGGCATACATTGCACGCGGCGCTTGAAGGTAAACAAGACACCGTTTCCACGGAGTAAGCCATGTCTTCGAGCCTGACAAATCTAAGCCGCACAGTTGAAGTGATTGAAATTCCGAGCGGCGTCGTAAGTACCCTTACTGAGGGTACCTCGGTACGGATCATGCAGTCTCGCGGCGATAGCTATACAGTGTGGACCGACTACGGCCAGATGTACCGCATTGACGGCAAAGACGCCGATGCGATCGGACTGGAACCAGCAGCCTCAAGCGCCGAAGCGCAGGACACGCGCGAATTCAACGAGCAGATGGTCTGGGACATCTTGAAGACGGTGTATGATCCCGAAATTCCCGTTAACATCGTCGACCTGGGATTGATCTATTCCTGCAAGATCACGCCGCTGGAAGAAAACGCCCGCAAAGTCGATATCCAAATGTCGATGACTGCACCAGGATGCGGTATGGGAAATGTTCTCAAGGCAGATGTCGAGGCCAGAATCTCGCGCCTGCCATCCGTGAAAGAAGTTCACGTCGAAGTCGTATTCGATCCTCCCTGGGACATGAGCCGCATGTCAGAAGCGGCAAGGCTGCAACTTGGTTTCTAAGCCACAACTTCCTCGCTATCTCCTAAACGAGTCACGGTAGGCGTCACGTACAAGCCTATCGGAACACTCCACCTTTGAACCAGTTCGTGGGAACCGGGCGCGGATCTCCCGACAAAATTACTGGCGCCCAGATGAGAAAGAATTTTGTTGAAGGAGCATGCAGCAATTGAAGCTTCGCCCGACGCAGCGCCTCATCGCGGGGACTGCCGTGGTTAAGCTCCTCATAGAAACGATTGATGAGGATTTGCTGTGGCTCATCTGCAATCTTCCAAAGCGGAGCCACGAAGGTCTTCACACCTGCAATAGCTGCCGCCCGGCGCATTCCGAACACTCCATCCGCGGATGACGGTACGCCATCTGCCATGCGGCATTGGGAGAGGACCAGCATCTCCGAACCCTGAAGGTTTAGTGTCTGAAGTTCCAACGCCGTCAGCAGGCCATCTTGCGTCGAATGCGGAGCTCGCCCGTATGCTTCTTCGAGCACAATGGCTGAGAGGCTCATGACCCGCTCCACGGGGCTGCCTAATCCGCATGTCTGGCTGTCAGGATCACTCTGGCAATTCTCGTTGCCCTTCACCAGGCCGTGTCCCACGATATGCAGCAGAGCCGGACGTCGCAACTGCTTGATTCGTTCTTCCGTTGCTTGTCCCTCACCAAGAAGCTCCGCTTCCGGAATCCATTTCTTTATTTGGCGAGCTTCGACTTGTGCATTGGTCAAACGCTCCAGTGTTTCCGAGCGGAACGAGGATGCGACAGAGCTCTGAGATGCGGCCTCTTTGCCCCCTGGGCTGAGAGCAATAACAAGTTTGCCGTGCGAATTGTCGCTGGCAGCCGAGGCTTGCAAGCTGACCAGATCGCGGCTCGAAGAAAGATAGCTGACAGCATCGCGTTCAATGAGCCTGTTGCCTGCACTATCGGCGAGAGCGCCGAAAGGTACAAGGTTGAGCATCCCATCAGGCGCGACCCTGAGATGTTGAATGTCCTTGCGCTTCGCCAGTTCCGCGATCAGCGGGTTCAAGTTGCGAGAGAGAACACGCAAAGAATCGTTTGCGGTTACTTCGGCTACTTTCTGATTCCGTTTCTCATGCGCCGAACTCGCTGAACTCCAATCGTTGGCAGCGGCAAACAAATCCCGCACTGCCCGGTCAGTTTCGGATTTTGAAGCCAGGTCCAGCCACTCCAAGTTGCCCGAGTGATCGAGAAGAAACGCTCCGTAACGGTCGGATGGGCCAGTTTTCTCCTGTGGGTAAGCAACGATCTCAACCAGTAGCTCGCCGGATTGCAATTCCGCAGCGATGTCGCGCAACTGCACTGGCCTAATTGCGGAGGCGAACTGTGGAAGGTCCCGGCTGAGTTCTGCTTCGATGGCATCGATATGTTCCCGCAGAACCTGCAAAGCTTGAAAACCTTGCTGTCCCAACGCTGCCGTCCAGCTTGCCCGGAGGTCGTGAAGCAAGCGCTCATAACGCCCATCAAGTTCGGTTCCGGGAAGCGAGCACGTACCCACAACGGCGGGCTTGACATCACGATAGGCTACGGCTGTACTCAGCGAAGCTTCGCATTCGAGCATTGCCTGACGCTCGCGAAAACGCTCACGTATAGAGGGATCAGAATTTCCGGACAGCCTTTCGGTCCAGTTATGGACCTGATCGAGCACGCGACCTTTGCGCCGCGCGACTGCTTCGAAAGCCAGTACCCGCGCATCGGGAACGTCCTTCGCTGCCTTGGCCTGAAATGCAATCAGGACTGGTATGGGATCATCCAGGTTGGCGAGAGCAGAATCCTTCGAACTCTCTGAGCCGATGCTGAGAATGTCAGTCAGCGCCCGGTCTGAAATTTCCAGACTGCGACGATATAGCGGCTCGGCAGAACGATAGTCACCGCTTTCGTCATAGACCAAAGCAAGTCGGTAAAGATACCGGCTGAGATCGGGGTGATGATCGCCTTCGGTTCTCTGAACCAGATCAACGGCTTGCTGTAGGTTGTTCTCGGCGTCAGTGTATTCGTGCCTTGACTGATGAATAACTCCTTCTTCATGCAGGACGGCAGCATAAAGCGGATGTTCAGTCCCCAGGCCCTTCGCAACAATGTCAGAAGCTTGCTGTAAGGTGTTTTGCGCTCGCTCTAGCTTGCCTTCGCTTCTTTGCGCTTCCGCGAGCCCCAGCAGCGCGCTTCCATAATCGTACGGTTGGACCTGCTTATTACGTGCGTAGAGATCGGCGGCTTCCTGAAACAGCTTTTCCCCTTCGGCCGGATCTCTCCGCGATACAATTCGCGCAAGATTTCGCAGGGAAGCGCCGATCGTGAGCGCATCAGGGCCGAATATCTTCCTCTTTAATTCGAGCGCTTTCCTGTAGTCCGCTTCTGCGACCGCAACATTGCCCATCGCAGCGTAGAGAGCGGCCCGGTTGTTCAGGTACGTGGCGTAAACCCGATGCTCTTCGCCAAGTTGTTTTCGTAGCAACTCGCCGCCTTCCGCATAGAGTTTCTCGGCGGCGGCATAGTGGCCGAGTTCAGCCTGCAGGTAAGCAGATGCTACAAGGCTGGCCGAGTATGCAGGATGGTTTATACCAGGCCTCACGCGAAGGACCGCGAGACCCTTGTCGAACAGTTCTTCAGCTTTTCCATATTTCCCAACGCGCTGATAAGTGCCAGCAAGATTGATACAGAGTGTTCCATATTCTTCGGCAAGATCCTGTGGCGCCGTCTGTGATTCATGAATGCTGCGGGCCTGCTCAAAGCGGGAAATCGCCAGATCGTATTCGCCAAGCAGACCGTAGATGCTGGCCAGGGTATTAAGGCTCTCGGCAACCCTCAGGTCTGTGTTCGCCAGCTTCCGGGTTCTGATATCCACGGCTTGTTCAGCCAGCGTGCGCCCTTCGGGGAGCTTGCCGGAATCGCGGCAAAACAGCGCAAGGTCATTCGCGCTTTCGGCATATTCTGCGCTCTCAACGCCAAAAGTAGCCTTACGCAGTTCGAAAGCTTTCCGCAGGTCCGGCTCAGCTTCCTTCAAAGCTCCGGCGGTGTATTCGAAAAATCCGAGACGATCGAGGCTTCGACTGGATTGTGCCGGGCCGGACGCAGCGGCCACCGCGAGTTTTGCGACACGGATTGCTTCTTTCAAGTCGCCTGATGTGTAAAGTTGTTCCGCCTGCTTGTCGAGTGTTGTCCAATCCTGACCGGGAGCACTCTGGGCTGCTGCGTGCAAGGAAGCCAGCACCAGCCCAAACGCAAACCGTCGGATGAGGACAGATCCCCGATACTTCAATGTGGCCCTTTGATTCGATCTAAATTGGCTTCCACGATTTCTCGTTCACGGCGCAAATTATTAGGGAGGGCACCCAAGGCCTTGGTATAAAAAGCTTCGGCTTGCTGTGAATTGCCTCGCTGCTCCGCCAGGACAGCCATATTGTTCAGGCGATCCGCTTCCAGTTTTGCATTAGAAAAATGCGTGGGCTGGTCGAGGGCTTTCTGTGCGGAGTCGTAGTCGCCGCGAAGCATAGCCAGCGCCGCGAGATTGTTTTGTACTTCGGCAATATCTTCTGGCCGAGCTTGTTTTTCGCTGCTCAGTATTTCGAGGGCCGTCTCGTAATGCGTCCGAGCTGACTCGGCATCGCCCGCCAGGAAATCGAGCCTGGCTACGAGTTCCGATGTTTTAGCTTTATCGGCAAGAGGAACATTCGCAGCCTTCGCCCGCGTGCTGGCTTGCAGTGCGGCTGAGCGAGCTTCAGTCAACTGGCCACGAGCGTCGAAGTCCTGCGCTCGTTGCAGCAGGGCCTGCACGTACGTTACGTCACTTGCCCGCACGAAGTATTTCGCTTTGAAATCAGCTTTTCCAATCTCACCTCTCGCCTGTTCGCGAAACGCCGTGTTTATGCGCAAACGTCCAAGGGAATGCTTGAGTTCCTGATCGCGATAAACCTCGACTGCAGTTCCTTTCGAGATTCCATCGAGCGAGCCGAGATCGATGGTGGCTAGGCCGTCTTCAACGGAAATGATCGATCCGGTTTGCCGGGGTGTGCGGTTGCTGGCATCTTCTCCGCGGAAAATTTGCTCCACCTGCGCGGATGACGATGGTTGCAGATCCGTGGCGAGCAGAATCGGCTGAGAAGATCCAGCAGAAAGACTCAGAGTAGGCTTGAGTGCGGGAGTGGTCGCATGCACTGTTTTGGCTGTTGTGATGGAGGGCTTGTTAACTACAAAAAACTTCGTAACAAGCACAGACACAATGATCAGGATTGCAAGCGACCAGGCCGCGACGAGCACCTTTGGAGAACGCCACCACACTCGGCGCACCGGCACTACGTAAGCGGGAACATTGGCTACCGCCCCTTTCGCCAGCGCCGTAGCCATGACCTCGTCAAACAACGCTGGCGATTCAAGAGAGGCTTGCGCAAGGTCGCGGGCTTCGGCGGGGCTGAGTTCTCCGCGGGCAAAGCGGTGGATGCGATCGCTGTCGGGTAGGTGCGTCGAGTCGGGCATCAGTCTTCTTCGAAGCTGCGATACATGCGTTTCTGGACGCAGCGCGCCAGGTCTCTAATTCCGCGGCTCACCCATGTGGCTACGGTGTTTTCGTTTACGCCAAGTCGCGATGCAATCTCTTGATACCTCATGCCCGCACTGCGCATCCTCAATACGCTTTGGTATAAAGCATCGAGTTTGGGAAAACATCTGCTAAGCATCAATTCTCGTTCCTGCCGTATGATGAGCTGCAACTGATCGGGCCCATGATGAGCAGGTTCGGGTATGCTTTCCCCGTTTCCGGCTTGTGATTTTTCATCGAGCGAGACTTCCAGCCGAAATCCGGCCCGACTCCGCTCCTCCCAAACCACATACCTCAGGACCGCGTGCAGCCACGCCAGAAGCTGGTCCAGACTCCATTGTGGAGTATCGGCGCAAATGGGAAGATTCTGGCCGAAATAGAACGCCAGGGCAGGCTGCGAGGTGACGTTCTCCCACGAACGCTTGAATGTCTCCTGGGCCGCAGCTTCGGGATCGCGGGAACCGAAGCGTTGCGCTCTCGAAGCTAAGATAGCCAGTAGCCGGCGATACTCGTTGTCTCGTTCCCGCGTTGCCGCAACCGGCGCCACTTCTCCTGTGCCGGGATTGCCCGTCTGGGACTGCATGTGAGGGGTACATTCTCTCCCATGCTTTCCCCGGTTGCCAAGCGCTTTGTGCGGTCATTCGGTGGGCCCTGAACGCCCCATCTTCGGCCACTCAGTTCCTAGTCATCCCTGCCTTTTTGGGCCTCGAAGCGGCCGCACCCGGTGTAGTCGATGACGCCCGAAACCTTACCAGCGCGGGCGTCAACTGCGCCTTTCAAGCCCACCATCATGTAGTTGGGCGGTTCGGGTCCTTCCCACTTCAATGGATTGAGATTGAAACTGCCGGATTTCGGATCAAAATGGCCGTTCAGGCTGAAGGTGTATGCCTTGTTATGCGTGCCTGGCGGGACGTAGAAGGTGAAGGTGCCACTCAACAGGCCGAATTCCGGTGCTTTCAGTGTGAGCTTTAAGTCTGTTGGTCCTTTCGCGCAGACGTAAGTTCCGGTGTAAACGCCATCGACGGTCGCCTGGTTTGAGTTCGAACTGGGCGGTGCAGAGGAGGCAGAGTTCGAACTCGAGGCGTCCATCGCCTCACCCTCGGAAGGAGCACCATTGTAAGTCCACTTCGTTTGTATGAGCGTCCACTTGGACTGTTTCAGTTGCCCGACTGTTTGCTTCACCCGGTACTGGGCCGCGTTTTTGTCCGGGTCTCCAAAACAAGTGGCGGCGCTCTTGACGCCGTATTTTTGCGCGAGGAACTGCCCGAAGCCGTTCGACATCTGCTGATAGGTCACGCCGGTGCCCGGCACCTTGAACATGTTGCTGTAGTAGCGGGTGTGAGCAGCCGGATCGGAGGTGCAATAGTAGTACGACGGCGGGGGATTGTAACCCGAATCTCCTCCTGCCAAAGCTTCTGACGCAGCGAACCCGATAAATAGCAACAGGAGCATTGCCCTCTGCGCAACTTGCAAAATCCTTGCAATGTTTTTCACGTCCACCCTCCCCCTTTATGACTCTGAGTTAATTCGTTGCTGCAAGATCGACGGTCACCCGATAGACACCGTCGTCCTTGATGCCGAGAAAACGATAAGTCTCCGGCTTTTCAAAGCGTGCAATATTGAGGTTCGCTTCGAGAAGCTCCTGGTACCCCGGTCCCATCTTGCCGTCTGCAAAAAAAGAATAACCATGACCGTTCCAGCCCATCACAACGAAATGTTTGCTATCTGGGCTGAAGGAAGGAAATTCAAAGCTGGTGCCATGCACCATTTCCTTCCCGTTGACGAAATACACGGTCTGGCTGGTGCCATCGGACTTTGAGTACGCGTACGCTACCTGGTTGCTGTCGGGACTAAAAAACGCCGGCGGAAAAATGTAGACCGGCCTCAATGTGCGTGCCGAAAACGCGCTCAACCCAGGCACGTTGCTCACATTCCCATCCTGCACCACTTCGCACTTCATGAGGTTCGTGCATGCCCCATAGATGTAGTGCTTGCTGTCGGGGCTGAAAGACAGCGAACGAGCAATGATGTTGTAGTAGCGGGGGCTTTCCTTTCCGTCTATGACAACATGATTTCCGTCCTGCGAGTAAGCCTCATAGGCAAAACGCGTGCCGTCGGGGCTGAAAATGAAATTGTCCAGCCGGTTGATGCCCGGCATCTCCTTCCCGTCAACAGTCACGAATGACTGACCGCGAGTACCCACGGAAAGAGCGTGCTTCGAATCCGGACTGAACTCGGTCCGACCAATGCCGTCATAAGTGCGCCACACTTTGCCGTCGATAACCGCCGCAACGCCGCCCGGCACGACCTTGGAATAAGCGAATTTCGTTCCATCGGGGCTGAACACTACATAACTCTGAATATTGTTTCCGTAAACGGCAGTTGCGAACGGCCGGATGTCGCGGGAGATTTCGCGATCATCTACATAGAGGGTTGGCGCTACGTGCGATATGCCTCCGCCCAGCGGAGTGTCTCCGACAAACGCCACGCGCCCGTTCGAGGCCATCACCATGTCATGAATTCCATTGCCCTCGAACTGGCGAAGCGTTCCCGGCTTCCCGTCAACCACCACCATCCTTCCACCTTTGGTGGTGGCAATGACGGCATAGTGCTTGGCGTCGGGCGTCACCAGCATCCCCAGCAAGGTGCCGTACTCCGGCCCGATTTTGTTGTTCACCACGATATGCGCGTTGCGGTCGGGAGTTATGCCGACATAGACCAGTTCCTCATTCACGAACGCGATCTGGTTCGGGTCAATGCTCATCATGTCGGGTCCTTTGACCCCATCAAGGACCATGTTGGACACATTCTTATTGCTGTCGTAAGCGATGCAGGCGTAGTGCTGGCCGCTCGGGCTGAGCAGAATCGGATGTTGCTGGTTTGGCGCCTGATTGCTTACCGTGGGCGGATAGTTAAGTGCATCGCTCATCCCCGGAAGTTGGCCCAACCCCGACCCTGGCCGTAGTTGCTGGATGGTCGCCCGTTGCTTGTTGTCCACCACAGCGACGAGCGAGTCGCCGCTCTGCCCGATGTACGCCGAGTGTGTGCCATCTTTGTTGAAGACGACATCGATCGCGCCGTAGGAATAGGCGTGGCCTGCATGATCAAATTCCGGGCCTTCCACGCCGTCTACAATAATGAGTTCGCGGCTGCCATGCATGGCGAACGCGGCATAATGGCCGCCGTCGCGGCTAACTACATACTTCCCGCCGCTCTTGTTAGGACTGGGGCCAAGGCGAACCTCAGTGATCTTCGCACTCAGCGTTCCACCTGCGGCCACGGCTGTGGTGTTGGTAACGTCCATAGAATTCGCAACGGGTGGCTGCGACATCCCTGCCATGCTCGTGGCTCCGGGACCGGCCCCGCCGACCGGTGTAGCTGAGTTGAGCACGAATTGCAGTTGCGTGCCCGGCGGAAGGATCACGCGATCTCCGGTCGCAACTGCCTCAACACTCGAAGCCTGTTTGTTCTTGTGGAATCCAAAGTTTGAGAGCGCGGAGCTGACCGTGTTCATGGCGCCGGTGGCAGCAGCTTGCGCCGAACTCATCACGCTCGCTGGACCACTCGAAACAGTTATCGGCTGGCCCTGGACTACCACTGACTGAAGGTGAGCTGCCCAACCGGACTGGTTCATGGCCAAAATGACCGTTGCCATCGATCCTTGTGGTATCGCAAAGCCGTTCCCGCCGCTCGCCGGTTTTGTAACCACGGCGCGGTATTGGCGTCCGGCGCCGTCCTTTGCGGAGTCCACCGCCTGGAGCATTCTCACTGCAAGGACAGTTCCTGCAGCAGACGCGCTGTTGGACGGTGGGGTGGTGTTCGACCCTGTCACGCCGCCCGATCCGGGCTGAGCTGAGGAACTCGCCGAGGGCACCGCTAGCTGACTTGATGCACTGCCGGATTGCGGTTGATTCTCACACGCTGCTTTGTACTCGGCGACCGACTTCCATCCGTCCGCCGAGTTGCAGTCAGGATGAGACGCATCGCTGGCTGCTGCTGAAGTATTACTTGGCGTCCAGCCGGTTTCGACGATCTTCCATTTGGCGCTTTTCAATTGCGTGATTACTTGTTGCATCTGCGCAGCGGCGTTGTTATCTGCACTTCCCCGGCAACTGGCAGATGCGTTGACTCCGTACTTCGTGGAGAGAAACTGCCGGAATGCCTTGGCGTTTTGGTTCTCTATGTCCGCAGAAGCAGGCGCATCGAACAGCCCGGTGTAGTAGCGAGTCTTGGGAGCTGGATTCGAGGTGCAATAGTAGTGACTGGTCGGAGGTTTATAAGGCGACTCTCCCGCCAATGCGCTGATAGCGGTTACGACAACGCATGAAAAAAGAAGAAAATTCCGCAGGCAAATACGCCGAAACTCGCAAATGAAGACTTTTGTGTCGAAACGCACTGAACCCTCCCCAGAACTCGTGAGTAGTTGTTGTGCCGCTCGCACGTCGTCTTCTTGCCGGTCGTGACCGATAGCAATGGAATACAGACGAGGATCCGATTCTCAGACGAGAACGCGCGGGTTATGAATTGGAGATGGGGTCAGGCAGAAATTTCTTTCAACAAAAAATCAGTATTCTGGGTCGGCATTACCTTTGCACGCGCGGTGGCACTGGTAAGACCAGATTGGAACTCGTGACCGACCAATCGCTAGACCGTAACTCGCGAGCTGGCCAGTCACACGTGTTGTTTCGGATCCTGGTGGAGCCAACTGTCTTTTCGGATTTTCTACCAGATAATTTTTGCTCCCAACTGAATATGGCGGGAGCCGCCTGATCCGATCACGGGATTGGCGGCTTGCACATCGGGCGTCGCGCCCGCCAGGCCCAGACTATCCGGCGATGACAAGTCGTTACCAATTGAACCTCCTGCAAAATTTGCATGATTGGCAACATTGAACATCTCTCCACGCATTTGCAATTTGAAACGCTCGCTGAGCCGCCAGATTTTGCTGATCGAAGCATCCCAGTTCACGAATCCAGGTCCGCGCAGGATGTTTCTTCCCATGTTGCCGAAGGTGCCAAAGGCGTTTGGATACATTGTGACACCGTTCTGCGAATAGCAGCCGCCGACAAAGTTGAGCGCATCCACCAAAGCCTGGGTGGTCGCGACCGATGTGCAAGCCGGGTCAGAGGCAGAGAAAAACGGTATCGGGTTCTTCGCCGACCACTTCAGGTTGTTAGGATTTCCAACGATGTTCCAGCGATCGTTATTTGCGTTGCCGGGCCCCTCATTAGTTAGTGGCAAGTCATCGAAGTCGTCGAACATCAGCACGGGCTCGCCGGTCTGCCAGGTGAAAATGCTGGTGACCTGCCAGCCTTCGAGCAGTTGGCCCCAGCCTTTGCGCGAAGGCAAATCATAGGTAGCTGCGAACGTAAAGCGATGCCGAATGTCGTAGTCCCCACTCCCCTTTTCCGCGGCATAGTCGAAACTGTTCTGCGGAATGAAACCAAGATTGTTGGTGTTCCCCGCAACATCAATCGCGTGTGCCCAGGTGTATCCAGCTAGCAGATAGAGCCCATTTGTGTAGCGGTGAGTCAGCGTCGTCTGCAAACTCTGATAACTTGACGACGACTGGTTCCCAAGAGAGTCGAGGAAGCCGATGTACGGATAACAAGGAGATCCGCCGACCCCGAGCCCAATCGGAGCCGGACAGCTTGCAGTCATTGGGCGGCCGAGTTGTTCGGATCCGTCGTCGATCGCCGGGTTCACCTGATTGAGATCGATCGTACTGTAGAGCTGATCGCCGCGATTGGCGACGTATCCAACCATCAGCATGGTCGAGGGCGTGAGTTGCTCCTGAACGTTCAGGTTCCAGTTCAGTACGTATGGTGTTCTCAGCTTTTGATTGACGGCAAAAAAATCGCACGGATTTGTCGCATCGCAGGAACTCGAAACGCTGCCGTTGACCGGGAAGATCGGACCAGTCGTACTCCAATTGATCAAAGAAGGATCACCACCAGTGATCAGGAATGAACTCATATTTCCATTCGCTCCGGGCTGAATCAAAGCACTGGGATTCAAATTCAGTCCGCCGCCATTGAATGCGAATGTGCGGATAGAAGGCTGCACATATATCATGCCGAAGCCAGACCGCAACACGGTCTTGCCAGTGCCAAACACATCCCAAGCCACACCGAGCCTGGGGGAGAAGTTTTTCCAATTGGTTTGATAAGGCTCGCTGATGCCAAAGCCGACCTGCTCGATTCCCTTGGCAGGATCGAAATTCGCTAACTGGTTATGGGCGTCCTTGATTGGGAAAGTGACGTCGTATCGAAGTCCGAGATTTAGGGTGACACGCCGAGTCAAGCGGTAATCGTCCTGCGCGAAAAGGCCAAAAGACTTTATGCTCATGTCGCGCCCCGGATCACCGAACAGCAAACTCCAACTGCGAACGTTGCCCGTCAGAAAATCATCCAGGAAGTGAAAGTCAACGCGGCCGCGGCCATTGCCGGCGCGGTAATACTTCACTCCGCCATTGCTGAAGTCTCCGCCAAAACGCACGGCGTGGTTGCCGACGGTGTAGGCGACGGTATCGGAATAGCTCTCGGTGTGCGTGGGCGTGGTGGCAAGCGGCCAACTGGAATTCCCGCCGAGATAGTTGCAGCAGAATGTGCTTGGATTGATTCGCGGGAACCCGAACAGCCGCGGATCGGTTATGCCGGTGTTCAATCCATATGTCGTTGGGTTAACGTTTGCATCGTTGGGTGCGATGGTCTCGTTGAAATAGTTGTAGCTGAAACGAGCGGTGTTGACCCAGCGAGAATTCGGCGTCCACGTCCAATCGCCGCCGAAGACCTGGGTTAAAGGAGCAGCGTGCGAGAGCCATTCGGCCCGGACGGGCGACGCGTCTTCTTCGATCTGGTTCGCATTGGCGTAAATGAATCTTCCCGAGAAGCTGTGGTGGTCGCTGAGATGATAGTCGCTCTTGAAAACCAGATTGTCGGCCCGGTTGCGATTGTCGAAGTTGAAGTTGATGATTGTGGGATCGTCAGGACTGGCCGTGAACCCCGGATTGTTTGGGAAGAACTTGATGAGATCAAGGCTCAATTGGCTACATCCGGCGGGCAAAGGCGTGGCACCGCAACCGGTGTCAGTCAGGGCGTCCACGATACTTGAGTCGGGATCAAAGCCCCATGGCGTAGAAGCGAGCGATACGGTCACCGGGCTGAATACGTTGAACGGATTGCCAACCTTGGAACGTACGCCTTCATAGTTCGCGAAGTAGAACCACTTTCCCTTAATGATCGGACCGCCGACGGATGCTCCAAACTGGTGAAGCAGAAGGTCAGCAACTGGTTGCGGAGAGGGATTGAAGTAGTTTCTTGCGTCGAAGGCAGCATTGCGATGGAAGTAGTAGGCGGTACCGTGGATCTGATCGGTCCCGGACTTTATTCCAATATTTACGATCACGCCAGGCTTCTGCCCGAAGTCGGCTTGAGGATCTTCCTGCGTATTGAATTCCTGGATCGCATCAAGCGGAAGATTGCTGGACGGCGTGCCTTGAATGCCTGCATCGTTGACTACGGTCTCGCCATAGTAGGCGTCGTTGTCGTTCGCCCCGTCAATCACGTAATTGTTGTCATCGGGACGAAGTCCGTTCGAAGTTACGGAATGAAAACCACCGCCGGGATCGCGTTGCACTCCCGGATGCAGGGCGAGCAGGTTCTGAAAATCCCGGCCCTGTACCGGCAACTCATTGACTGCTTTGTTGGATAGAACGCCGCTCAACGTGGTGTCATTTGCATCGACTAGAGGCGCTACATCGGTGACGCGAACTTCTTCGGCGGTTGTGCCGGTGGGCAACTCGAAATCTACTTTGATATTGCCGCCTACCTCGATCTGAACGTTCTCGCGGATTACTTTGCGAAATCCGTTGGCCTCTGCGCTGACCGAATAAAACCCCGGATTAAGGTTCAACACAACGTAGTCGCCCGTCGCATTGGTCTGCAACACCTGTCTTACGCCCGTTGCCTTGTTCTCAACGGTGACCTTCGCATCAACGATAACGGCGCCGGATGCGTCACTCACCTGCCCGGCAATGCGGCCCTGGGTTTGCGCGTTCGCGGGTCGAGCGATGAATGTGGTGAGCGCAAATGCAATCACCGCAAGAGCTGTCGCTGTCAAGCGGACACGCTTTTGGACCGTATCGCGAGTTGGAAATGTAATGTAGTTTTCGAAGGCCCGCATATAGATTTTCTCCACTTAATGTCAAAGCTGGATTGCTACGTGTGAGGTAAAAACTGAAAACTTCCGCTGTCTGGAATCACAAGCCAGCTTCGAGCTTGCCGGAATTGACGAGGCAGACCACCTGTTCGAGGCTGTTGCAGACCAAAGAAGAAGATGTGTGCATTGTGGGTGAAATATTCTGGATGGCGAGCAGTTTGTCAGAGAATCGTCAACGAAGTCAACCAAATCTTTGCATTTGCGGCGCATTCAGTAGAGCGCGTCTCCGGCTTGCGTGGAGCTGACTACTCCATCTTTCACGTTCAGTGTGTACTCCACCCCGCCTTCGCCCTTCCATGACGAAAGATCGAATTGCCCACCGGTCGGAGCTCTGTAGGCGGAAATCGCGAGAAAGGTCAGAGGAACCGCTTTCTTACAAACCTGAGGCGGTCCGGTCGCTTTAAGAAAATATGCGCCCTTGCCTGTACCGACTATAGTGGCTTTGCCGCTACTATCGATCAGAACCGCGGAACGCTCATCGACGGCAATTTCGCGTGGTGAGCCGGTCCACCCATCCTGCATTAGCCTGGCAAGGAAGACCAGGCTGCGTCCCAGGCGATCGCGCTTGGCGAAGTGGCTGTCGGTGATGATGTTGTGAAGCACCGGAATGTTCAGGAAATTCCGAACAAGCGCGACTTGCGGCGTAAAAGGATCTTTCAGTGCTTCTGGAGACGCAAGCATGCCATCGGGCGGATCGTTGAGCGCGCTGTAAACAAATTCTCCGAGGACCGCCAGGCCGGCGCTGGTGCCGCCAATCGGCTTTCCCGCCGCAATATGATCGTTGAGAGCTTTTTGAACGCCCGTGTTCTGCCAACCTCGGATATAGTGTGCCTGGTCGCCGCCCGCGATGAACACTGCTTTGGCATCACGAATTATTTCAGCGACCTTCGGGTCCTGGGCAGCATTGCGATCGGGAATGATTAACGTCGCGACCGAGTTGGCTTTGCACAGGCCGTTCACGTACGAGTTGTAGTCGTCGTCACCAGCCGCGCGGAGGACAAGAAAGTCTCCGCCGTCTCCCTTTTCACATAGCCAACGGAACGCGTCATCCAGATCTTTGCCGCCACCCATCAACGCATAGCCCGAGGCCGCTTGGGCGTTCGAGTCGCTGCTTTTGCCGATGCGAAAATATTGGTAGGAGGGATGTTCCGCTGCAGCGATCAGTGAAAACGAAAGTAAAATTGCAAGAGAACGCAGAATTTTAAGCAGCACGAAGCGAATATAACAGAGCACGCGAACTGCGCTCAGTTCAGGGGAATGTGAGTTAGTGAACTTCGATAGCTTCTCCGCGCTTAAGCGTGCGGTCAAAGAAGTCAGCCGTTGCTCCGTAAGCACGCACCCAGATCTTCCACATCAAGAAGCCGTGAATTTCATCCGGCAGCACAATCTGCTCGAACGGTACCTTCTGCCTTCGCAGCCTCTGTACCAGATCGACGGTTTGGCTGAACGGAACGTTGCGATCATCATCCCCGTGAATCAGCAGCAGCGGCGACTTCCACGTTTCGACGTACGCGTCTGGTGAAGAGTCCCACGCCAACTTGATTGCAGCATCGGCATCAGGCGGACGCAACGACAGATTGCCGAAAAACGGGCGCTCGGTCAGAAAGACGCTCCAGTCGTGCACGCCGTGGAAATCAACTCCCGCTTTGAAGAGATCGGAATTTTTCGCCAGACCCATCGCGGTGAGGAATCCACCGTATGAGCCTCCCCACAAACCGATTTTCGTCGCGTCAACTTCCGAAAGCGCCTGCAAATACCGTGCCGCCGCCACAACATCTTTATATTCCGCGGCGCCGCGCCAGATCGTGTTCGGCGCTTCACGGAACGCGCGGCCATACATGATTCCGAGCCGGTAATTCACCGAGAGCACCGCATAGCCGCGACTGGCGAGATATTCATTCTCAGCGTACGCGTTGTGGTAGTAGTCCATGTAGTGGAAGCCGAGTACCATCTGCCGGATCGGCCCACCATGCATGAAGACGAGGCCTGGAACTTTGCCATTGGCATTTCGCGGCAGGAAGAGTTGGCCATGCAGCGTGAGTCCATCTTCGCTCTTGAAAATTACCTGCTTGGGCGTAACGAGAGAAGCGGAAGGGAAGTCCGCGGGTAAGGCCTGTTTGGCGATCATCTCGCGGCCGCGATCAATTACTCGGTAGGGCATGGCTGGCGAGGTTGCAGTCGAGCCAAGACAAAGAATGCTTTTGCCATCGCCGGTCTGAACAGGGGACCACTCGATTGTTTCTCCGCTGGTGAGCGCCTGGGGCGGCGCGCCACCTGTAACAGTTACTCGCCACAAGTGCCGCCGATCGACATCGTCCTGATTTGAGGAATAAAGAATGGAGGTCTTGTCCCGGCTGAGCATGACGTCTTCAACATCGAAGTCGCCCGGGGTGAGCAGCACGGGTTCGCCGCCGTTAACGGAAACCGAATACAAGTGATTTCGGCCATCCTGCTCGGAAGCAAACACAATCCGTCCGTCAGCAAAGTTGAACGACTGATCTTCAGTAAGTTCGGGAAGTGAGTCATCCAGTTTGTTTCCGCTATGCCATAACTGATGACCAGTGCCGGTGGTTGCGTCAGCGATCCAGATCGACCACGGTTCCGGGCGAACCGGAATGAGCGGCAGTTTGTGCTCGGTCCCCGCAGTGCGGACAAAAGCGATCCACTTACCGTCAGGCGACCAGCGCGGCCTTGAGTCTTTATCTACGGTGGGTAAAATGTACCGAATGGAATCGCCACTGACGTCGTAGACCGCAACGAAGCTATGAGTGTCGCGATCACTTACGAACGCCATGTGTTTCCCATCCGGCGACCACACAGGCTGTGAATCCACCGCGCCATCTCGCGTGATCGG